>NZ_JBLVPW010000026.1:0-49264 GCF_048286715.1 Flavobacterium kochi
TGATCGTCTGGGAATGTCTTTATAAACTCTAAAATATTCTCACCCTGAAATATCTTTTCCATATCCTTGTATTTACTATAAATATAAGTGTTTTTTATGTAAGTAACTCGATAAAATTATATTAAAAAGTGGTACAAGAGGAACGCATTCCTAATCAAAATCAACCTCTAAAATGCACTTTGATTCTTTTTCTAGAAAGGGTTGTGTTTTCTAATTCTCTGAAAGAATATCCTAACTTATCTAATGTTGGCACATCATTCACAAAATATTGAAGGTAGTAAGCCCCAAAATAATTGTTGTTTTCTAAATAATCAATCATCATTCGAACATCCTTTTGACTAATCAAATCCGAATGGACTGTGGTGCGTACTTCAAATGAAAGCCCACTTTCAATTAATAAATGCAAGGATTTTTCGAACGGTAAAAAAAGATTAGACTGTGTGATTTTTTCAAAATAAGAAGGCATTGATTTAAAATCCAAAGCGACATAATCAATTAACTTGCTCTTGAGAAGTTCGTGTAAAACATCCGGTTTTGAACCATTAGTGTCAATTTTCACCAAAAAACCCATTTTTTTGACCTGATCAATCAGCTCAAGAATATTTTTATGCAGTAAGCATTCGCCTCCGCTAAAAACTACAGCATCTAATAAATTTTTACGGGAACGAAGGAAAACAATCACTTTTTCAAAGGAGATCAGTCCTTTTCCCTGCACAATTTCAGGATTGTAACAATATAAACAACGCATATTACAGCCTGCAAACCAAAGAATGCAAGCTGATTTATGCGCATAATCCAATAAAGTAAAGGGCGTTATACTATAGATGGGATTACTGACATTTTCTTTCATTGAAATGGGTGCGTTGTCTGTGTTCTCCTTTTTTACCAATATTGAAACTTTCTACAGGTCTGTGATACCCCATGACACGGGTA
Source organism: Flavobacterium kochi (assembly GCF_048286715.1). Lineage (NCBI taxonomy): Bacteria > Pseudomonadati > Bacteroidota > Flavobacteriia > Flavobacteriales > Flavobacteriaceae > Flavobacterium > Flavobacterium kochi. The sequence continues at coordinate 934 of NZ_JBLVPW010000026.1, forward strand.
TAAACAAGACATTTGGTTCTTAAATGCAGGTGCTGTTCTAAAATTGGATTACTGGTGGTTTTCATATTCGAAATTGTTTAAGGTTTAGTTTAAAATTAAAAGGCAGCAATTAAAAGTTCTAAGTCAGTGGCTCCACCTTAGATTTTTTTCATTCTCAATTATAACATCATCACATTTCGGGCAAAATTCATGCTCCCCATTCAAATATCCATGAACAGGACATACGCTAAATACAGGCGTTACGGTAATGTATGGTAATTTGAAATTGGAGATGACTTTTTTGACAAACTGTTTACAGGCTTCCGGGGAACTGATTTTTTCACTCATATACAAATGCAAAACGGTACCGCCGGTATATTTACATTGTAACTCATCTTGTAAAAACAAAGCTTCAAAAGGGTCTTCAGTATAGTCAACCGGGATTTGAGAACTGTTGGTATAATAAATATTTTCTTGCTGCCCTGCCTGATAAATATCTGCAAAACGTTTTTTATCTTCTTTCGCAAAACGATAGGTAGTTCCTTCGGCAGGAGTGGCTTCCAGATTGTATAAATTTCCGGTTGCTGACTGAAATTCTTTCATACGGTTGCGAATGTGTTCTAATATTTCAGAAGCAAATTCAATTCCTGAGGGTGAAGTTATCGCCTCTTTATTTCCAGTAAAATTTACAATCATCTCGTTCATTCCGTTCACTCCAATAGTTGAAAAATGATTTCTGAAATGTTGCAAATACCTTTTGGTATACGGATACAAACCTCGGTCATACATTTCCTGAATGAATACTCTTTTTTTCTCTAACGTTGATTTAGAAAGATACAATAACCGATCTAATTGTTGGAACAGTACTTCTTTATTTCCTTTAAATAAATAACCCAAACGAGCCATATTGATAGTGACCACGCCAATGCTTCCTGTCATTTCAGCACTGCCAAAAAGACCATTTCCACGTTTTAATAATTCGCGTAAATCGAGTTGTAAACGGCAGCACATACTGCGAACAGCATTGGGTTTATAGGCATTCGGGTTTTCTTCTTTATTACCGTTTTCATCCACAATATACTGACTTCCAATGAAATTCTGAAAATAAGACGACCCAATTTTAGCGGTATTCTCAAAAAGCAAATCGGTATTTTCTCCGTCCCAATCGAATTCTTCAGTGATATTTACTGTTGGAATCGGAAAAGTAAAAGGTTGTCCATTTGCATCTCCTTCAGTCATTACGGTATAATAGGCCTTATTGATCAGGTTCATCTCCTTCTGAAAATGCCCGTATCGCAAATCCGTCAACTTTGTAACCCCTCTTTCTCGGGCTCTTATTATAAGATCGTATTCAAAATTATTTTCGAAAAAATGAAAGTCATTCTTCGTAGGAATTTGTGTTTTCAAATCTTCAGGAACAACCCAATCAAGCGTAATGTTGGTAAAAGGAGATTGTCCCCAACGAGCGGGTACATTTAAATTATAAACAAAACTGCGAACGGCTTTTAGCACTTCATCGAAAGATAAATCATCCTTAAAAACATATGGAGCCAAATAGGTATCGAATGAACTGAAGGCTTGGGCACCCGCCCATTCGCTTTGAAGAATACCCAAAAAATTAGCCATTTGCCCCAAGGCTTCTTTAAAGTGAGAGGGTGCTTTGCTTTCCACACGCCCACGAACTCCATTAAAACCTTCGTTAAGCAAGACCCGTAAACTCCAGCCTGCACAATATCCCGTCAGGCAATCTAAATCATGAATATGTATATCCCCATTGCGGTGCGCATATCCTTCTTCTTTGTTGTAGACTTTATCCAACCAATAATTGGCAATGATTTTACCGGCGACATTATTCACCAAACCCGCGTTAGAATAAGAGGTATTCGCATTGGCATTGATGCGCCAATCGGTTTGTTCTATGTATTCTTCGATGGTTTGGGTACTGTCAACATAAGTCGTGTCTTCATTAAGACCATTACTGTGCTCCCGCTGTAATTTGCGTGTATGCCGGAACAACATAAAGGAGCGCACAACTTTAAAATACTGTTTTTCGAAAAGATTTTTCTCAATCAAATCCTGAATTTCTTCCACCGCCCAAGTTTCTTTGGCCAGTAAGTCGTTATTAATGTTTTCAAAAATAGATTCATCAATTGCCATGGAAACACTCAGAAAGCATTTTTCAATTGCGTCTTTTATTTTAAAAGGTTCAAAAGGTTTGTATTCGCCGTTTCTTTTAATAACATATTTTTCCATAGCATTTGATGATTTTAGTTTGCGGTATTTTTGACGTTGCTTTTATTCCTGCGTGGAGAATTCTTTTTCTAAATCTGCCGCTTTTGGAAACAAAATATTGTTTTCTAAATGAATGTGTTTGTGTAAATCCTGCTCAAATTCTTCTAACATCGCAAAAGTCACACGATACGTATTACAAGCATCTTCCGGTGGCGTATAATTATTGGTCAATGTGGCAATTTTAACAAAACGATCCCCTTCGGTTTCATGTTCCTCCATCATCATGGCTATAGGATTTTTAATTGTCCCAAAATGGGGCTGATCAAGTAATTCATCTGTAAGGGTTGCTTTCACCATTTTTTTTATGAATGGAAACAAAATCAGTTCCTCTTTTTTCATATGCTGCGCTAATTCACCTGCACAGCCTTTAAAGAGCTCGTTGATTTCGAACAATTCAAGGTGACCAGCTCCATGCACTTTACATAATTTATCTAAAAAAGGAAGTATCAGCTGCGTTTTCTCTTCCACATAACGGTGATGGGTTTTCTCAATATAATCCGCCAGTAAATCCAAAGGCCATAATTTAAAATCTATAGCACTGTCATTTTTTGTGGATAAAACCGTATTTAATTGTTCCAGTAAACCATTGGTATCTATATCTTTTTTATCACAAGCTTCCTCAATAGTTCGGTTTCCTTTGCAGCAAAAATCAATTCCGTGTTTTGAAAAAACTGCTGCAGTTCTAAAATCTTTTGCTACATATTCTCCAATTGTCATTTTTTCTAAAGTTTCCATAATTTCATTTTTATAATTCTGATATCTTTTACAAATTTAGTCAATTTTTTAATAAAGGACAATTTTATCCGAATTAAATTATCAACCCATTTTTTTTGATAAAAAAGCTATTAACAATACATTACAATTCGTTTTTTTCCTTATTTTATAAATTTATATTGACCCCAAAAGAAATTTATAAAAATGATTTTTATCATGTTTTATCTTTTTTTTCAATACGTAATTTGCATTAAACAAATAAAAGACATTTTTGTCCTTTATTAAAAAAATATTTTTAATTAACAAAAACTGATAATTATGCTTTCAAAATCACAGGCAAGAGCATTTTTTCTGGGAGGAACTCTGGTCACCTTTTTAATCTTTATCGCATTGACCATTTATTCATTTATGCCCAGAAACGATCAAACCAATTACGGAAAGATTGATAAAAAGATTGTGCGGGGAAAAGAAATTTGGGAATCCAATAATTGTATGGGCTGTCACACCATTATGGGAGAAGGAGGATATTATGCTCCCGAATTAACAAAAGTTGTTGAACGCCGCGGCGAAGGATACATCAAAGCAGTTTTAACATCGCCAATTCCCTGGGCTCCGAGAGGACGGAAAATGGTCGCCTATAAAATGAACGAAAAAGATGCTGCTGCAGTAGTCGCTTATTTAAAATGGATTGGAAAACTGGACTTAAATGGTTTCGACCGCATCGTTTCACCTTTATCTAAAGATAAATAATTAATAGCATTCATTATGAAATATAAATCACAAAAAGTAGCCTATTGGTTTTTTGCCTTGTGCATGCTTTTATTCTCTTTACAAATTATCTACGGGTTTATCATGGGTTTTGACCGAATAGGTATTCAAGGACTGCATGAAATTATTCCTTTTAATGTAGCACGCGCGGTGCATACCAATTTACTGGTGGTGTGGCTGTTATCAGGCTTTATGGGCGCTGCCTATTATATCATTCCGGAGGAAGCGCAGCACGAATTAATAAGTGTAAAATGGGCTTATGTACAATTAATATCATTAGCCATTGTTGGCGTTGTTGCCATTGTTGGTTTTCACTTTAACCATTGGGAAGGACGAAAATTTCTTGAAATCCCAAGAGAATTAGACTATTTAGTAGTTGCAAATGTATTGCTCTTCTTAGGCTTAATTTTGGGAACGCTGTTCAAAGGAAAACGCCAGACCACAACCGCCCTGGTACTCGTAATGGGTTTGTTTTTTTCAGCCCTACTCTATTTACCAGGAATGATTTGGTTTGACAGTCAGGTGATGGATTCGTTCTTTCGTTGGTGGGTAGTTCACCTGTGGGTAGAAGGGGTTTGGGAATTAATCATGGGAGGTATTCTTTCATTTCTGTTAATCAAATTAACCGGAGTAGACCGGGAAGTTATTGAAAAATGGCTGTACGTAATTGTTGGCCTTACTTTCCTCTCTGGAGTTTTGGGAACCGGCCATCACTACTACTACATCGGGGTAAACAAAATTTGGTTGATTGTTGGCGGGATTTTCTCTGCCTTAGAACCTTTAGCTTTCTTAGCTATGGCTTTATTCGCGGTAAATATGTACCGCAAAGGAGAAAAAAGTCATCCTAACAAAATTGCTCTTTTTTGGACTATCGGTTCCTCTATTGTTTCTTTTGTTGGAGCAGGATTACTTGGTTTTGCACACACCTTACCACAAACAAACTTGTATACCCATGGAACTTTAGTGACAGCAATGCACGCGCATTATGCGTTTTGGGGTGCATACGCGATGATTGTTCTGGCGATGATTAGTTATGCACTGCCTAATTTAACAGGAAGAAAACGATTTGACGGCACACATGGTCACGCTGCTTTTTGGTTATCCAACATTGGTATTTTAGGAATGACTGTCGCTTTTGGTGTGGCTGGTGTTGCACAGGTATATATGGAGCGGAAAATGAAAATGGAATTCATGGATGTTCAAAACGAGATCAGCATTCATTTTGTAGTACTTCTCATTTGTGCTACCATGTTTACCACCGGAATTGGACTTTTCATCTATGATTTCATCAAATACGGGAAACCTACGGATCAAGCTTTAGAGATTAAATAATTTACTAATTCATTTTTTTATCAGGACGCTTTAGCAACGGTTTTTAAGAATTATATTTCCAGACAATTGTTACCGCGTCCTGTTTTTTTAATACAACTGAAATGATACAAACCACCCCTTATTATCATGCCGTAGGCAAAGAAAAAGAAGTCTTTGAACATGCCTATAAAAATAAAATTCCGTTGCTATTAAAAGGACCAACAGGAACAGGAAAATCCCGCTTCATTGAGCACATGGCACATCAACTGGATAAAAAAATCATCACGATCAGTTGTCATGAGGAAACTTCTTCTACCGATTTAATTGGCCGTTTCATTATTAAAGGAGCTGAAACAATTTGGCTTGACGGTCCGCTAACAACAGCAGTAAAGGAAGGTTCTATTATTTATTTGGATGAAGTTGCCGAGGCGCGTCCTGATGTAATTGTTGCCATTCACTCTTTGACCGACCACAGACGAGAACTTTTCATTGACAAACTAGGCGAAACCGTAAAAGCACATCAGGATTTTATGCTTGTCGCTTCCTTTAATCCGGGTTATCAAAGAGGTTTCAAAGAACTAAAACCATCTACTCGTCAAAGATTTATTGCCGTTTCTTTTGAATACCCAGAGGCCAAAATTGAAATTGAAATAGTGGTTAATGAAACTCAAATTGATCAGGATACCGCAAAAAAGCTGGTAGCTATTGGAAACAAAATCAGAAACTTAACCGAATTAGGGTTAACCGAAACCGTTTCAACCCGCCTTTTAATTGATGCTGCCAAAATAATTCACAGCGGACTTCCAAAACGCTTGTCCGTTCATGTCGCGGTTGTAGAACCCTTAACTGACGATTTACAAACAATAGGAGCATTGAAAGACTTATGTAATTTGATGCTATAGAAAAGAGTATTCAATCGTCCTTTTTATAACAGTAAAAACAAAGCTAAAAACAAGATTGAACATTGTAAACTTTAAGAAAATGGGTTTTGAAATAGATGAATACATATATGGAAAGTTTGTCAGACATTTTAAAAAGTCTAAAAAAATTGATGTTGAAATTCTTAACAGAACGGTATATTTAAATGAAATAAAACCGCGATTGACCATTTTGGCACGTGCTTTAACAGGAAATCCTATTGAAATTTATCCTGCGGAACGTGAAGGAGGCTATAAAAACAACAATTTTTTCCTTCCAATTTCCTTTGCCGAATTGCCGACCAAAGGCGACAATCACACTTTTTATCTTTTCAGAATTGTATACCTCAGCATACAACAGCGGTTACATCTCAATTGGACTTTCGAAGAAAAGGAACAACCGTTAGCCCTCTCTCAATTAAAAGCATTAGAAGCATCCCAAAAAATTCTAGCCATTCTATTTGAAGAATTCGCTATTGATGCAAAATTCCATAGTGAAACAAAACAGCATTTCACTAGAAAAACAAACCGAAAAAGCACTGTTGACTTCTCTTGGATTTATGGGAAATGGATGCAAAATGAAACAGAACAAAACAGGGATACCCTGCTTCAAAATTTTTCGGACAAAACAAAAAAAGGGAGTGAAAATCAACCTCTGACCCTATTAAAATCAAAAGCAGTTGAAGCAATAATAACTGTAGAAGTTGACAAAAAACAACAGGAAGATTATGTGATGATGCATAATTTTGAAAAAGTAGATACTGCCGAAGAATTCAATGGAGTATGGCGCGATTTTGATGGTTCCGATGAATTGGAAGACCATCAGGATGCGTTGGAAGAATTGAATATGAAATACACCATTCGTGTTGATGACACGGCACATTCGGTATATCAGGCTGATTTTATTGAAAACACCACCCTTTCAGAAAGTGCGGAAGTCGATGCAAAAGGTCTTCATCTTACCTATAATGAATGGGATTTCAACAAACGCGTTTACAAAGAAAATTTCTGTAAAGTATATCCAAAATCACAACAAAAAACAGATTCCAATTATTACAAAAACACCATTAGAAAAAACGCGTCCACTTTAGTGGGTCTGCGCAAAATGCTGACCAATGTCAACAACAGCATGCAGCAACAAAAACGCCAGACACAAGGTGATGAATTTGATATCGATGCCATTACTGATTTGTATGTCGATGTACATTCCAGAAGAACACCATCGGAAAAAATATACATTTCAAACCGAAAAAAAGAAAAGGATTTATCTATTCTGATACTATTGGACATTAGTCTTTCCAGTGATGGCTATGCTGCAGGAAATCGGGTGATTGATGTAGAAAAAGAGGTTTCGATTCTTTTTGGGGAAATCTTAAACGAATTCAATATCGATTTTTCAATTGACAGTTTTTATTCTAAAACACGGAACTTCTCCACCTATTTAACGGTCAAGGATTTTGATGAAAATTGGCATACGGCCAAACATAAAATTGGCGCAATAGAACCCAACGGGTACACGCGAATTGGTGCTGCCTTGCGACATGCCGGCGCACGACTGGATACAAGAAACACCAAAAACAAATGGGTCATCCTTATTTCTGACGGAAAACCCAACGACTACGATAAATACGAAGGAAAATATGGGATAAATGATGTAAAACAAGCGCTTCGGGAACTCAACTTGAGAAATATCAATTCCTATGCGCTCGCCATTGAGGCCCAGGCGAAATACTACTTGCCACAAATGTTCGGGCAAAATCACTATCAAATTTTAACAACTCCGGTCGAGCTGCTGCAATCACTTGTGAAATTATATGAAAAAATTAAATATCAAAAATAAATAATAAGATGACTCAAACTTCTAATACCACAAAACTTCCCGAAGGCCATCCCGTTCAGGTTTACTTTCAGGAAAACGATATTATTCATACTCTATTAGAGCAACTGTCCGTTGCAGATCCGGCAAATGATCTGCAGAACTACACTAGTATTTTCAATCAACTGCATACCATTGAGAAACGATTCGCCCGAAAAGAAAATCAGCTTTTTCCATTTCTTGAAAAAAAAGGATGGGTAGGGCCTTCACAAGGCATGTGGTCATTTCATGATAACTTGAGAGAACAATTTCGTTTAATTCAGTACTATCTTAAAACAAACAACCCGGAAAAAATCAATGAAAATACTTCTTTCCTTGTCAATGGAATTTACAGATTAATGCAAATGGAAGAAACCGTTTTATTTCCAAATGCCCTCGATGTCTTAGACGAAAATGATTGGATTGCAATGCGAGCAGGCGAAGCGGAAATTGGGTGGATGCTTCCGAATGCTCCTGTAGCATTTCCAAATGTCCAATATATTCATCCGAGTGAAGATTTTACCAAAAGGGAAATGACTATTTCTTTAGAAAACACTTCCCATTTTGACGAGGGATTTATGACTGTAGCACAGGTGAATTTATTGTTTAAAACCATGCCATTGGATCTTACTTATGTGGATGAAAACGACAAAGTTATTTTCTATAATCGTGGAGAAGAACGTGTTTTTCCAAGAAGTGCCGGAATTATCGGCCGCGAAGTAAAATTTTGTCATCCTCCCAAAAGTGTTGGAACTGTTCTTAAAATTTTGGACGAATTTAGAAAAGGAACAAAAAATGAATCTTCGTTTTGGATTAATTATAAAGAACGCCTGATTTACATTCGGTATTTTGCTGTTAGAGATACCGATAAAAACTACAAAGGTGTCATTGAAATGTCACAGGATATAACTGACATCAAGAAAATTGAAGGTGAAAAGCGATTATTGGATTGGGATTAATCAAACTTATAAATAAAATGGACACAGTTAAAATAAATTACAAAAATATTTACTACCCGCCTGGAGGCCTTTTAATGTGGATTATTATTTTTTTAGAATTGGTCACCTTTGGAATGGCACTTTTGGCTTTCATTTTTTACGGAAGCGATCAAGCGGAATTATTTCATCAATCCAGATTGCAGCTCAATACTACTTTTGGAGTCATAAATACAGTTTTTTTATTGACTAGTGGTTTTTTTATGGCCAATGCTGTACAGGAGTTTAAAAACAACAATCGTACAAAGTCCTCTTTGTATTTTAAATTGACAATGCTTGGCGGAACTCTTTTTTTAATTTTAAAAAGTGTGGAGTACTATCATAAAATAGAATCTGGAATTGCATTAGAAACCAATATATTTTTTACGTTTTATTGGCTATTGACCGGTTTTCATCTTATTCATGTCATTATGGGATTGGTCATTTTAATCTGGACGAACTACGGAATGATAAAGAAAAATTCGGACACAGCCACTGAAGACATTGAAGCCTGCGCAGCCTTCTGGCATATGTGCGATTTAATTTGGCTGATTTTATTCCCCGTTCTTTACCTGATCTTTTAAAAGATGAAAAAAAAATTAGTATTTACCTATAGTGTATTGATTGTATTGACGGTTTCAACCGCCCTGATTTCGTATACAATTGCTGTTTCTCCACTTGCTGGCGGCGTAATTCTAGGAATATCCGCCATCAAATTCCTGCTGGTTTCTTTCGAATTTATGGAATTGAAAAAAGCAAATTTTTTTTGGAAAGTGGGTTTGATCTCGGTTCTGGGACTCCTTTTATTAGTGCTGCTCTTATTTAAATAAACTCTTAAATAAAAGTTAAAAACATGACAAATGTCATAATAAAAGACAAAATCATCTTTTATTTTTACGTTAGAAATCATAAGGAATTTAACACTTAAAATTATGAAAATCCCACTTACTTTAAACAAACAAACTAAGATAATTGTCGTTGCCCTGTTGGTCGTGCTTGGTCTATTTTCTTATTCCCAAAAAGAGGAAAAAGATGCTAAATATTACGAAGCTATTAAAGTTCAAGGCCAAAAAGAAGCTGAACTTACCGCTCCCCCTGCTGTTCCAAAACCTGTTGGTGACCGTCAGGCCATGAAGCTGATCGTTAATATGGAAATTAGAGAGGAAGAAGGGGAAATGGTCGATGGTACGAAATATATGTATTGGACATTTGGAGGTTCTGTACCAGGAAGTTTTATTAGAACCCGCGCAGGTGATGAAGTTGAATTCCACTTAAAAAATCATCCGGACAATAAATTGCCTCACAACATCGATTTACATGCGGTCACAGGACAGGGAGGAGGAGCGGCTTCTTCAGTAGTAGCACCCGGGCATGAAAAAGTATTCAATTTTAAAACTTTAAATCCAGGTTTGTATGTTTACCATTGTGCTACCGCTCCTGTTGGGATGCACATTGCCAATGGAATGTACGGATTAATACTGGTGGAGCCAGAAGGGGGATTACCTCCAGTTGACAAAGAGTACTACGTTATGCAAGGGGATTTTTATACAAAAGGAAGTTATGGAGCGCAGGGCCTGCAGCCTTTTGATATGAATAAAGCGGTAAAAGAAGATGCTGATTATGTTGTTTTCAACGGAAAAGTAGGGGCTATTGCGGGTGATAATGCCCTGACTGCTAAAGTAGGAGAAACGGTCCGTATTTATCTGGGAAATGGAGGTCCAAATTTAGTTTCCTCCTTCCACGTTATTGGTGAAATCTTCGACAAGGTTCATATTGAAGGCGGCGAAATGATCAATAAAAATGTCCAAACTACAATGATACCTGCTGGTGGCGCTGCCATTGTAGAATTTAAAGTTGATGTTCCGGGAACATTTATTCTGGTAGACCACTCTATTTTTAGAGCATTCAATAAAGGAGCCTTAGGAATGCTAAAAGTAACCGGGGATGAAAACAAAAAAGTGTATTCTGGTACTACGCAGGAAGGAATTTATTTGCCAGAAGGTGGTACCATTCAAAACATGCCGGAAGGAGAAAAAACAGCAAAATCTACTGTATTAAAAACAGTTCCCGAACAAATTAAAGCTGGAAAAGCAGTTTTTGGAACGACTTGTTTTGCCTGTCACCAATCAGAAGGTCAGGGTATTCCTCATGCCTTCCCTCCACTCGCAAAATCTGATTTTCTGAACACCGATCCTAAGAGAGCCATTCGTACGGTCATAAGGGGATTGAGTGGTGAAATCACTGTAAATGGCAGCAAAATTAACAGTGTAATGCCCAGTCAGAACTTAACGGATGATGAAATAGCAGCTGTTTTAACATACGTATACAGCAGTTGGGGCAATAATAAAACCGTAGTTACACCGGCAATGGTAAAAACACAACGAAAATAATAAATACAATAATTTAATTTTAAAAATCATGAAAAAATATGTTTTAGGAGTAGTAGCACTAGGTTTAGCTTTACAAGGGTTTAATACGTTTTCAAAAGAGGACACTATGATAACCATTCCCAAAAAAGAAGCAAATAAAACACTTTATTTAGCTGATAAAGGAAAAGAGGTTTATACCAAAACCTGCATCGCTTGCCATCAGGCTACCGGGCTGGGAATTCCAGGAGCTTTCCCTCCTTTGGCTAAATCAGATTATTTGAATGCGGACGTAAATCGCGCGATTAAACAGGTTATTAAAGGTTCCAGTGCACCCATAACAGTGAACGAAAAAAAATATACCACAGCGATGCCAGCGCAAGCATTAACGGACTTACAAATTGCAGATGTATTAACCTACGTATACTCCAGTTGGGGTAATAATAAATCTAAAGTAACAGCTGCAATGGTAAAAGCACAAAGAAAATAATACCACAAATTAAAAAATAAGCCATGTTACATCGGAAAAGAGTCATGATTGCTTTGCTATTACTAATAGCACCATCGCTATGGGCTCAAGACACCAAAATGGCAGCTATAGAAAAGGGGACTTTTGTTCCCCTTTACGGCGCCACTAGCAAAAAACCTGCGCAGGTCAAAGCCTTTAATCTCGATATTTATCCGGTGACAAATGCTCAGTTTTTGGTATTTTTAAAAAAACATCCTGAGAATAGTCGTTCCAAAATCATAGCTCTTTTTGCCGATAAAAGTTATTTGTCTCAATGGCAGAGTGATTTTAATTATGGTACCTCTAATTTAAGTAATGCACCAGTTACCAATGTTTCCTGGTTTGTTGCCAAGAAATTTTGTCAATGCCAGGGAAAACGATTGCCCTCTCTGGACGAATGGGAATATGCAGCCATGGCAGATGAAAAACGAATTGATGCACGTACCAAAAAAGAATTCAACAACTACATCTTATGCTGGTATGAAAAGCCAAAAGCCTACGCCAATCCTGTGGGACATACCTTCAAAAATTATTGGGGCGTTTATGATCTGCATGGATTAGTTTGGGAATGGACTTCCGATTTCAACAGTATTTTCCTTTCTGGTGAATCCCGAAAAGATAAGGATACAGACGCTAATCTCTTTTGCGGTAGCGGTTCTGTCAATGCAACCGATTTAATGAATTACGCCGCTTTTATGCGTTATGCTTTCCGAGCAAGTCTTAAAGCACGATTTACCACTAAAAACCTTGGTTTTCGATGTGCGAAAGATAAAAAATAGCTTATTGAAACCAAATTAAAAAACCAAAAAATGAAATCAAAGCGTCACAAACCTCATTATTCCGATCAGGCGAAGCAATTCCTAAACATAAAAAAGGCACTTTTTTTAATAGCGGCACTACTTCTTTTATCTTTCCCTTCTTGTCTTAATAAATCAGCAGCTGAAGCGAAGGACAAACCTATTTCTGATCTGTCGATTTACAATCTTCCTTCAAAATGGACTAATCAAGAAGGCAAAAACATAGAAATGAAGGATCTAAAAGGCAAAGTTTTAGTTATGGTAATGATCTATACTTCCTGTAAATCAGCTTGTCCACGATTAGTAGCTGACATGCGTAACATAGAAAAAAGGTTGCCGGAGAACATCAAGGATAATGTAAGACTCGTTTTAATAAGTATTGATCCTGAAATGGATACACCCAAACGATTAAAATCATTTGCTATCGACAATACTATGGATGGAAAGCAATGGATTTTTTTACGTTCAACTGAAGAAAACACTCGCGAGTTTGCTGCGGTTTTGGCAGTAAACTACAAAAAAATAGCGCCGCTGGAATTCTCGCATTCCAATATTATAAGTGTATTCAATGCCGATGGAGAATTAGCCTATCAGCAAGAAGGTTTGGGTGTCAACTCTGACCAAACCATAAAAAAAATAACTGAAGAAGCTCAAAAGCTAAATTAAATCAAACATGAAATCATTCAAAATAATCAGTTTGTCATTGCTTACAATGATAGGCGCAGCTACGCATGCCCAGCAGTTTGATGCCAATTTGCAAATTAGACCTCGTTATGAATATAGAAATGGTTTTAAAAGCCCCGTGCCAAATGGTGAAAATTCAACCTCCTTTATATCGCAACGCTCCCGTTTAAATTTTAATTATAAACAAGCCAATGTAAAAATAAAATTAACTTTTCAAAACGTACGTACTTGGGGCGACTTGGCAACAACTGCACCAGCTGATAAAAATGGGATTGGGCTATTTGAAGCATGGGCGCAATATGATTTTAGTACAAAATGGAGTACGCGTTTAGGCCGTCAGGTGATTTCGTATGACAATCAACGTATTTTCGGGGAAATTGATTGGTCGCAACAAGGACAAAGTCATGATGCCGCAGTGTTTATCTTTCACCCAACAAATCATCAATTGGACATAGGTTTTGCGCTAAACGCCAATGCTGAAAATTTATTGGAACCAAAAACGGCTTATGCAACGAATTATAAATCAATGCAATATGCCTGGTATCATACCCAATTTAATAAACTAAACCTGAGTTTGTTAGTACTGAACACCGGTTATGAATTTGAAAAAACCATTGTTAATTTAGCAATAGACTACAAACAAACTTTTGGAAGTTATTTTTCTTTCAAAGAAAAAAAATGGGATGCCAATTTAGGTTTATATGGACAAACCAGCAAAAATAAAGGTAAAAATGGGAGCGCCTGGTATGCGGGAGCGTTTATTGCTTATTCCATTTCGGACAAATTTAAAGCCGGATCCGGATATGAATTGCTATCAGGTAAAAATCAAGACGACAGTAGTTCGGTTATAAAATCGTTTAGCCCTATCTTCGGAACCAATCACGGTTTTAATGGATTCATGGACTATTTCTACGTAGGAAATCATCAAAACAGTGTTGGATTACAAGATGCCTATTTGAAACTAAGTTATATTTCCAATAAATGGCAGTTGGTAGTAATGCCACACATTTTCAATGCGCCAGGTACCGTTTTAGATTCCAATATTCAAAAAATGGACCGCTATTTAGGAACGGAAATTGATTTTACTATTCATTATACCATCCAAAAAGAGAGTGTTGCTTCGGCGGGATATTCCCAAATGTTTGCCTCAACAACATTAGAACGATTAAAAAATGTTAGCAACGCTCAAAATACCAACAATTGGCTTTGGATTATGGTTTCTTTTAATCCACGAATCTTTACTTTAAAATAAAACGTTTCCTATTTTAAAAAACTTCTTTATTTTTATAAAAGAAGCTTTTATTATCTATTATTTGGATTCGCAAAGAAGCTATCTGATGTTAAATGATGTTAATACTACTTTTAATAGTAAATATCTAAAAGGATTTTACTTTTTGAATCATCAATTAGTTTTTCAATTCGTGCATAAAATTCCTCATTTATCATGGGACAGCCAAAACTCTTACATATTGGTTTATCCTGTTCTTCAGAAGGCACTTTAACATATTTATGGATGACAATATTTCGCGTCAAAGCATTGTTGTTTGTTTGCTCCAATCCGTATAATTTGTAGGATTTGCCAAATTTACCATTGTAGCTGGCTCCGATATAGTATTTGCCCAATGACGTACAAAGGGAGTTAGGCTCATTGCTAAATAACAGTTGCCCCTCGGTTTGTGTTTCTGAACCAATACCGTGAGCAACCAAACCCTGATCGAGTATCGTATCGTTTTTTAAGTCATACACAAAGAACCTGTTTTTTCCAGACCTGATTTTCATATCAATCAGAAAAACTATTTCTTTATTAAAGTTCGGATTCTTGGCAATGAATTTCTTAACAATAGCAGCTTGATTCAAGAGTTTTTCTTCAGTGGAATCATCTGACACAGCAATTGCAGAGGGGTCACTTTTAGTGTTTTTTGGTGAAATTTTAATACTAAAAAATAATATCCCAATTGTTGTTAAAACGAAAATTACGCTTCTCATTTTAGTTTTCTTAAATAGTGGCACTGTTTGTATTCTTTTAGCGTGTTGCGAAACAATTTACAGGGGCAACACCGTTGCATAAAACTACCAAAAAACGGGTAGATTTTTACCATAACTCATGTTTTTCATTTTGCAAATTTAGGGATTTATTTTATCCTAATTAATTCTTACTAACGATTTTACAACCTTTTTTATTTTATTTTTTTTGTTTATTTTTTTTATTTTGTGCTGTTTCAGGATAATTCATATTCACGTCCTTTACTTTTTTGCCTTTTTCGAAAAATTGCCAAATTCCTGTTTTTTTGCCATTTACAAACTGTCCTTTTGAAACTATATTCCCGTCGGTATCTTTAAAAATTGCCAAACCATGGTATTCGTTATTCTTGAAAATGGATTCTTCAAGGACAATTCCTTTTTCGGTATATTTTTTATAAATGCCATCTTTCAGGTTGTTTTTATAACTGATTTCTTCAGCGATTTTACCGCTTGGATAAAAAACAGTTCGCAGACCTTCCAACTTTCCATTTTTGTAATTTTCAGTAGTCATTATACTTTTTGAAGCCTGATGGTAATACTTCCATTGCCCTTCAAATAATTTATTTACTACTTTACCCTCACTCACTTTATTCTTATCCTGATCGTAAAAAATAGTATAAGCGGAATTATCATTAGGATTGAATTCCCTTGTGGCGATTATTGATTTAGCTTTGGTATCATCATAAAAATTAAAAACTCCTGTTTCTTTCCCATGGACAAAAGTCCCTTCGTAGCGAGGTCGTTTTGACTCGTAGAACCCTCTCCACAAACCGTGCTTATTACCATTTTGATCTAATTTATTGAAATCTGTTTGTGCCTGAAGACAAAAAATATTTAAAAAAAACAAAACAAATATTACTTTTTTATACAATGCTTTCATAATATATACCCTTTTTAATACTAACGAATTCGTATGCCTTAAATTATAGCTAAATAAAAAAATCTCGAAATATTTCGAGATTTTTTTACTTTTTTACTTTTTTTTGTCTTTTGCTTTTTGAGCTTCGGCCTGTTCCATAACTTCTTGAAGCTTTTTCTGGAATTTACCTTGTTTCTTTGGCTCCTTCAATTTGTTTTCCTGTATCTGGGCGTGAATTTTGTCACTATCCACAATATAATTTTTAATTACAAACATGATCCCTATTGTAATCAGGTTAGAAATAAAGTTATACAAACTCAATCCGGCACCATAGCCATTGAAGAAAATCAACATCATAATCGGTGAAATATAAATCATATATTTCATCATTTTCGCCATATCAGGCATTCCTTCCTGTTGTGGAGCAGCCATTTGCTGATCTCCGGATGTCATTTTCATATAGAAGAAAATCGCTATTGCGGCCAATATTGGAAACAAACTGATATGATCGCCATACATAGGAACGCGAAAAGGCAATTTTACAACCTGGTCAAAAGAAGATAAATCGTCCGCCCAAAGGAAACTTTTTTGCCTTAACTCAAAAGCCGATGGAAAAAACTGAAACGAAGCATACATAAAAGGAAGCTGAATCAAGGCCGGAATACATCCTGCCATTGGGTTCACCCCGGCTTTATTATACAACTTCATGGTTTCCTGTTGTTTCTTCATTGGGTCTTTTTTGAATTTTTCACCCAACTCCGTAATCTCAGGTCGCAACACTTTCATTTTGGCCTGTGACAAAAATGATTTATACGTAATAGGCGACATCGCAATTTTAACAATAATGGTAAAGATAATTATCGCAATTCCATAACCGATGTAAGAACTTAAAAATCCAAATAAAGGAATAAAAACGAATTTGTTAATCCATCCAAAAATCCCCCAACCTAAAGGAATGATTTTTTCTAAATTTTTATCGTACCCTTTTAATGTCCTATAATCCGATGGTCCAAAGTACCAGCTCATTTTATAATCTACCTCACCATTTGTAAATGCTAAAGGCACATTTGCTTTAAATTGCTTGATATAGGTTGTATCAACCTTTTCATCAACAACTAATTTACTAGATTTCAATGAAGATTTAGCAAACGGAGTATCAGTCAATAATATGCTACTGAAAAAATGCTGTTTGAAAGCAATAAATTTGACCTTTTCAGGTGTTTCTTCTTTGTCTTTTCCGTCTCCTACATAGTTGATTTTCTCTTCTCCATACTCGTAGTTAAGCAAGGTATAACGATCTTCGTAAGCAATGCTTTTTTCTGTTCTGTATGTTTTTAAATTCCACTCTAAATCCAGCGGTTTAGCCGTATTCAAAACTTTATTCAACCCTTGTGAACGGATATCAAAACCAACCATATACTCGTTTGGTTTTAGTATATATTTGTATTCTAAAAACTCATTTGCACCAGCTTTCAATTTCATAGAAAGTATTTGATCTGCTCCAACTTTTGTTAGTGTTGGTTCAAAAAACAAGTCTTTCGTATTTAAAGTACGGTTATCACTCGTTAGCAATTGCAGATTCAAATTAGCGTTATTGTCTTTAATCAATTCCACTAATTGTCCCGAACCTTTTTTAAATTTTTCGAAATTTTTCAATGTAGCTTCAACAATATACCCTCCTTTATTGGCAACTCTCAATTTTACAAATTCGTTTTCGATTGTTGTAAAACCCTCTTTTGCTGAAGGAAGTGTAGCAGAATAAGCAAAATTTCCTAATGTTTTTTCCAACTGAGCCAATTGTGTGGAATCTCCTGCCACAACGCCACCAACAGTTGCTGGTGTAATCATTTTGGCGCTTGCTTCTTTTGCTTTAGCTTCTTTGATGACCAATTCTTTCTTGGCTTTTTCAGCAGCAAGTTCTTTCTCAGAAGGTTGGTTTTGATACATTATCCAAATCAAAATACCAAAAATCAATACAAAACCTATAATCGAATTGAGGTCAAATTTTTTTTCTTCCATTATTTTATTTAAAAAAGTTTACTATTTAAAGTACAACGCTTTATGAATACAGCGATTGAACACTAATTCTAAAAACTAAATACTATTTTTCTTTGCCTGAACAGCCGCTGCAACAAAATTCACAAAAATAGGATGCGGGTTTGCCACGGTACTTTTATATTCAGGATGGTATTGAACCCCGATAAAAAATGGATGGTCCTCTATTTCTATAACCTCAACCAAACCAGTATCCGGGTTGATCCCAGAAGCTACTAATCCCGCTTTTTCCAATTGGCTTACATACTCACTATTGTATTCGTAACGGTGACGATGACGTTCAGAAATAGTCGATTTACCGTATATTTTATAAGCTAAAGTATCTGGTTTCAAATCACATTTCCAAGCACCAAGACGCATGGTCCCTCCCTTATCGGTGATTGTTTTTTGCTCTTCCATCAAATTCACTACCGGATGAGCCGTTTTATCATTCATTTCAGTTGAATTAGCCTCTGAAAGTCCAAGAATATTTCTTGAATATTCAATAATAGCCATTTGCATACCCAGACAAATTCCAAAAAAGGGAACTTTATTTTCACGGGCATAACGAACTGTTTCAATTTTTCCTTCAATTCCTCTTTCACCAAAACCTGGTGCAACAAGAATTCCGTCCAGTCCAGCTAATTTCACCGCTACATTATCTGCATCGATATACTCCGAATGAATTGAAATAACATTTACTTTGGTTTCATTAGTAGCTCCTGCGTGAATGAAAGCTTCCAAAATTGATTTGTAACAGTCCTGCATTTCTACATATTTCCCAATCAAGCCAATGTTTATAGTATGCTTGGGATTTTTTAATCTGCGTAAAAAAGTATTCCAGTTTTTTAAATCCGGAGCCGCTTTTTTAGGTAAATCCAATTTCTTTAAAGCCACAACATCAAGGCCTTCTTCCAACATTAAATTTGGCACTTCATAAATAGTTGAAGCATCAATTGACTGGATAACGGCCTCTCTTTTTACATTACAAAACAAAGCCAGTTTATTTCGCAGTTCTTCCGAAATTTCATGCTCAGTTCTACAAACTAAAATATCAGCTTTTATACCGCTTTCCATCAAAGTTTTAACAGAATGCTGTGTTGGTTTTGTTTTCAATTCTCCGGCAGCAGCCAAATAAGGAACTAATGTCAAATGAATCACTAAACCGTTGTGTTCTCCTAACTCCCATACTAATTGACGAACCGATTCGATATATGGTAAAGATTCGATATCTCCCACGGTTCCACCAATTTCGGTAATAACAATATCATAATCACCTGATTTACCAAGCAATTGCATTCTCTCTTTAATTTCATTGGTAATATGAGGGACAACCTGAACTGTTTTACCAAGAAATTCTCCTCTTCTTTCCTTTTCAATAACCGAAAGATAAATTCTTCCTGTGGTAACATTATTCGCCTGAGAAGTAGGAACATTCAAAAAACGCTCATAATGACCTAAATCCAAATCCGTTTCTGCTCCATCATCGGTAACATAACACTCCCCATGTTCATATGGATTTAAAGTACCTGGATCAACATTGATATACGGGTCGAATTTTTGGATAGTAGTTCTGTATCCTCTTGCTTGTAATAATTTTGCCAAAGATGCCGCTATAATTCCTTTTCCTAAAGAAGAAGTCACACCGCCTGTAACAAAAATATATTTTGTTTGATTCATTCTGTTGTTGTTTGTAATGTAGTTGTGTAAAAAACGTGGCAAAAATACAATTATAAATTGAGAAAAAGCTAATTTGAAAATGAGATAATTTGACAATTCAATAATGCTACCGTTTCAAATTAACTTTTTCCCCATTCCTGAATTAAAGTGGTTTTGGATATCGCTTTTTAATAGTGCGAATTAACTCTTCCAATCCATTGAGTTTTAATTCATAAATCAATTGTAATTGTTGTCCTAACTCTCCTTTTGGAAACCCTTTATTACTATACCAAACCACGTAATATTCGGGCAAATCAATAAGATATTTACCTTCATATTTGCCAAAAGGCATTTTGGTATGCGCGAGTTTGATCAGTTGTTTTTGGTTTTGTTCCAAAGTATGTTCCAGTATAAAGTGTAAGGTTTAAAGTTCCATCTGCAAACTGAAAACTACGGTTTGAATCCGTTAACTGATTACTTCCAGTTGAAAGTAATTCGTTTCTCGATTTCAGTATTTAAACTTAAAAAAACAGGACACGTCATAGCGGTTCTTTCAAGAATCGTTCTATTCTTTTGGTCCGCTGTACCGTCCATATCAAAAGTTATTTCTATTGCCCCTATCCGCCTTGGCTCCCCGTTCATAACTTTCGTTACTTCAGCGGTAGATCCTTTTAAATCTACATCCATATCACGTGCTTTTATCCCCATAACAGTCATCATACAACTGGCCAAAGCATTAGCAACAGTATCTGTTGGTGAGAAAGCCTCGCCTTTTCCGTTATTATCTAGCGGTGCATCTGAAACGATTTCAGTTCCGGATTGCAAATGTATCGATGAAGTTCTTAAATCGCCTAAATAGGTTACTTTTGATGTCATTAGTTGGCTTCTTTTATGGTTAAATCGGTGTCATAGTATAAAATATATACTCCTTTGTTGGTAAATCCACCACCTTCTTTTTTATAATATTCAAATTTATTATCGACCTGCTCCGTCGCCATTGTCTCCGCGGTTTCCTGATACTTCTGACCTTGTGACAATCGCATCATGGTATCAAATGTAATATCAAAACCACGAGTTGCAAAAGCACTTGGGGAAATTTTGTTTTTCTTTTTAAACTCTTTTTCAAAAATTAAAGCTTCAGGAGATTCATTTTCACGAGTAACTGAAGGATACATCAATTTCAATTTTGTTAAATTCACAAAATTAATTTCATCGGTATCGAGTGTTTCGTTAGGCTCTAAAATAACCAGCTGCACTTTATAAGTCGCCATGGCACTCATCATGGTTGCCATTGTTGATTTTATCATCCCTGTATTCCCCGTTTCCATTACCACATAGTTTATTTTATCTTTCACAAATAAACTTTTTAAATTTTCAGCAGACAATCCTCCACTTGCAGTAAGGACGGCAAATTTTACATCTTTATGATTTTCCGTAATAAACTGAATCATTGATTCTTTTTTCTTATCCACAACAGCAACAATATTTCCGCCTTTTGCTCTCATATAATCGAACATTGCATTTTTAACAGCTACAGCAGTTGGGATAGTCTGATAAATATTGCTAAACGAATTCCCTAAATCTTTTGATAAAGGCGAAATAACAGGAACTTGGTTTGCATTCAACAATTCAGCAGTTTTTTCAACATTACTTTGATAGAAAGGTCCAATTATTGCATCAGCCTCCTGCAACTTATTTTCCTGAATTAACGAAGCAACATTCGAAGTGTTTTTAGTCTCCTGTGAATCATAAATTTTCACATCCAAAGAAAGACCTACTTGTTTTGCCGAATCTATAGCCATCAAAGCTCCTGCATAAAAATCTAAAGTCATGTTCAGAAACTTGTCTTTTTTCAAGCGTATTGCGGTTGAATTAACCGTATCTCCTTCAATTTTTGAGATGTTAAAAGGCAAAAGCAGTACTAGTTTCTTTCTGTCATTACTGCCCATTTTCTTTGACAAAACAGCGTATTCCTTTTTGGATTCAACAACTGGAACAGCACTTGTTCCCGGAACCTTTAAAATCATCCCTTCCACAACACCTTGAGATAAAGCAGGATTTAGAGTGATTAATTCTTCCTGAGTCATCCCAAACATTTTTGATAAACTATAAAGTGTTTCCTTTGGCTTCACTTCGTAATTTAAATAACTGCCCCCTTTTACAGCTTTTACAGGATTAGGTTTTGCAATTTCTTTTTTGGTTTCAACAACCGGGATCGTTTTTTCAACTTTTGGAGCAGCACCCTTGATGATTAATTTATACCCAACAGGTAAATTACTCACTATTTCAGGATTTCTTTTTTCTAATTCCTGAATGGTAATTCCGTATTTTTTGGAGATAGAATATTTAGTTTCCTTTGGAAGTACCTCGTGATAAACTACTTTTTCCTGAATTACGGCAGCTGGTTTTGGACTGTTTTTTGAAGGAATAACAAGAATTTGCCCAGTTTTCAATCCTTCTTTTTCAAGGCTCGGATTGGCTTTTTTCAAATCCTGATCTGAAACGCCATATTTTTTTTCTATACCGTAAAGGGTTTCTTTAGGTGTTACCTCATGCGTTGCAGCAGTTTTTACGGCGGCTTTGGCTTGCACCGCAACCTTTTGTTTATTCCCATTTTTTGGAATCAGCAAAATACTATTTGGCTTTAGTCCGTTTTGGGCATCAGGGTTCAATTGATAAATATCAAATGGCGTAACATTGTATTTTTGTGCAATTTGGCTTATCGTTTCTCCTTTCTCAACCTTATGCGTTGTATTTTTTTCTTGTGAAAAAACACTATAATTAAACAATAAACCAGTAATACAAATTGCAAAAAAATATTTCATCATTTTATTTATAAAAATTATATTCAATCATTAATAACGGAACGGTATCAAATTTTATTGCAAAATCTGATACCGTTTATATAAAGAACATTAAAAATAATGATATTCCGAGAAGGGATTAACAAAAATTTAATTTTTATTCCCACTCTATAGTTGCAGGTGGTTTTGAACTAATATCATAAACCACTCTGTTGACTCCTTTTACTTTATTGATAATATCATTAGATATTTTCATTAAGAAGTCATAAGGTAAATGCACCCAGTCAGCCGTCATACCATCAGTAGATTCAACTGCACGAAGTGCTATTACTTTCTCATAGGTACGCTCATCACCCATTACACCCACACTATTTACAGGAAGTAAAATAGCTCCGGCTTGCCACACTTTATCGTATAATCCCCAAGATTTTAATCCGTCTATAAAAACAGCATCCACATCTTGTAAAATACTTACTTTTTCTGGTGTGATATCACCTAAAATTCTAATGGACAACCCAGGTCCTGGAAAAGGATGTCTTCCTAATAATTCCGGATCAATTCCTAATGAAGCCCCTACTCTGCGTACTTCATCTTTGAAAAGCATGCGAAGTGGCTCTACAATTTTCAATTTCATATAATCAGGCAAACCTCCTACATTATGGTGCGATTTAATGGTTGCCGAAGGTCCTTTTACTGAAACTGATTCAATAACATCAGGGTAAATTGTTCCTTGTGCCAACCATTTTACATCTTCTATAAGGTGTGATTCATCATCAAAAACTTCGATAAATACACGTCCAATAATTTTACGTTTGGTTTCTGGGTCACTTACACCTGCTAATTCAGATAAGAAACGATCTCCAGCATCTACTCCTTTTACGTTTAAACCCATTCCTTTGTATTGATCTAATACATTTTGGAATTCGTTTTTGCGAAGCAAACCATTATTTACAAAAATACAGTATAGATTTTTTCCAATAGCCTGATTCAGTAACACTGCCGCTACAGTAGAATCTACTCCTCCGGAAAGACCAAGAACTACTTTATCGTCCTTCAGTTTTTCTTTTAGTTCCGCAACCATATCGGACACGAAAGCATTAGGTGTGAAGTTTTGAGGAACTTCAGCAATTTTTACTAAAAAATTTTCCAGCATTTGCTTTCCATCTGTAGAATGGAAAACTTCCGGATGGTATTGAATGGCGTAAGTTGTTTCACCTTCAATTCTATAAGCTGCAAATTCCACATCATGTGTACTTGCAATTTTCACTCCATCAGTTGGTAGTGACTTAATACTATCGCTATGGCTCATCCAAACCTGGCTGTTCTCTGAAACCCCTTCAAAGAAAACTTCATTTTCTTTTATAAAAGACAAATTAGCTCGACCATATTCTCTTGTATTGGAAGCCGCTACTTCACCCCCACTAAAATGAGATAAATATTGTGCTCCGTAACAAACGGCCAGCATAGGGAGTTTCCCTCTAATTTGGGATAAATCAGGATGTGGCGCATCTTCTGCACGAACAGAAAAGGGACTTCCACCAAGGATAACTGCTTTATAAGAAGACAAATCATTCGGAAAATGATTGTAAGGGAAGATTTCGCAGAATATATTTAATTCGCGAACTCTACGCGCAATAAGTTGAGTATATTGCGATCCGAAATCTAAAATAAGTACGTTGTGTTGCATGCGCAAAAATACTTTTTATATTTTGAATTGAAAAACTGAATTTTGAAAAATATTTATTTTTTTTCGATACGCTATTTATTCTAATTTATTTACGTCCCGAAAATCGCGTTTTATTGACAAAAAGAATGATTTTTAAAATAAAAACGAAGAATAATTTAAGCACGCATGAAATATATGTCACTATTTTGAGTTAACCTTATTATAAATGAATCTTAAAAATTAAAAAACAATGAAAATAAAAACCTACACAGCAATTGCATTTTTAGCTCTTTTTATCGTTTCCTGTAATGTGGTCGATAACTTGTTTACTTTTAATATCGCTACCCAGACAACTTTTAAAATAGCCAGCGGATTTCCTCTGAACCTCGCCACTGAAGTAATCACTCCTGATGTTACTACAAATTCAAGCGCTGAATTTCAAAATAACAATACAAAAGCTGATTTAGTGAAAGATGTAAAATTGAGTGAATTGAAATTAACGATAACCGATCCGGCTGACAAAACATTCAGTTTCTTAAAATCAATTCATTTGTATATTTCAACAACTGCTGATGACGAAATAGAATTGGCCTATTTAGATGATATCAATTCCACTGTAAACACTTTAAATCTAATTTGTACTTCTCAAAAATTAGACAAATACATCAAAGCCTCATCCTATAAAATAAGAGCTAAAGCAGTTATTAAAGAATCGGTAACGAAAGACATTACTGTAAAATCTGATATGAAATTTAAAGTTACAGCTGATCCGTTTTAAACAAATCAGCAGTTTTCAATTATTCTTTAATAAATATAAATTTACCTTTTACACCTGTATCCCAATTTTCCCAATAATCAGACGTAATAAGTTTTTCTTTGTCATCATAAATTTGAAATTCAGCTGTATTTCCACCTAAAGCCCCTCTATTTAAAGCTTCTATTTCGAATGTATTTATTCCTTCTTTAAGAAATATTTTAAACTGCTGATAATTTCCCTGCATTAATAATCTTTCCTGGACTACACTTTCATTCATAATAGCTCTTGCTAAATCTCCGTCAATCTGTCCAAAATCACGATATTTAATTACAAAAAACTTAGATTTCGTTCTAATCTCGCCAAAATTGACATCAATTTTAACCAAAAGCCTTGAATCTTCTTTCAAACCTTCTCTAACTAATGTTTTCCCTAAATCCTTTTCCATTTTATCCATATAAACATCTCCTGGATTAGCAAAATCATTTTTTGGAGTCATGTTTATAGTGCTTGTTGCTCCAATTTTTAATACTGAACTAGGGGCTTTAATTACAGGGCTTTTAAAAATATTTGGAGTATAAGTTGGTGGTATATCAGTTTCAGGAGGCACTACTTTTTTAAACTTCGGACTTTTATTTATAGGTGGGATTGCTTTAAACTTTTTACTAAATTCAATCTGACCATAGCTTTTTGAAGAAATACCAACACTTATTATTATAAAAAAAAGAATCTGTTTCATATCAGGGTGACTATTGACAAATCAATATTTATTAAAAATTTAAAATTAAAAACATAGCGTAAAACAACAAAAATAGTATAAATTAATTTTATTTATTTATCGAATTAAAAAAAGAACATTCCTATTCTTTCATTAATATTAGGGTTCCTTTAAAATCGATCCCAAGATTCCATTGGCTAGCCGAAATAATACTTCCTTTATCATCATACACTTGAAATTCTGCTGTATTAGGAGGTGCAAAACCTTCGTTCAACGCCTCAAAATCGATCTTATTAATCCCTTTTTCTAATTTTATCTCGAAGCCTTTAAAATCTCCATCCAAAACGACCTCGTATTTTATTACCTTATCATTTAAATATACTCTAATCTTATCCCCATCAACATAAGCGGCATCACGATATCTTACTTTAGCAGTAAGAGAACCTGTTTTAAAAGTTCCTAAATTTTGATTTCTTTTATAAGTAGCAACCTCTAAATTTTCTGCTTTTTTAGTAATTTTCTCAGGATTCACCAAACTGATTTTCGGTACATCAAGGGGGATATCTTGTTTTTTTATAACTTTTGGCGAAGTAATTTTTGGCAAATCTGCCTTTGGAAAAATTACTTTTTCGACTTTCACTTTTTTATTTTTAGGCGGAATTGCTTTGAACTTAGAGCTAAATTCATTCTGTGCATATCCGCTTAGGGACATACCTATAACAATAATCAAAAATAGAATTCTTTTCATAACTTTTTAGATATTAACTTATCAGTGCTTGTAAAATTTTTAAAAAATAAAAAAACCAATCCTGACAAAACCGCAAAATGGCGTAATTTTGCTTTCCTTAATAACATTCAATTTTCGATTTTATTACATTTCAGAGCATAAGATTTTCTAAACTTGATTTTCCGAAATTGAACTTTTTAATTAAAAATCAGTATTTTTTATTTCATTGATTTTTTATAAATTGCAAAAAACATACCAAAATTAAATTGGCATAGTAAAACTTTAAAAATCAACTTAATAAATAAAAAAAATAAAATAAAATAAAATAAAATAAAATAAAATGAAAAGAGAAAACATATTGACAGGCTCACCATGGGAGGACAAAATGGGATATTGTCGAGCAGTACGTATTGGAAATATCATTGAAGTATCGGGAACAGTAGCTATAGTTGATGGCGAAAAAGTAAAAGCTGACGATGCTCATGCGCAAACGCTTAATATTTTAGAACGAGTGGAAAAAGTTCTTGAAGACCTGAATGTAGGGATGAAAGATGTTATTCGTACCCGCATATTTACTACTGATGTTACTACATTTGAAGCAGTTGCCACAGCTCATGCCAAATTTTTTAAAGACATAAAACCAACAACTGGTTTTTACGGAATTAACCAATTAGTTGCGCCCGAATATTTGGTTGAAATAGAATTTACAGCCATTGCTCCTGAAAAACCATTAGTTCAGGAAGGATTGTAATACTTTAGCAAAAAATCCGACAGTTTTATAATGAATTTAGAAAACGGTAAAAAAATAATGCTTGTCATATTCAAATGGATTTTCATTTGTGTCGTGACAGGCATTTTTTCTGGATCAGCTTCGGCGTTTTTTTTAGTGACACTAGAATGGGTTACCCAATATAGAGAACACCACAACTGGATCATTTGGCTTTTGCCAATAGGCGGCCTCATCATAGGGTTGTCTTACCATTATTTTGGAAAAACTGTTACCAAGGGCAATAACCTATTACTGGAAGAATACCACAATCCCCAGAAAATAATTCCGTTAAAAATGGCGCCTGTGGTACTTATCAGCACTCTAATTACGCATCTTTTCGGAGGCTCCGCAGGTCGCGAAGGCACGGCCGTGCAAATGGGAGGCGCTATTGCCGACCAATTCTCCCGAATCTTCACACTTGACAATTCTGATAGAAAGACACTAATTATTCTTGGAATCACTGCTGGTTTTGCTTCGGTTTTTGGCACACCTTTGGCAGGGGCCCTCTTCGCTTTAGAAGTTTTATATTTCAGTAAAATCAGCTTCAAAAGTATCCCTTTGGCTTTTCTAACGGCTTATATCGCTTATTTTACGGTTGAATTCTGGAAAGTAAAACACACCCATTATAGTATCCCCCTCATTCCTGAAATGAATTTTACCACCTTATTTTGGGTGATCCTGGTAAGTATTCTTTTTGGCCTGGCTGCCCTGTTATTCTCCAGAAGCACCCATTTCTGGGGCGCTTTATTTTCGAAAACCATATCCTTTCCCCCGCTTCGTCCTTTTACGGGAGGACTTATCCTTGCAGTGGTAATTTATTGTATTGGAACCACTAAATACATTGGTTTAGGGATCCCAATAATTGTGGATGCCTTTTTGAATCCAAATGCTTCTTATGATTTTCTTCTAAAAATACTATTTACCGGATTTACACTGGGCGCAGGTTTCAAAGGAGGCGAAGTTACACCATTGTTCTTTGTCGGTGCTACATTAGGAAGTGCCTTATCACTACTTGTTCCTTTGCCTATTGCACTGCTGGCAGGAATGGGATTTGTAGCTGTTTTCTCGGGTGCAACCCATACTCCTATTGCATGTACTGTCATGGGGATGGAGCTTTTCGGAATAGAAACTGGCTTTTTCATTGCTATTGCCTGCACAATCGCTTACTTTAGCTCCGGTTCAGTTGGGATTTACAAAGCCCAAATTGTAAAGGGTGCAAAATACCGTTTGTACCAAAAAATTAAAAGCAAAGACATTGAGCTTTTCTAACATTGTAAAAGTTTGTTAATTATATAAATGATTTCAACATTACATTAAAAAAATGTAATTTCGCAAACTATGAAAATACAAGACATTCAAGCGATACAGTTGTTATTATCAACTCCAAAAAAAATTGCAATTATTCCACACCGGGGCCCTGATGGCGATGCCATGGGTTCCACTCTAGGATTATATCATTTTTTATTAAAAAACAACCATCATCCTGTTGTGGTTTCTCCAAATGAATTTCCTGATTTTTTAGCTTGGATGCCTGGATCGGAAACGGTCAAAATATACGAAAAAGACAAAGTCAACTGTACCAAAATTCTTGAGCAGGCAGAACTTATTTTCACATTAGACTTTAATGCTTTGCACCGTACAGGCGAAATGGAAACTATTTTGTCCAAACTGAAAGCGCCTTTTATAATGATTGATCATCATCAGAAACCGGATGATTACGCTACATTTACCTATTCAGATACTTCATTTGGGTCCACTTGTGAAATGTTATATAACTTCATTTGTTTCCTTGAAAAAAAAGAGGCTATCGACAAAACAATCGGAACTTGTATTTACACAGGAATTCTAACAGATTCAGGTTCTTTTCGTTTTCCAAAAACAACTGGAGATACCCATAGAATTGTTGCGGAATTAATTGATTTAGGTGTCGAAAATACGAAAATTCCGACCTTACTGTTTGACAACAGTTCTTTTGGACGTTTACAATTATTGGGAAGAGCACTTCAAAACATGAAAGTATTAACCGAGCACAAAACAGCTTATACCACCCTTACACAGGATGAATTAAACTCTTTTGATTATGCAAAAGGGGACACCGAAGGCATTGTAAATTACGGATTAAGTATTAAAGGAATTCTTTTTACGGCAATTTTCATTGAAAATAAAGAAGAAAAAATCATCAAGATTTCATTCCGTTCTCAAGGTGATTTTGATGTGAACCAATTTGCAAGAGATCATTTTAATGGTGGTGGACATCGCAATGCTGCCGGAGGAAAATCAGAAGTATCGATGCAGGAAACCATAAATAAATTTGAGGATTTAGTAACAAAACTAACCATATAATACATGAAAAACAGCAAATTAATCGCAGTTGTATTCGCTTTGTTCCTTGCAGTTTCAAGTTGCAAACAGCATCAGGAAGCCCGCAGACCCATTTCTCAAGCTTCCGGAACTTTCATGAAGAAATCGATAGCGCGAAATAAAAAATTAATTGCCGGTGAGGAAGGACAAATTAATGCTGTAATCAGAAGAAATCCTAAAGCAAAGTTTATCGCTTCATCCAAAGGATATTGGTATTCCTATTCGATAAAAAATACGCTCGATACACTGACTCCTAAAAAGGGAGATGTCGCTTTTTTTGATTATGAAATAAAAGATTTGAAAGGCAACATCATTTATTCCGAATTAGAATTAAGACCTCAAATTTATTATGTTGACAAACAAAATATAATGATGGGATTGAGAGACGGTATCAAATTAATGCATAAAAAAGAGAAAGTGAATTTTCTTTTTACCTCACATATGGGCTATGGCTATCATGGGGACAATAAAAAAATTGGAACAAACCAACCCCTGCTTTGCACCGTAACCTTACATGATTTTATATCAGAAACGGCATACAAAAAACAAAATGAGGTAAAACCTGCAGCTGCTCCGGTTGTTATACCGGAAGTTACCACAGCAATCAAACCACAAGACACTATAACACAATAAAAAATTAATTTAGAAATGAAAAAAAGTTTCCTACTCGCATTCCTTGTTATTGCCTCATTTTATTCCTGTAAAGAAGAGCATAATAATCTTCCTGATGGTTTATATGCCAAAATCGAGACCAATAAAGGAGAAATCATTGTACAATTAGATTTCGAAAAAGCACCGATCACAGTGGCAAATTACGTGACTTTGGCTGAAGGAAAAAATGAATTTGTCACCAACGAAAACCTTAAAAACAGACCTTTTTTTGATGGACTGAAATTCCATCGGGTGATTAAAGAATTCATGATACAAACTGGGGATCCGTTAGGAACAGGATCTGGGGATACCGGTTATAAATTTAAAGACGAATTTACTGATTTGAGATTTGACAAAGGCGGCGTTTTGGCTATGGCCAATAACGGTCCGGCAACTAACAGCAGTCAGTTTTTCATTACGCATCTCGCTACACCGTGGCTAGATGGAAAACATACTATTTTTGGTCATGTGGTAGAAAAAGGAATGGATGTTGTGAACAAGATTGAACAAAACGATTTTATCACTAAAGTGACCATCATCCGAAATGGTGAAGCAGCGAAAAAGTTTGATGCGGTAAAAACATTCCACGATTATTTCTCAGTAGAATCTCAAAACCAAAAGAAAAAATTAGCGATTGAGGCCGAAAATAAAAAAGTATACAACCAAAAATACAAAGCAGTTCGCGACCAAAAAATAGCTTATTTTGCTGCGTTAAAAACCAAAGCAATTAAGACAAATACTGGATTACAATACGTAATTATCAAGAAAAGTGGAGGTAAAAAACCAGCTAACGGTGCTAATATTTTCATTCATTACGCTGGTTTTCTTGAAGACGGCGAACTTTTTGACTCAAGTATAGAAAGTGTTGCTAAAACTTTTGGAAAATACGATGAAAACAGAGCCGCTCAAAATGGCTATCAACCGATTCCTTTTCAGGCAGGAAAAAAAGATGGCATGATTCCTGGTTTCATTGAAGGAGTGGATAAATTATCTTTTGGTGACAAAGCCATAATCTTCATTCCGTCAAAATTGGCGTATGGTGAAGCCGGAGCAGGTGGAGTTATTCCTCCAAACGCCAATATTATTTTTGAAATTGAATTATTAGAAGCAATGCCTCAATAACCCCTTAAAAAAAAGTCAGACCTTAAATTAGTATCCCATGAAATTTAAAATTCTATTTTTATTATTCTTAGGAATGTTGAATCTACATTCTCAAATTAAGAAACCTGTTCCTGCCAAAAAGCCGGCAACAGCAGTTAAAACAGCAGTAAAAGCTCCCATAGCAGTCCAAGGGATTTTCGCTACTATTGCTACTACTAAAGGAGACATTACCGTTGAACTGGAATACAAAAAAACGCCGGTTACTGTAGCTAACTTTATAGCGCTTTCCGAAGGGAAAAATACTTTTGTGGCTGATGAAAAACTAAAAGGAAAACCATTTTTTGACGGTTTAAAATTCCATCGCGTTATCAAAGATTTCATGATTCAAGGTGGTGATCCATCAGGAAACGGTTCTGGTGGTCCGGGATATGCGTTCAAAGATGAGTTTACCGATCTGAAATTTGATAAAGGAGGAATTTTGGCTATGGCCAATTCAGGTCCAACCACCAATGGAAGTCAATTCTTTATTACACACAAGGACACTCCCTGGTTAAATGGAAAGCACACTATTTTTGGCCATGTGACTCAAGGTATGAACGTTGTAAACGGGATTGCTCAAGATGATGTCATCAAGAAGATTACAATTACAAGAAAAGGAACATTAGCCAAACAATTTGATGCAGCAAAAGTATTCTCTGACTATTATGGCAATAAAGCCGAAGACGCTAAAAAACAAGCTTTAATTGATGCTGAAAACCAAAAAAAGCAAGCTGCAATTATTGCCGAAGAGAAAAAAGTGTATGTTGAAAAATACGGTAGTGTGATCACTGCCAAACAGGCTAATTTAAAAGCGGCTAAAGCTACTGCAACCGTTACAGCTTCAGGTTTAGCCTATAAAATAATCCAAAAAGGAAGCGGTGTCAGACCTGCTGACGGAACGACCTTCTATTTTCATTATGCCGGTTATTTTGAAGACGGTACCTTATTTGACAGTAGTTATGAAGACGTAAGTAAAGCCTACGGGAAATACGATGCAAACAGAGCCGCTCAAAACGGATACCAGGCGTTTCCTTTTGAAGCAGGTAAAAAAGACGGAATGATTCCTGGATTTTTGGAAGGATTGAGCCTCATGTCTCTTGGCGACAAAGCGGTCATTTTTATCCCTTCAAATTTGGCGTATGGAGAAAGAGGTGCCGGAGGTGTAATTCCGCCAAATACCAATCTTGTTTTCGAATTGGAAATGTTTGAAAAACAACCTGCTCCAAAACAACAATAAATCTCAAACAGCATTCAATAACAAACCCGACAGATTTCAAAATCTGTCGGGTTTTATATTTAATTTATGCTATCAGATGCTGGCTTCGCTTAATAAAAAGCGGCGATTAAATCTGTTGTATCCACGTTCCATTTTCTATTGCAAAAAGAAATTATTTCTTTCCAAATTTCCAGTCGAATTCGTCTTTTTGATTGATAATCGCACCAATCTCAAATTTCACGACCTCATCAAATTCTGTTTGAAAGATAATCCAATTTTCCTCATTGAAATAATTTTCGAACGTATCGAATTCTTCCTGAGTGAATTTAGTTATTCCTTTAGCGGCCAAATCTTTTTTGACATCACTGATTTTTCTATTAATCACTTTATTCCCAAACAACTCTAATTCCCGGCTTGAAGCCACGATATAACCCAATTTAAAATCTTCCTCGACATAGAAAGTCAGACGCATTTTAAGTTTATTATAGGCAAAAATCACATTATCATCTTCGTCCTTGTAATTTCTATCTGGTTTACCGTAAATAGCAGTAACGTCATTCTGTTTCATTCCGAAAATGAGCTTGTCAATTCCGTTTTTTGGATTTATTTTCATATCTTTTATTTGACCGCAAAGTTCGCAAAGTTTTTCGCAAAGTGCACTACCTTTTTGGTTTAAAAATTAGTTATAAAAAAACAGCAATCCCCATTCTAAAATTCAAAATTTAGGCGAGACCTGCTGAAAAAGCGAATCGCTTTATCCAGTG
This sequence comes from Flavobacterium kochi, assembly GCF_048286715.1. Taxonomy (NCBI): domain Bacteria; kingdom Pseudomonadati; phylum Bacteroidota; class Flavobacteriia; order Flavobacteriales; family Flavobacteriaceae; genus Flavobacterium; species Flavobacterium kochi. Next base: position 34,243 of record NZ_JBLVPW010000026.1, read on the forward strand.
CTCCGTTGAAGAAAAATCGGAACAATCTTCACTACATTCCCGCACGCAAAGCTCCAGTAAAGCAACAAAGAAACATACCATATAAGCATGAAAAACATTCCCTTGATTCCAGGTATTTAGGATAATTTGTAAGAAAATATAAGTATATTTGAAAAATATAAGTATATTTGAAAAATATACAGTGAAACAAACTTTTGTTTATCCAACCTAATTTGAATGTACAAACGAAGTTTGTTTCCGACCAGGTGTCTATAAGTCGTTTCGATCCTTAAAGCCTTCATTTTAAAAATGACTTTCCAATTGTAAAACCTTAAAACTGCAAAAAACTCCCAATGATTCTCCCTAATATCCTGCAAGAAACCAAAACCCTCGTGTTTGATCCCAGTAGTTTTGAACTCACCAATGTTGTACTGGAAAAAGAAAGTGCCGATTATGGCGCCTGTCAATTCGAACTTAACACCTTAAAAATACTATTTCGCGTGGCCAAAACCACTCCAACAAAAGTGGGTCAATTCGTTACGGTATGGAAAAGAATAGGGAAAGGACCTATTGAGCCTTTTGACTTTTCAGATGCCATTGATTTATTTGTTATCAATGCCAAAAGCGGGGATCATTTTGGTCAGTTTGTATTTCCTAAATCGGTGCTTATCCAACAAGGAATCCTGACCACTGATTCGAAAGAAGGGAAACGAGCCCTTCGGGTGTATCCGCCTTGGGACCTAACGACAAGCAAACAGGCACAGCAGACTCAAAAATGGCAATTGGATTATTTCCTGAAAATCCCTTTAGACAAACCCATCGATTCAGAACAGGTAAAATTGCTTTATTCACAGGAAATTAAAGACCATTAAAAAATAAACCTCATTTAAAATTACTCGAATGAGGTCTATTTTTACAAAAACATACTTTCTCCATTTTATTTTTATAATATACTGATTTTCAGTTGCTATAGTCGAAAATTATTTTTAATTTAGCTCTCATGAAGGACTTCCTATTTTAGAATCCTACTATCCCCAAAATCTTATTATTTTTTACACGTTAGACAGGGATATCAATTCAACTAACGTATAGGTTAAATCAATTGTTTTAAAAAATAATGGGTGTAATTCCTCATTGTATTTTAGAGCATTTTGAGCAGTTTCTTTTTTCAATACCTCAGTTTCATTTAATCCGGTACAATAATGATATAAAAACATTAATCGCATAGGATTCGTTTTCTCTGTTTCTAACCAAGCTATTAATAGACAAACCACTACGTCATGGACACCTTTAAAGACCGTATAAGTACTAAACCAAAACAGATTAACTGGCTATCCATTGTACTCGTGGCAGTACTACTTGGGCTCTTGTTTTGGCTTATGTATCAATTTAAAGGAGAACAACGCTTTGCTGTCGTAAAGCTTTTTGGCAAAGGTGAGGCAATAAACTTTTCAAAAAATTACGGTTATGTTCAATTTCCTTCCAATGAAAAAAATTACGGGGCAATTCTTGCCGAAAAAGGAGATGTATTAGGCTTTAACGATACTGCTATTTCTTTCAATGAGGTAATCAATGATTCTTTGGAAATTGATGATTCCGGCGATTCTCTTGTTTTTGTAAACGGAAAAGTGAATACCATCATTGTGAATGGGAAAGCAAATCTGATTTCTTGGTTTCAAAAAATGAGACCCAGAACAATTGACGACTTGAAAACCATCAACTTTAGATCAAAAATCCCTGCAGGTTATATTCCCTATTTAAAAAAAATAGCGCACTTAAAACCCAATACTGATTTGACTTTCGAAGAAAATGGCTCAAAAATCACAGTTGAGGATTACATTAAAAAAGCTGATTTCTTTAAACCTCATTTTATAAGAGCATCCTTAAAACAAAATCAATTCCCACTACTGGCACATTGGAAAACTCCGCAATGTCTTCATCTGAGTATATTAGATACTGTTGTCACAAAATCGTTACCCGCCATGCCCGCACTACAACAATGCATTATTAACGGAGGTGACACTAAATATATGGACGCTTCTTTTTTTAACAACAACAAGCAACTCGAAAATATAAGTTTGTTTGCTTGCCTGCCCGATTATACGGTTTTACAGTCACTGGAAAACCTAAAACATCTTACCATCACTAATTTTGGATGCAAAGGCGATTTGGCCCCATTGAAAAATAAATTTCCCAAACTTTCCGTATTGATTGCTTCGGGTCTTTTTACCAATATTGATGTGCTGGGTGACTACAAAAATATAAGGTGGCTTGGACTTCCTGAAAACACCACCCAAAAACAGTTTGACACGATAACGGCGCAATTATCCCATCTACAAGTGCTGGAACTGAAAGGAGGTGATTCGGTAAAAAACTTAAACGGATTGCAACAATTACCCAATCTAAGAGGACTCGTAATAACGGACACGGTAACGGATAAACAATTGCTTTATGCGTTGAAAGAATTGAGGTATCTGTCAGTACCCGAAAAAAATAAAGCGGACAGTAGCTATATACAAACGTTGAAAATGAGTTTGCCGGGTTCCATCATTGTTCCTAACACCGGAGCTTGTATGGGTTCAGGCTGGCTGCTTTTGCTACTACCTGCAGTATTTTTATTCAGTTTAGTTTTTCCAAGAAAATTATTAAAAAAATCTTTTAAAAAAAACAAAAAAAATGGAGCATTCAGAGCAAACAAAAGCGATACCCAGACGAACCAAAAAAGCAGTGCTTGATGCTATCGTCTGCAGTACTGAAATCATGGTATTTGCCTATTTAGTTACCTACCCTTTTCCATTTAAAGCGGTGGCCTTTATTCCTTTGGTAATGGTAGCTTTTATCATCAGCCGTGATATCGATTCTCTTCCGGTAACATTCAGGTTTTTATTTAGGAATCTTTTCTCTCTAAAAATGCTTATCCAAATTGTTATTGGTCTTGAACTGGGTATTATAGCGGCAATTTATTACAGAGGTAATTTAGGAATGACCATCTTACCTGCTGTAATCCGACCATTTGTATTAGTGGCAGTAAGTGTTGCTGCGATCGAAGAATTGGTTTTTAGAGGTTTCATACAGGGTCAGATCAGCAAATTAAATACGGACTTTGCCGTGGTATTTGCTGCCTTTGCACATGCATCATACAAAGCTTGTTTGTTCCTTTCGCCAGTGGCAATACATCAACAACACCTCGTGACGTTTTTTATATGGTCTTTTATAGCCTATATCGTACTTGGGTTTTTAAAGCATTATTCAAAAAGCATTGTGCCTGTTATTATAGCACATGCCATTTTCGACTTGGTCGTTTATGCCGAAGTCCTGCAAGCACCCTGGTGGGTGTGGTAAATATAAATATAAAATGAACAATACGAATAAGGATCTAAAATCTATATTTTACTGAAAATTGGTAGCAATTGGATTCAAAATTCGTCAGCGTGTCGTCGGGCACAACAAAATGGTACTGACTGTGTACTTGCGACATGAAAAATTCATATTGGTTATTGTTTTCTACCAATATTCAGTGCTCAACGGGCACATCCAGAGTCTTAATTCATCATAAACTACAGCCTATGTGTTTTTCAGCTAGTGCGAGTTTTGGAGCGGGTATTGTTCTTGCAGCGATAAGTGTTGCGGCAGTAAAAAACGTCCAAAAACCCTCCCAAATTTATTTTGCAAGTATTCCGATTATTTTTTGTGTGCAACAAATTGCTGAGGGTTTTTTATGGTTAGCATTAACCAAACCATATTTTGCCCCATTGCAACAAGTCACAACCTATACCTTTTTATTTTTTGCCCAGGTGGTCTGGCCCTTATGGATTCCTTTTGCCTCATTGAAACTCAAAAAAGAAGAGGAGAATGTGCTTTTTCAGTGGGTATTGGTTGTAATAGGGCTGTCAATAGCTTTATATCTGGGCTATTGTTTAATCACTTATTCTGTTGAGGCCAAAATCATCGGTCGCCATATCTCTTACATACAACATTATCCAATTTCATTTAGCATTTATGGAGACCTGCTTTATATCATTGCAACTGTTGCTCCACCCCTATTCTCAGAGATCAAAAAAATGTGGCTTTTAAGCATCACTATCATCATTTCTTATATTATCACTACCATTTTCTATGTAGACTATATTGTTTCGGTTTGGTGTTTCTTTTCTTCGATTATTAGTATATGCATACTAATTGTTATGGATGAAATTAAAAGCCCTAGTAAAAAACATTCCAAATACTATTCCAGATATTATTGCGATGATCATAATAAAAGCCACAGTGTTTAAAATTTGAAGAATAGATTTTACTGTAATTTATTCTTCAGATTTTCTTTTACGTTTCCGTACCATTCCTTGCTAAGAATACTCAAAATAATACTGTCTCTGCGAACAGCATTACCAAAGGTAGGCATGTGGCTTCGCAGCACTCCTTCTACTGTGCAACCTATGCTTTTCATAGCTGCAATACTTCGTTTATTGTTATTGTCTGCACGGAATTCGACACGTTCCATCCCAAGGGTTTCGAAAGCAAACTGCAATAGTAGAAATTTACAGCGTTTGTTAAGTCCGGTCCCTCGAAAGTCTTTGCCATACCAGGTGTAGCCTAATTGCAGCGTTTTGAAATCCAGATTAATATCATAAAAACGAGTGCTTCCGGCGTATTTTCCAGACTTTTTATCGAAAACGATAAAGGGGAATTCCGTTTTATTTGCTCTGGCTTTTAAGGCAATTTGAATATATTTTTCCAAATTTTCTTTGCCATTGGCCTGTACTAAAGAATATTCCCAGGTTTCGGGCTCATTGAGGGAAATTTCCAATAAATTTTCGACATCCGTTTCTTGTAAAGGACGCAGTAAAACTAATTCGTCTTCCAGGATTGTATTTTGAGAGAAATCTGAGTCCATCTTTATTTATTTAGTTACAAAGAAAATAAAAATTCCTAAAATGAACTACTCTTAAAGTTCAAAATTCTGATGTCTTTTTTAGTCAGATCACATTACTTAACTTTTATTTCATTGGAGCGAATACTTCGTATTTGAAATGAAAATCCCGCAGTTCAAAAAAATATGTTTTTGAACTGCGGGATTGCACTGTATATTGATTAACTCCTAAAAATACTACTCACTCATTTCGTCGTAACGCTCTGGAACCTGTGGATCGTACAAAGGACAATTGAACTCCCCCAATGCATCTACCAACTGATTCATGATTTTTCCTTCGGTTCCGTAGCAATCGATTTGAATGCTTTGAGGAGTGGTTTTTATTTGAAAAGCACCTTTGCCTTTGTTGTTTTTCCAACTGTTGTCATCTACTTTTTCCCAATGAGAGAACAGCGTATTAATCCTATTGAGGATGACCGTCACAGGAAGCTCTTCGAGACCTGCCACTTCTTGTTCCTCAATAACTGCTTCGTAAACCAGATGATGGTTTAGGTAAATGCCTTCCTGATATCTCCAAAAAAGTAGTTCGTACATGGCCTGTTGCTTTTACTTTTTAATATTCGAAAGTTCCGTATTCGCTGGTAATGGTAAGTTTTTTAGTATCGGCTGCTGCTACTCTACCCACAATTTGTGCATCAACATGGAACGATTTTGAAATCGCGATAATGTCTTGAGCAATAGCTTCCGGAACATATATTTCCATACGGTGTCCACAATTGAATACCTGGTACATTTCTTTCCAATCCGTTTTGGATTGTTCTTGTATCAATTGGAATAATGGTGGAACCGGAAATAAATTGTCTTTGATAATGTGCAGATTATTTACGAAATGTAAAATCTTAGTTTGTGCTCCTCCACTGCAGTGCACCATTCCGTGAATTTCATCAGCAGTATATTGGTCTAAAATTTTCTTGATTATAGGCGCATATGTTCTGGTTGGAGAAAGTACCAACTGACCTGCGTCGATTGGTGAATTTTCAACTGAATCAGTAAGATTTACTTGTCCGGAATAGATTAATTCTTCAGGAACTGCAGCATCGTAACTCTCTGGATATTTTGTTGCCAGATACTTCCCGAAAACATCATGACGCGCCGATGTTAATCCGTTGCTTCCCATTCCGCCATTATAGCTTTTTTCGTAAGTAGCCTGACCAAAAGAAGCCAAACCTACAATTACATCTCCTGCTTTAATGTTTGCATTGTTAATCACTTTAGAACGTTTCATACGAGCGGTAACCGTAGAGTCTACAATAATAGTTCGGACGATATCGCCCACATCAGCCGTTTCACCACCTGTGGAATGAATCGTTACGCCAAAAGAATCCAATTCTTTAATTAACTCTTCGGTTCCGTTGATAATTGCAGAAATTACATCGGCAGGAATAAGATTTTTATTTCTTCCAATGGTTGAAGAAAGCAGAATATTATCCGTTGCCCCTACACACAACAAATCATCAATATTCATGATCAATGCATCCTGTGCAATACCTTTCCAAACAGAGATGTTTCCTGTCTCTTTCCAATACATATAGGCCAGAGAAGATTTGGTTCCCGCCCCGTCAGCATGCATAATCAGGCAATATTCTTCGTCCTGGGTCAAATAATCAGGGACAATTTTACAAAATGCTTGAGGGAACAATCCTTTATCGATGTTTTTTATGGCGTTATGCACGTCTTCTTTGGATGCCGAAACACCGCGAAGCGCATATCTTTTTGAAGTATCTGAACTCATGTAGTCTAGTTGTGTAACCTGCGTTTAGGCAGATGGGTTTTGCGGCAAAGATAATTATTTTTTTGGGTTTTGCCTATCGGGTTTTCAAGTGTTTCGTTAAATCCGTAATCTGTAAATCGAATGTGAATTTATTTTATTAAATTTACACTACCGTTTTGTTTTTTAGCTCTTTACAATAAAAATAAAAAGAAGCGTAACTACACAAACGCAATCTATCACGAGGGATATTAGGCTAAATTGCTATAGATTTTAATTTGAAATTTAGCATAAACCCATTTAAAAGCATAACAAATTTTAAACCGTAAATTAAACGCAGCAAAGTGAAAACCAGCGATCACTCTAAAAAACGGGGCCTTACCGAAAAGCCATATGAGTAGGAAACTAAAAACCGCAACATCATGCCTAAATATGTAATTGAAAGAGAGATTCCCGGTGCCGGTAAACTAGGCACCGAACAATTGAAAGCCATTTCACAAACTTCCTGTGGAGCATTGGGTAAAATGGGACCACAAATTCAGTGGATTAACAGCCAGGTAACTGCTGACAAAATCTATTGTACTTACATTGCTCCCAACGAGGAAATGATTCGCGAACACGCAAAGTTAGGAGGATTTCCTGCGAATTCCATCAGTCGGATATCCGCGACCATTGACCCTACAACAGCGGAAGAGACTGTATAGTCTGGAACGACCTTAAACGGCAACAGTGAAAATAAAAACCAACAGAGAAAAAAAAAAAAAAAAAAACGGAACTTAAAATCTGTGCTTAGAATTTAACAGCAAAACAAAGTCTTAAAAAAGACTAATTCAATACTTTATAAACAAAAAAATTAAATACGATGAAAAATGCAATTAACTGGTTTGAAATTCCAGTACAAAATTTAAGCAGAGCACAAGCCTTTTACGAAACAGTTTTAGGCGCAAAAATGCAGCCAATGGAAGCCATGGGCATGAAATCAGCTTTCTTCCCGGCAGACATGGAACATGGAATTGGAGGTAGTTTAGTGGAAAGTAAAGAGTATCAACCAGCTGACAAAGGCACTTTAGTTTATCTCAACGGTGGTGATGATTTGAGTATTCCTCTTGCAAAGGTTGAAGCAGCAGGCGGAAAAGTTGTTTTGCCTAAAACATCAATAGGACCTAATGGCTTTATGGCACACTTCACCGACACTGAAGGAAACAAAGTAGCATTTCACTCCATGAAATAACAGAAAAGGCAAACAGCAATTAAAAGCTTAAATGACTATTTGCTTTATAAACCCAAGCCAGAAATCTTTATAATTTAAACCAAAAAAAATGCCTGTCAGTTAGAGACAGGCATTTTTATAAAATGGTGTTTGTTTTTATTTTGTAAACAACAATTCTCTGTATTTAGTTAATGTCCATAGTTCATTATCTACCAACAACTCCAGTTTATCACAATGTTCACGGATGATTTCAAAATATGGTTTTACGTTATTACAATACGCTTCAGCCATTTCCTGAGCATCAGTCATTACATTTGCTTTCTTTCTTTCGTTCGTCATCTCAACTACTTTAGAATTGATTCCTTCAATATGTTTTGAAATATCTTTGATTAAAACAATTTGCTCTTTGGCAATTGTTTTAAATTCATCTCCAAAAATATCTTTCAAACCTTTAACATTTTCAATCAATGTATTTTGATAGCGAATAGCAGTCGGAATAACATGATTTGTAGAAATATCACCTAAAACCCGACCTTCAATTTGAATTTTCTTAGTGTACTCTTCCAATTCAATTTCGTAACGGGCTTCCACTTCAACATGATTCATGATCCCCATTTCAGAAAACAAATCCAAAGCTTGTTTAGAAGCTCTTGCTCTTAATGCTTCGGGAGTTGTTTTGAAGTTGCTTAAACCTCTTTTCCCTGCTTCGATTTCCCATTCATCACTATAACCATCTCCTTCGAAAAGAATCTTTTTAGAAACTTTAATATACTCTCTCAAAACATTGAAGATCGCATCGTCTTTCTTCATGTCTTTAGATTCGATCAAAGCATCCACTTCAATTTTGAAATCTTTCAATTGTTTTGCAACAATAGTATTCAAAGTTGTCATGGCATTAGCACAGTTTGCGGAAGATCCTACGGCTCTGAACTCAAATTTATTTCCTGTGAAAGCGAATGGTGACGTTCTATTTCTATCCGTATTATCCAAAAGCACATCCGGAATTTTACCAACAACATTTAATTTTAAATCTGTTTTCTCTTCCGGAGATAATTTCCCAGTAGTTACACCTTCTAATTCAGCTAAAACTTTAGTTAACTGCTCTCCGATAAAGACAGAGATAATCGCTGGCGGCGCTTCATTTGCACCTAATCTATGGTCATTACTTGCCGTTGCAATTGCACCTCTTAATAATGATTCATAATCATTGACCGCTTTTATAGTATTGATAAAGAAAGTCAGGAACTGTAAATTGCTCATCGGCGTCTTACTGGGACTTAACAAATTCACTCCGGTATCAGTTGCTAGTGACCAGTTATTGTGTTTCCCAGAACCATTAACTCCTTTGAATGGTTTTTCATGAAATAACACTTTCAAATCATGACGTTCAGCCACTTTTTGCATTACATCCATTAATAAACAGTTGTGATCTACAGCTAAGTTAGTCTCTTCAAAAATAGGTGCCAACTCAAATTGATTTGGAGCTACTTCATTATGACGTGTTTTAACTGGAATTCCTAACAGCATACACTCTTGCTCTAAATCTCTCATATACGTTAAAGCACGAGTTGGAATAGAACCAAAATAATGATCGTCCAATTGTTGTCCTTTTGCAGAGGTATGCCCAAGCAAAGTCCTCCCTGTCATCACTAAATCAGGACGAGAATCCGCTAATGATTTATCAATTAAGAAATATTCTTGCTCCCACCCTAAGGTTGCAGTAACTTTCTTTACATTTTTATCAAAATATTTACATACTTCAGTAGCAGCTTCATCCATAGCAGATAATGCTCGCAATAAAGGAATTTTATTATCTAATGCTTCTCCTGTGTAGGAAATAAAAACAGTAGGAATACACAATGTAGTTCCAAAAATAAATGCTGGAGAAGTTGGATCCCAAGCCGTATATCCTCTTGCTTCAAATGTGTTTCTAATTCCACCATTTGGGAAGCTGGAAGCATCTGGTTCCTGTTGTACTAATTGTGCTCCACCAAACTTTTCTACCGGATCGCTGCCGTCGTAAGATGTTTCAAAAAAAGCATCATGTTTTTCAGCAGTTGTTCCCGTAAGTGGCTGAAACCAGTGCGTATAATGAGTAACTCCTTTTGACAAGGCCCACTCTTTCATTCCCATTGCAATATAATCCGCTAATTTCCTCTCTATTTTAGTTCCGTGCTGAACCGCACCTTGTACTCCTTTGAAAGCATCTGAAGTCAAATATTGCTTCATTGCCTTTTCATTAAATACATTTGCACCAAAAATAGTTGATTTTCTATCAGTCTCTTCGAATTGAACTGGCGTTCTGGTTGAAGCTTCTCTCAAAGCTTGAAAACGTAGTGTTGACATGTTACGATTTTTAAGTTATTATAATAGATTTAATAAAAAAAACAAATATAATCAATATTAAACAAAAATCCTCCTTATTGCAATTGTGAAATTAGTTTTTATACCCATGTAAAATTGTCATTTTGGAATTTTACCCCCTATTAAAATACACTTATGTGAAAAATAACATATGCTATAACAAAAATTACCCCCTGATTTTTACTCATAAATAATTTATTTTATATTTGCAAACAAATAAAAAAAAACGAAATAAATTTATAATATTATGGCTAAAATAAAATTAGAGTACATTTGGTTAGATGGATATGAACCAACTCAAAACTTAAGAAGTAAAACCAAAGTTGAAGAACACAAAGATTTTAAAGGAACATTAGAAGAATTAGGAAACTGGTCTTTTGATGGTTCATCTACAAAACAAGCAGAAGGTGGTTCATCTGATTGTTTATTAGTGCCTGTTGCTATTTATCCAGATCCAACACGTATAAATGGATACTTAGTAATGACAGAAGTAATGAATGCTGATGGTACTGCTCACTCTTCTAACGGTAGAGCTACTATTGATGATGACGGTGATTTCTGGTTTGGTTTCGAACAAGAATATTTCATTATGGATACTAAGACTTTATTGCCTTTAGGATTTCCAATAGGGGGTTACCCTGCACCACAAGGTATGTACTACTGTTCAGTAGGTGGTAAAAACACACACGGAAGAAGTTTAGTAGAGGAGCATGCTGATTTATGTATTGCTGCCGGAATTAACTTTGAAGGTATCAATCAAGAAGTTGCTTGTGGTCAATGGGAATTTCAACTATTCGCTCAAGGAGCTAAAAAAGCAGGTGACGAAATCTGGATTGCAAGATATTTACTAGATCGTTTAACTGAAAAATACGGTTACTATATTGATTACCACCCAAAACCATTAGGTGATACCGATTGGAATGGATCTGGAATGCACGCTAACTTCTCTAATGAAGTACTAAGAACATGTGGTTCTCAAGAAGTTTACGAAAAAATATGTGAGGCATTCAGACCTGTAACTGCAGAACACATTGCTGTTTACGGAGCATACAATGACCAACGTTTAACAGGTAAGCACGAAACTGCTTCTATTCATGATTTCTCTTATGGAATTTCTGATAGAGGAGCTTCAATCAGAATCCCATTAATTACTGTTCAAAAAGGATGGAAAGGATGGTTGGAAGACAGAAGACCAGCATCTAACGGTGATCCATATAAAATTGCTGCTAGAATTGTAAAAACTGTAAAATCTGTTTTAATTGAAGATTCTGTTTTAGTATAAGAATCTATTTTCTAAACTTGATTTGTTTATAATTGAAAGTGTCTTCGTAAATGAAGGCACTTTTTTTTGGATCAGACAGTAATCTGTTTCCAACTACAACTTTATTTTAAAATAAGGCTCAAACTTAAAAAATCAAAAAGTATCTTTGCTCAACCTAAATAAATACCTTAGTTTATGATTGTCTGGATTTCATTTTTAGCCGCCGTCTTACTATTTCTCGCACTCGATTTGGGTGTTTTCAATAAAACACCACATGTTATTAGTTCCAAAGAAGCCGGTAAATGGACGGGTATATGGGTAACTTTATCTTTTTTATTTTCCGGAGTTATCTATTGGTTATACGGCAATAATTACATTTCGAACCCAGATGGACTAAAACCAGCAGCAGCAGCGATAAAATTCATTACCGGATATTTAATAGAATTATCTTTAAGCGTAGACAATATATTTGTAATAGCTATTATTTTTTCTGCCTTCAGAATACCGCAAAAGTACCAACACCGGGTTTTATTTTGGGGAATATTGGGAGCCATTGTCTTTAGAGGTTTAATGATTTATTTTGGTGTTTTACTTATCAATAAATTTTCCTGGACTACTTATCTTTTTGGAGTATTCCTGGTTTATACAGCAATGCGAATGCTGTTTATCAGTGAAGATGAAAAATTTGAACCAAAAAAATCTTTCGTTTACAAGAGCCTTAAAAAAATTATGCCCATTTCCAATCATATGGACAAAGAGCATTTCTTTGTAAAAAGACGACATATTAGAGCTGCTACGCCTCTTTTTGTAGCATTAGTAGTTATTGAAGTTATGGATGTTGTATTTGCGCTAGACAGCGTCCCTGCAATTTTGGCTATTACAAATGATCCTTTTTTAGTTTTTAGTTCAAATATTTTCGCCATATTGGGCTTGCGATCCATGTATTTCTTTTTGTCCAATATGTTAGAAAAATTTGCCCATTTAGAATACAGCCTTATTGCTATTTTAACCTTTGTGGGACTCAAAATGTTACTTCACGATTTTATCGAAATCCCGGAATGGGTATCCTTATCTTTTATAGCGATTTCGTTAGTGACCGGAATTATTGTATCTATAAAAATGAGTAAAGAAGAAGAAATTGCTGAAGAAGAAATTACTGAAGAAGAAGTTACTGAAAGAAATAATTAGTCTGCCTAAAAATAAAAGTATAAAAAAAGGAAATCTTTCGATTTCCTTTTTTTATTTATACTTCTAAAAATTACATTTGAATTTTTTGAATTTGGCTTTCATTTAATTTTAAAGTCGACATAACCGCTTCAAAACTATTTTTATTGATTGAGGTGGCATAACCCGCAGGTACAATCACAACTCTTATGACCTGGTTCAGTCTAAAGTCCGTAGAAACTGATTGCAAATTGCTACCGATCATAAATACATTGACATCTCTTGTAGTATAATCCTGATCATACCCAAAATCTAATGTTCCGTCGCTAAAATAATGAGTTTCAGGCAATAATTTCCATATATCACTTCCTTGTGAAGTGATACCAGCTAATCGGTATACCAACACTACATCCGAAGTATAAATTGGATAATTAAAAGTGATTAATTTACTGTAATCATTAGTTGAAGTAAACGAAGCATTAACTTCAAATACCTGGCTAGTCGTATCTTCTACTATAGGTCCATCATTTACGGTACAGCTTTGTAAACTAAATAATCCTACAATGGCCAAAAGTGTAATTATCTTTTTCATTTTTTTAAAATTTAATGGTTAATTTTATTTTCTATATTCATGAATTGTGCCAAACTTTATTTTCGAAAAAAAAATGTAGATTTAAAAATGGGAAAACAGCTGAAACTTTATATGATAATGCTGGGCTGCAAGCCGGCTGGAAGACTTACAGAACAACATGATGTTTTTTTCGGAATTGGAAATTCCTTGAAAAATTTGATCCCTCAAATGAAAAATTTCTGGCCTGAAGCCAAAGGGCAACTTCATATTGATGTCTGGAGAGCAGTTTCTGTAGTCGATAATTATTCGATTGAAATTGTTCCCAGGGATGTAGTTAGAAATACTCCTTCCGAAAAATTATTCTTCATCAATTTGGGTGGTTACAAAGAAAATGAATTTGAAGAATATCATTATAAAATGCTCACCGTTTCCCAAAGTTTAGGATTGGCTACCAAAAACACCGAGACAACCACTTTCTACAAAGATTGGAGCTTCAATGGAGCCACTTCCCATATTGATGACAAATACGGAATCGATGTGGATGACATCCATATGGTATCGGATCTGTTAGACAAACAATTTAAAGAACAGTATGCCTTAAAAATCACAAAATCGGAAGATGATTTAAAGGAAGATGATTTGCATATTGGCTATCTAAAATTAGATGAAATTACTGTTTAATATGTGTAGATTTAAAATCAGTAACCAAAAAAAAGCATCCGATTAAAGGATGCTTTTCAGTTAAAATTAGTTTTTAAAATTATCTGGAAGATATTACTTTTTTCACACTGCTTCCACGATCAGTGGTTACTTTCACAACATACACCTGTTCTTTTCCTCTATTGAATTTAAGATCCAGTGCAATTTCTTTGTTCAAATAACTATTGGTATCCATTTTAGAAAGTATTGAAATCCCTTGTGCATTAAACACCTCAATTTTCACATCAGAAACATAATCAAATTTGTATTTGATTGTAAGCCTGTCTTTGAAAGGAACCGGATACGCATCAAAGCCAACATTGGCTGTTTTAGCGGTTAGAGTCGTTTCTACAGGAACAATTGTTTCTGTTTTTTTGGCTACTGTATTGGTGATTTTAGCTGAAGATGGTGGTGCTGGACAATTTGATGCATCACAATCTGCAGCATCTGAGATACAGCCAGAACTCAGTTTTTTAACTTTTATACCCGTTACTGAACCTGGAGCTAATGAAGAAAATAACGTATTTGCATTCCAGGTTATACCATTATCAATACTGTATTCATAATCGGCACCTTTTGGACTAAGTATGGTAACCGATCCTGTTGTTGGTCCACAAAGTGATGGTTGAACTATGCAAACAGTTGGAGCTGACGGTGATGTTTTATCAACTGTTACTATTACAGCATCTGTTTTTATACATCCATTTACTCCTATTACCGTTACGGAATAGGTTGTCGTAGTAGCCGGTGTGGCTGTTGGATTAGCACTATTTGTTGCACTCAATCCCGTTGTCGGTGACCATGAATAAGAAACCCCTCCTGTCGCACCTAATATTGCACTTGGAGTGGTACAGTTTATTGTCACATCGTTTCCCGCATTGGCTAATGGTAAGGCTTTGTCTACAGTCACTATTACATCGTCTGTTTTTGTACATCCATTTGCTCCTGTTACCGTTACGGTATAGGTTGTTGTAGTAGCTGGTGTGGCTGTTGGATTAGCACTATTTGTTGCACTCAATCCCGTTGCCGGTGACCATGAATAAGAAACTCCTCCTGTCGCACCTAATATTGCACTTGGAGTGGTACAGTTTATCGTTACATCGCTTCCCGCATTGGCCGCCGGTAAGGCTTTGTCTACA
>NZ_JBLVPW010000027.1:0-48811 GCF_048286715.1 Flavobacterium kochi
TTAGCAAATTATCCTGGGGAACGATTAAATCATATAACGAAGAATACGGACTGAATTGAATTTTTTGTTGCTGAACTAACATCTAAAAAGCCTTATGGTTACAGTTAAATGTACGAAAAAAGGAGCAGAAAAACCGAGGTTTTCTACTCCTTTTTATTAACAATTAATCCTTAAAAAAGACTTTTTCAGTGCCCTCGCTGCGGCCGATGGATTTCTTAGTTTTAATTATTATAATTGCTACAAATTCTTTAAAAAAGTACATCTGCGTTTGTGAATTACAGGATCAAAATGTTTCCACAAGTTGTGAACAGCCATGTTTTCGGCTAATTCAGGTGTTCTAAAACAATTAATAACTCCCTTTTCTTTAAAAGTTTCGTAGTATTCTTTAAATATGATTGCTGTAACCGCTTTGTTTTGGTATTCTGGGAGAACCCCTATAAGATAGAAGATAACATCTTTGCTTTGTTTTCTTGCTTTCAGTAAATGCAGGAATCCAAAGGGGAATAGTTTTCCTTTGGATTTTTGCAATGCTTCCGAAAAAGAAGGCATAACGATACTAAAAGCAATAATATTGTGGTCTTTGTCTTCAACAAATTTGATGAATTCAGGATTGATAAAACTGATGTATTTTTTCTTGAAATATTCTTTTTGCGTATCTGAAATGGCTACGAAAGAGGATAAAGAAGCATACGATTTATTGAATAAATCGAACATTTTATCCACATGTGGCATCACATCTTTGGTAGTTTTGAAATTAAGCGGACTTAATTGGTATCTTCTTTTAACCAAATCATTCGCTTTTTCAAAAAATTCCGTTTTTACATTTGAAAAAGGAAATTTACTTTCTATATATTCTTTCTCTTTAACATAACCCAATTGCTCAAAATGTGTCGCGTAGTAGGGATGATTGTACCATGTAATCATGGTTCCCATTTCGTCAAAACCTTCCGTTAGAATACCTACTTTATCTAAATTGGAGAATCCCATTGGTCCTTCAACATGTTCTAAATTGTTTTTCCGACCTAATTCGTAGACCTTTTCTAAAAGTGCTTTCGTCACTTCAATATCATCAATAACATCGAACCAACCAAAACGCACTTTCTTTTTTTGCTGATTATTCACTTCACTCCAATTAATTATGGCAGCAATTCGGCCTACAATTTCATTGTTTTTGTAGGCAATATAGAAATAGGCTTCGGCATTTTCGAAAGCAGGATTTTTGGTTTTGTCAAATGATTCCAGTTCATCTGCGATGATTGGAGGAACCCAGTTTTTATTGTTTTTATATAACGAAAAAGGGAATTTAATGTATTCCGTTAATTCGCTTTTTGTCTTTGCTTCTTGTACTGTAATCATTATTATTTAGGGTGTAGTTTCTATTTCGTCTTTGCGTTTTTTTGCTTTTGCTTTTGCTTTTGCTTTTTTCTCCGCTTTTGTTTGGGATTTATCACCGCTGTCAATACTCATTCGCACTTCCTGGTAGTTAGCATCATAGCGCCATGAAAAACCAACTCCGCCATAAAGAACGGAAGGCGTATCTTTGAAATTAGTGCTTATTGATGCATCAATTTGCATGTCTTTATTCAATAAGTAAGCAGCTCCACCACGAACAATCGCATCGCTGTAAAAATCACTTTTGAAGCCTTGGTTTTCTAGAAAACCGGACCATTTATCATTGAATCCTTTAGTCAAAGTCAATACATAACCATAACTTGGATAATCAGTTGTTACGTAGTCGGCAATAATATTAGTTACAAAAACCCATGTTCCGTCGCCCAAATGGTTCTGTGTAATCAACATGATTTTTGGAGATATACTGGATTTGGGAGAAAAAGAATACGGATTATCCGCCATGGTGAAATTAGCTCCTGCAAATACGGAAACAGCAGGGATTAATTGATGCCAATTAAAAGTGTGATTGGCTTTCCAGCTGTATACATTCACCTTTTTTTCATAATTTTTAAAGGGATCATAAATCAAATATTTGGCTCCTAAAACGGTTTGTTTTAGTGCTGATCGATTGGTGTTACTGAATAATGTTGTGAATTGCTCGTTTTGGTATTGCAAATCGGCTATTAATTCTAATTTTTCCATGAACAATCCATACCTTAATGTGGCATCAATCCCAAAACCATTGGCGTCATAATTCAATAAATTATGTTTCTCTTTGATACCATAAATGCCTGTTTCAATCTGGATAACAGACTTTCCAACCGCAAAAGCCGACATCGTTTCGCCAGGTCGGTTGGAGTTGATCTGATCGGTGTGTTGGCCATAATGAATGCACGGAATCATAAAAATAGCTGCAGCAATGAAGATTTTGAATTTGAACATATTATTTTTTTTGGTTAAAAAGTAATAACGCTTTTCAAATGTACTATATTTTATTATTTATTTAAGAATGATATTTTAATTTTGAACGTTGGATTTATTAATTTTGAAAAAAATTATACATTTATGCAAACTGCTTCATTTTCCGGTTTTATAAAAGCACTTTTTTATATGCTTGCTTTCTATTACATTTTTAAATTTTTGGCGAAGTTATTCTTGCCTTTATTAGTTAAAAAAGTAGTGGAGAAAGCGGGGCAAAATTTTCAACAACAGCAACAAAATGCGCAGGGCAGTTCTTGGAATACAACTCAAAGTAAAGACGAAGTGATTTACAATTCCGCGAATGCCAAAAATCCTCGTGAAACCAAGAAAGTAGGAGAATATGTTGATTACGAAGAAATAGATTAAATTTGCCCGTAAAACGTAGCTCTCATACTGTAAACCTAACCTTCAAAAATTGAAAATAATAAATAAGTTCTATCCGCACGCGCTGGCCATAATTGGTTTTGTACTACTATCTCTAATCTATTTTTATCCTGTATTGCAGGGAAAACAAATTTTCCAATCGGATATTGCCCAATACACGGGAATGGCCAAAGAGCAAAACGACTTTAGAGCCTCAGACCATGTGGAACCTTATTGGACAAATTCAGCTTTTGGAGGGATGCCTACCTACCAATTAGGCGCAAAGTATCCTCACGATTATATCGGAATGATTGATGATGCAGTGCGATTTTTACCTCGTCCCGCCGACTATTTGTTTTTGTATTTTCTAGGTTTTTATGGGTTAATGCTGGTTTTAAAAATCGATCCTTTGAAAGCCTTTTTTGGCGCAGTGGCTTTTGGTTTTTCTACATATTTGATTATTATACTTGGTGTTGGGCATAATGCCAAAGCACATGCCATTGCTTATATGCCGCTTGTTATTGCCGGTTTTATTTTGGTGTTTCGAAAAAAATATATTTTTGGTGGTTTACTTACGATGTTTGCCACGGCATTAGAAATTAATGCGAACCACTTCCAAATGACATACTATTTGTTGATTTTCTTATTGATACTTACCGGTTATTTTATTTATATGGCTGTAAAAGAGAAGGAATATAAATCACTTTTGTATTCTTTTGGAGTTCTGGCAGTAGCCGGAATTTTAGCTTTGGGAGCTAATGCAACAAATTTATTAGCTACTTCAGAATATGCTAATTTTAGTATTCGTGGCAAAAGTGAATTAACCTTTAATCCTGACGGGACAAAAACGACTAGCAATAGTGCTATGACGCATGAGTATATCACAGAATACAGCTATGGAATCGCTGAAAGTTTCAATCTTATTGCCCCAAGACTTTTTGGAGGTTCAAATCATGAAGCTCTAGGCAAAGATAGCGAGATGTATAATTTCATGATCGGTAAAGGTGTACCGGAAGCACAGGCGAGCGATTTTGTTTCGGGAATGCCAACCTATTGGGGCGACCAGCCTATTGTAGCTGCACCTGCCTATATTGGAGCTGTAGTTTTCTTTTTAGGAATCTTGGCTTTGTTTGTTGACAAACGAAAAATTAAGTACGTATTTCTTTCGGGAGCCATTGTAGCATTAGTTCTTTCATGGGGTAAAAATTTTCCGAGTTTAACTGACTTTTTTATTGACTATGTTCCAATGTATGATAAGTTTAGAGCGGTTTCTTCGATACAGGTAATTTTAGAGTTGTGTTTCCCTGTTTTGGCGATCGTGGGATTGCAGTCTTTTTTTAAATTAGGGAAAGAGAACGCGAAGCTGCAGCAGAAAGGTTTATTAGAAGCGGGAACTTTTAGTTTGGGAGTGATTCTGATTTTATTCTTGTGTAAAAGCCTTTTTAGTTTTTCTGGGGGTAATGATGACTATTATTTACAAAATTATGGACCAGATTTTATAAATGCGCTCAAAGGAGACCGGATGAGTTTGTACAGTGCGGATTTATTGCGTTCGGGGTTCTTTATTTTGCTTTCAGCAGGTGTTTTATGGTTTTTTATAAAAAATAAATTGGCTCAAAATACAACGATAATCTTGGTGGGGCTTCTAATGATTTTTGATTTATTTTTTGTTGATAAAAAATATGTTTCGGGTAAAGATTTTGTCAATGGAAGAGAGGTAGAAGTGCCTTTTCAGGAAACCGGTGCAGATACACAGATTCTAAAAGATACGACTAATTACAGGGTTTTTGAAGTTGGGGATTTATTAGGTGCAAGAACTTCTTATTTCCATAAATCTATTGGTGGTTATAGTGCTGTAAGACCTCGAAGAATGCAGGAATTAATTGATTATCAAATTGCTAAAAATAATATGGAAGTTCTTAACATGCTTAATGTTAAGTATGTGATTCAAAAAGATACTACAGGCAATTCTCTCCCGACTCAAAATTCTAATACCAATGGCAACGCCTGGTTTGTGAGTCAGGTAAAAGTAGT
This sequence comes from Flavobacterium kochi, assembly GCF_048286715.1. Lineage (NCBI taxonomy): Bacteria > Pseudomonadati > Bacteroidota > Flavobacteriia > Flavobacteriales > Flavobacteriaceae > Flavobacterium > Flavobacterium kochi. Next base: position 4,771 of record NZ_JBLVPW010000027.1, read on the forward strand.
AAGTTCTGCAGATGAAGAAATGAAAGCATTGGACAGGTTAGATTCTAAAAATGTGGCAGTTGTAAATCAAAAGGAATTTGAAGTTAAAAATAAGGCTTTCGCCAAAGACAGTTCAGCTACAATAATGTTAGATTTGTACAAACCGAACCACTTGAAATATACTTCGAACAATGGGAAGGAAGGTTTGGCCGTTTTCTCTGAAATATATTATGGAAAAGGCTGGAATGCTTATGTTGATGGCAAATTGACTCCTCATATAAGAGTCGATTATACCCTAAGAGCGCTTGTTATTCCTGCAGGAAAACACACTGTGGAATTTAAGTTTGAGCCACAAGTTATAAAAACGGGAAGTTCAATTGCACTTTTTAGTTCAGTTGGAATGCTGTTACTTTTAGCTGGTGGAATTTATTTTGAAAGAAAAAAAGGATTTAAGACTGTTGATTAACAATTTAAGATTTTAGAATTTAAATTAGTGCAATAACCTTGAAACCTTAAACGTGGAACCACAGAAACTATTAATAATTACTTACTATTGGCCACCGGCAGGAGGACCAGGTGTTCAACGTTGGCTCAAGTTTGTAAAATACCTGCCGGATTTTGGAATTCAACCCATTGTATTTATTCCAGAGAACCCAACGTATCCCATTGTTGATGAAAATTTAGTAAAGGAGGTTTCGGATAAGGCAATTATTCTGAAACATAAAATCTTTGAACCGTACCAATTAGCTTCGTTTTTTTCAAAAAATAAAACAAAAAAAATCAGTTCAGGAATTATTCCCAATCAAAAAAAGCAGAGCCTTCTTGATAAAGCCTTTCTTTGGATTCGTGGGAATCTTTTTATTCCGGATGCTCGTGTTTTTTGGGTAAAGCCATCCGTTTCTTATTTAGAAAAATACATTCAAGAAAATAATATAAATACGATTATTACTTCGGGGCCTCCACACAGTTTGCATCTCATTGGTTTAGCATTAAAACAAAAATTAGATTTAAAATGGTTTGCTGATTTCAGAGATCCCTGGACGACCATTGGCTATCACAAATCCTTGCGATTGTCAGATTATGCAGTCAAAAAACACAAAGCATTAGAAGATCTGGTTTTAAATGCTGCGGATGCCATTATTGTAACGAGTAAAACTACTAAAACTGAATTTCAGGCCATTACAAGTAAACCAATTACTGTAATAACCAATGGTTACGATACAGAAAATGTCGAAAAACAAGCATTGGATGCGAAATTTAGCTTAGCGCACATCGGTTCCTTGCTTTCTGAAAGAAATCCAATAATGCTATGGGAGAGTTTGGTTGAATTGCTCGATGAGATTCCGGATTTCAAATCGCATTTAGAAATTAAATTAATTGGCGCAGTAAGTCAGGAAGTATTGGAAACCCTGATTCAGTTTGGTTTGAATTCCTATTTGAATAATTTGGGCTATGTTTCTCATGCGGAAGCGATTGCCCATCAAAGAAAATCACAGGTTTTACTGCTTATTGAAATAGATTCTGAGGATACCAAAAGCATTATTCCAGGAAAATTATTCGAATATATGGTTTCCAACAGGCCCATTATCGCGATTGGACCCAGCGGATCTGATTTTGCCGAAATCATTACCCAAACCAATACAGGTGTGTTTTTTGATTATTCTGAGAAAGTGAAACTAAAAAGTGTAATTTTGGATTTTTATAATCAGTTTTTGACAGGAAAATTACAAGCAAATGGAGTGGGTTTACAACGTTATTCCAGAAAAAACCTTACCAAAGAATTATCACAATTGATTAGTTTAAACAGACAAACAATCTCTAACTTCTAACCTCAATAATGGGAATAGTATTAAATCAGTCTTTAAAAAATACGATAATAACCTATATTGGTTTTGGAATTGGTGGTATCAATACCATTTATTTGTATCCTGTTTTTCTCGGAGCAACTTTTTATGGTTTGACTAATTACGTAACTTCTTGCGCTAATGTCATTATGCCTTTGTTTGCCATAGGAATGCAAAATACGTTGGTAAAATTTTATTCTCAATATGAAACCGAAGAGGAGAAATCCCGGTTTTTATCCTTTACGGTTTTATTCCCTTTTCTATTAATAGTTCCAATGTTATTAATTGGACTTTTCTTTTATGACGAGATTTTATTCTTTTTATCAAAAAAGAATGCAATTGTCAAAAATTATATTTGGTTGATACCATTTATCGGGTTGTGCATGGCATATTTTGAAATTTTTTATGCCTGGCTGCGTGTACACATGCATTCTGTTTTCGGAAATTTTATTAAGGAAGTAGGTTTGCGATTGTTTTCATTATTTCTATTAATAGGAGTGTACTATAATTGGCTTACTGTGGAAGGTTTCGTATATGCAACAGCAGGATTGTATTTTTTGGCGTTTTTGGTAACTATGTTCTATGCGTTTAGTATTCAGAAACCCACTTTTCAGTTTACAATTCCAGGAAATACAAAAGAAATATTGACCTATACTTTTTATATTATTTTGTCTGGAAGTGTTGCAAATTTACTTTTGGATGGAGATAAAATGATACTGAATCAATATATGCATATCGAGAATATTGCCTTTTATTCTGTCGCGACTTATATTGCATTAGTGATATCTGTTCCAAGTCGTGCCATGCATCAGATTGTTTACCCTATTACTGCGCGATTGATGCATGAAAATAAACATGATGAACTGAATAATCTTTACAAAAAAACTTCGATTAATTTGCAAGTGGTAGGCGGTTTGGTGATGTTGGGGATTTTTGTGAATATCAATCAATTGTACGAAATGGTTCCTAAGGATTACAGCGGGGGTATTTTGGTTGTTTTTATGATTGGTATCTCTAAATATTTCGACTTGATTTTAGGGAACAATAATGCCATTATTTTTAATACTAAATATTATAGAACAGTTTTGTTTTTGGGTGTGGCATTAGTAGTCTTAACCATAGTCCTGAATATGATTTTTATTCCAATTTATGGCATTATGGGTTCTGCTTTTGCCACGCTACTATCGATAACATTATACAGCCTTGCCAAATTGCTTTTTGTTGTTAAGCGTCTGGATTTATATCCTTTTACCGGTCAGACATTGTATTCGATAGTAATTACGTTTGTACTGTTTTTGCTATTTTATTTCTGGAAGTTTCCTTTTCATCCTATAATCAGTATTGGATTGAAATCTGCTTTGGTGACCGTTTTATATGTTTATATTAATTATAAATTTGTTGTTTCTGCTGAAATAAACCAGGTTATTGATAACGTATTGAAAAAGTTTAGAAAGTACATTTAGAATAATTTTTCCTGCTACAAAATTAAGTTATCCTAAAAAGGATTATGAAATTTTGGAGTCTTTACCGCATTTAGGTTCTGATTTTATTTTACATACAGCCTTTAAGGGTGCTTAAATTAATTACTCCAATCAATTTTATTATTAAAAATCGCTTAAATAATAATTTTTTTTTAATCTTTAACAGCATTTTTTTATATAAATTAGCTGAAAAATAGCAACTGTAAGTTTTTATTCAGTTTGTTGTCTTTTCAGTTGTTCTTTAGGTTATTACTATTGTTTTGTCTGAAAATAGTTTTTTTAACTAACAAGGAATTCAGAATAGTGTGAATTATATAATATTTTTCAAGTATTATGTAATATGTAAAAGCGTTTTTAAAAATATATTTGTACTCTATTTAGAGTTTTAAACATAAAAATCAAATTGTGAAAATAATTGAAAAATCACTAAAAGTGGGTATTGTGGAAACGAGGGGTGGTCCTTATTTTTGCAGATGATATTTTTACAAAATATTTTTGAAAAGAATAATAAATAGCTAAAGTAATTTACCCCAATAATTATGCAAAGCAACCAATACATCAACGAAGAAAGCCTACAAAAATTTTCTAGTATCATAGCTAATAAAATTCATAATGGATTTGTTATTACCGAGAGAAATGATGCGCTGCCATTTGCAGTCTTATCAAAAGATGCAAAAGAAGTGGATCACAGTTTCAATTTTTTACTTTGTTGCGTTACACTAGGTTTATGGTCCGTAGCTTGGATTTATTTAACGTATGTGTCTTCCAGAGAGAAAAAGATACTAGTTGCCATAGATGAGGATGGAAATACATTTGAAGAAAAGTGCTATTCTGAATAAATTTTTTATAATTTATCCTTTAGGTATTTTCCAGTAATTGATTTTTTTATTTTCACTATTTCTTCAGGAGTTCCCACGGCTAATAATTTTCCGCCATTTTCCCCTCCTTCAGGACCCAGGTCAATAATCCAGTCGGCACATTTTATAAGATCAAGGTTGTGTTCGATTACAATTATCGAATGCCCTTTGTCTATCAAAGCATCAAATGAAGCCAATAGTTTCTTGATGTCATGAAAATGCAGTCCCGTTGTAGGTTCGTCAAAAACAAAAAGGGCTTTGTCTTTTGTGGCTCCTTTTACTAAGAACGAAGCAAGTTTTATACGTTGGGCTTCTCCGCCTGAAAGTGTAGAAGACGATTGTCCCAATTGCACATACCCCAATCCAACATCTTGCAGCGGTTGAAGTTTTTGAGTGATTTTAGCTTGCTTATGAGCAATAAAAAATGCAATGGCATCATCTATAGTCATCGTTAGAATATCGTTTATATTTTTGCCTTCAAAGGCAACTTCCAAAACTTCTTTCTTAAATCGTTTTCCATTGCAGGTTTCACAAGGCAATTGCACATCAGCCATAAAAACCATTTCTACATTTATAGAACCTTCCCCTTTGCAGGTTTCGCATCTCCCGCCATCAACATTAAAAGAAAAATGTTTGGCCTGAAATCCTCTTATTTTTGATAATTTTTCCTTGGCATACAATTCCCGAATGTCGTCATAAGCCTTAATGTAAGTCACCGGATTAGAACGGGAACTTCTTCCAATTGGGTTTTGATCCACATACTCAATATGCTTGATTTGTGAAAATGAACCTGTCATTTCAGTAAATTGCCCTGCTTTTTCTCCTACATTCTCCAGCTTTTTTTGCATGGCAGGAAACAAAATCTTTTTTACCAGCGTGCTTTTTCCACTTCCTGAAACGCCTGTAATTACCGTCAATACGTCCAATGGGAATGTAACGTCTATATTTTGTAGATTGTTTTCTCTGGCTCCTTTTATTTCTATAAAATTCTTGAAAGCTCTTCGTTTCTTGGGAACGGTGATTGCTAGATCACCATTCAAATATTTTGCTGTAAGTGAAGTCGATTTTAGAATTTCGTCATAAGTGCCTTGAGCGACTAAATTACCCCCTAAGGTTCCTGCTTCAGGGCCAATATCGATAATCATATCAGCTGCTTTCATGATGTCTTCGTCGTGTTCTACTACAATAACAGTATTGCCTAAATCACGGAGCGACAGCAATACTTTTATTAATCGTTCTGTATCCTTCGGATGTAAGCCAATGCTGGGTTCATCAAGAATATACATGGATCCCACTAAGCTGCTTCCTAATGAGGTTGCTAAGTTGATGCGTTGTGATTCTCCCCCTGAAAGTGTTGCTGAATTTCTGTTTAAAGTAAGATAATCCAAACCAACTTCAGTTAAAAAAGATAATCTATTATTGATTTCTACCAATAATCGCTTTGCAATTTGCTTTTCGTAAATATCTAAATCAATGCTTTCAAAAAAGGTAACCAAATGTTTAATAGGTAAATCAACTAAATCGGAAACAGTTTTGTCATTAATTTTTACGTAAGAAGCTTCGATTCGCAATCGTTTCCCTTTACAGGAGTAACATTTGGTTTTACCACGATAACGAGAAAGCATCACACGGTTTTGAATTTTATAATTTTTTTCTTCTAATTCCTTAAAGAAATCATGTAAACCTTGGAAGTAGTTGTTTCCATTCCAAATCAACTCTTTTTGATCTTCAGATAATTGATAAAAAGGTTTATGGATTGGAAAGTCAAATTTGTAGGCATTGTTTACTAATTGGTCCCGAAACCAACTCATACTTTCGCCTCTCCAGGGAAAAATAGCGTTTTCAAATACGGATAAAGTTGTGTTAGGAACTACTAATTCAGCATCAATTCCTATTATATTTCCGTAACCTTCGCATATGGGGCAAGCTCCATAAGGATTATTGAAACTGAATAAATGTACATTTGGTTCCAGGAAGGTAATACCATCCAGTTCAAAATTATTGGAATAAGAAAATGTTTTATCCGAATTTAATTCCTGTAAAAAACAAATTCCTTTTCCTTCAAAAAAAGCAGTTTGAACTGCATCCGCCAGTCGATTGTAGAATTCTTCTTCGTCTTTGACAACAATTCGATCAATAATGAGCTTTATATCTTTATTGTCTAAAGTGTGCTGATCGATTTCGTCTAAACGAACCATTTGATTATTAACCAGAATCCTTGCAAAACCTTGTTGCAGAAGGACTTTTAGTTTGTCTTCCAGTTTTCGGCCTTCTTCCAGGTGAACAGGAGCTAAGAGTAGCCATTTGCTATCTATGTCGAAACGCTTCACATCGGTAACCACATCGGTAACTGTATTTTTTTTGACTTCTCGTCCTGAAATAGGAGAGTAAGTTCTTCCTACTCTGGCAAACAATAATTTTATATAATCGTAAATTTCCGTTGAAGTTCCTACCGTAGAACGTGCATTCGTAGTATTTACTTTTTGTTCAATGGCAATTGCAGGAGCAATTCCTTTAATATATTCCACTTTCGGTTTGTCCAAACGACCAAGAAATTGCCTTGCATATGAGGATAAGCTTTCTACATAACGGCGTTGTCCTTCGGCATATAAAGTATCAAATGCCAGACTTGATTTTCCTGATCCGGAAAGTCCAGTGATGACAACTAATTTATTTCGAGGAATCGCAACATCTACATTTTTTAAGTTATGTACTTGTGCGCCTTTGATAATAATATTTTTCTTAGGATCTAATGTAGAAAGGTCAACTTGCATAAAAACAATTAATTTTCACAAAAGTAATCAATTTTCATCGGAGTAAAGAGGTTGAACAAACGGAATGAAATCAGAAATACGGTTTTTTTTTGGAATTCTTTAATAGCACTAAATTTCGTGTGAAATAGTTTTATTTGGCTGTTTTTTAATTCTTTACACAATAATAGTTTAAAAAAAAATATTTTTTTAAACTATTATTGTGTAAATTTATAGCACCCGAATGTAAAATCTTAGCCTGAATTTTAACATTTTTATTCTTTAGATGTTAATATTTATTTATTTTATTTGTTTGTTAAAATAATTATTTGCTAAATTTGACCATTAAATAACCCTAATTAATCCATTAGCCTATACTACAAAACTACTTTTTAGAGAAAGATCTCCATTTAATTAAAAACTAAAAAGTATAACTATGGCTAGTACACAACTTCCAGACGCATTATTGGTTCAGGATTATGTTGCAGGTAATGAAGATGCCTTAGCATCATTAATCAAAAGGCACGAATCAAAAATTTATGGTTTTATATATTCTAAAATCTCTGATAGAGATATATCGAATGATATTTTTCAAGATACCTTTATTAAGGTAATAAGAACCTTAAAATCAAATTCCTATAATGAAGAAGGAAAGTTCTTACCATGGGTAATGAGAATTTCTCATAATCTTATTGTGGATCATTACCGAAAAACTAAAAAAATGCCAATGTTTAGAGAAACAGAGGAATTTTCTATTTTTTCAATAATGTCCGACGATTCCCTGACAATAGAAAACAAAATAATTGCCGAACAAGTCGAAATGGATTTGAAAAAACTTATCGAAGAACTTCCTATAGATCAAAAAGAAGTTTTGGTCATGAGAATGTATCAGGATATGAGTTTTAAAGAAATTTCTGAAACAACCGGAGTCAGTATCAATACTGCTTTAGGTAGAATGCGTTATGCATTGATGAATTTAAGAAAAGTTATAGATAAACATCAAATTGTTTTAACTAATTAACAATAAATCGAAACTTGCTCCGTTGTAATATAAAAACAAATTTATTACAATATGGCAAAAATTTACTCCAGAAAATCATTAGTTACTAAGAGCATGAAGCCCGAGAAAGAAGTCGTTTCTTTTTTATTGAATTATTCAAAAGCGTTAAGCGTAATAAAAATTGAAGATAAAAGTTTCGAAATTATAGCGAATTAAAAAAATCAATTTAAGATTGGATGATATTGTATTGAAAAAATTCAAGGTTCTATTTTTTAGGACTTGAATAACCGGATTCCACTAGTTTTTACTAAAAATTAGTGGAATCTACTATTTAGAGATGGGCTTTTTTTTGTAGTAATCGTCTAAAACCGATTTTCGTCCAATCGTTGTGGTAATAATGTCTTTGTCTAAATCCCAACCACGTGCCGGTGAATATTCCCGGCCGTACCAAATCATTTGCAAATGTAAATCATTCCATATTTCCTCTGGAAAAATGCGCTTGGCATCCTTCTCCGTTTGCACCACATTTTTTCCATTAGTCAAATTCCATCGGTACATTAATCGATGGATATGGGTGTCAACAGGAAAAGCAGGAACGCCAAAGGCTTGAGACATCACCACGCTTGCAGTTTTATGTCCAACCGCCGGCAGTTCTTCCAGGAATTCAAAACTTTGGGGCACTTTTCCGCCATGTTTATCAATTAAAATATGGGACAAGCCGTGAATACCTTTGGATTTCATTGGTGACAAGCCGCAAGGTCGTATGATTTCCTTAATTTCTTCCACTGACATTTTTATCATATCATACGGATTATCCGCTTTAGCAAAAAGCAAAGGTGTAATTTGATTCACACGAACATCCGTGCATTGTGCCGAAAGTAAAACCGCAATCAGTAACGTATAAGGATCTTTATGGTTCAGCGGAATAGGAATCGTTGGATACAATTCTTTTAACGTATTTATAACAAATCGTACACGTTCCTGTTTGTTCATTTTTGTATTTTTATAAAACGTAAAAATAGCGTAAATTCTATTATGTGCCTAATCCGATTTTGGATTGAAGCTGTTTCTCTTGTATTGGTTTTTTAAGGAATTGCAAAAACTTCCTTTGATCCATTTACTATTTCAAGAAAGAGAACTGAGGTATTTAAAAAGGGGTAGGGCACGAATCTGATGAAAGCACAAATAGAAAATCTAATAAACTAAAAATAGAGCTAATGACAACATTAAAAAAAGGAGATAAGGCACCCAATTTTTCTGGCCTGGATCAGGACGGAAAACCACATCAATTAGCCGATTATAAAGGAAAAAAACTAGTCGTTTTCTTTTATCCAAAAGCTAATACTCCGGGATGTACAGCTGAAGCTTGTGATCTTAGGGATAATTTTGAGCGTTTCAAAGCGAATAATTATGAACTTCTTGGTGTGAGCGCAGATCCGCAGAAAGCTCAGGCAAAGTTCAAAGAAAAATATAACTTCCCTTTTCCGTTATTGGCCGATGAAGATAAATCAGTAATTCAAGCTTTTGGGGTTTGGGGACCAAAAAAATTCATGGGGAAAGAATATGAAGGGATTCACAGAACCACATTTGTGATCGATGAAAATGGAATTATAGACGAGGTAATCTCTGATGTGAAAACCAAAGCGCATGCAGCTCAGATTTTAAAATAAATCAAAAATGCCACAAGAGAATTCTCTTTGTGGTGTTTTTTTATAGATAATCAGTATCATCATTAAGGTTGTTGTAATTTCTGGAAAAATTTAATTGAGATTTTAAATAGCTTTCTTCTTTTAAATTTTGGAATTGTTTTAATTGGGGCAGAATTGTTTCGTTAAATTGTTCTTTTAATAATTTAAATTGATTAACATTTTCGATGTAAAATCGATATTTAAATTTTTGTCCGTTTTCGCTAAATTTAATTGAATTCTCAATTCCTTGATACTGTCTTTTTTTGGCATAAAATCGGCCTTTATAAGCAAATATGTCGATTTCGATTTCTTGTAAATTGCTCCATTTGTGAATTGTACTGTTTTGATTTTCGTTAATTTCAACGTTGTTTTTAGAAAAACTAACTGCTGTCGTTTTTTGAATGATTTTTAAAAGAGTGAATTTGCCTTCTGTAAATATATTAAATAATTTAAAGCAGATAATACCCAAAATCATACTAAGACAAAATATGGGGTGTTTGTTTTTTATCCCGTAAACGAAAGGAATAAAAGTAATTGAAAGTATAATTGTAATAAAAAATATTTCCAGTATAGTTGGCTTTTGATGAATTACAATTGGGAATTTCATTTTTGTTATCGGTACTTAAATTATTTTGGTTTTTAATACTTTGTATCAAATATATATATATATATATATATATATATATATATAACTTTTTAATGTTTTAAGTTTTTTCCGATATTTTAAAGACAAAAAAGCCAAGAAAAAGGACTATTTTAATGTCTTTTTTCTTGGTCTTTCTTCTTACTATGTAAACTATTAATTGCTTGCTTTCAATACTTTACTTGGATCGTAGCCAAAAAGGTGATGTTCTTTTATAATTTCAGCAATACCGGAAGGAAGCATCGTTTCCCAACCTGGTTTTCCTTGACTTATCATGTTAAGTACTTCACGAGAGAATACTTCCAGAATATTAGGGTCGTAATCTACAATATCGACAACTTTCCCATTGAACTTGAAGAATTTGTACAATTCTTTCATTCTAGGATGTACTTTCAAATTGTCTGAAGTGATAATTTCACCGTTTTCGCCCATCATTGGATATAAAAAGACTTTCATGTCACGGTAAAATAATTTACCGAAAGCTTCCAGAATTCCACCACTTAAGTGGCGGTAGTATTTTTCATCAAAAATATCAACCAAATTATTTACACCCATAGCCAATCCCATTCGAGCTTTGGTGTAGTTGGCAAAATATTCAACCACTTTATAATATTCCTGGAAATTAGATATCATTACCGTTTGTCCTAGCGAACAAAGTAATTCGGCACGATCCATAAAATCTCTTTCGTCAATTTCACCATCCGATCGCAAATTCGAAAGAGTAATTTCAAAAACAACAAGAGTATTATCGACTTCTACCTTATTTTCTTTCAGAAACATTTTTAATGACTTCTCATACATGTCCATATTTACTTTTGTAACCGGACGAAAACTTCCTCTGAAAGCAAGAATATTTTTTTTGTATAAGATGGCTGCAGGAAGTATGTTTTTTCCGTCTGGATTAAACATAACCGCATCAGTCATTCCATTTTTTACTAACTGTAAACTCATCAAACGATTGTCTACATCTGCAAAACGAGGTCCTGAGAAATTAATAGTATCTATTTCTAGCTGATCTTTATCCAGGTGATCGTATAAATAACGCAACAAGCGCTTCGGATCATTGTATTTATAGTAAGCGCCATAAATTAAATTCACACCAAGGATACCAAGAGTTTCTTGTTGCAATCTAACATCTGTTTCCTTAAAACGAATATGAATAATAATTTCATTATAATCCTCATCCGGTTCAATTTGGTAACTGATTCCAACCCATCCATGTCCTTTAAATTGTTTGGCAAAATCAATAGTGGCTACGGTATTGGCATAACTAAAAAACATTTTGTTAGGATGCTTTTCTCTGCTTAAACGCTGCTCTATTAAGTTGACTTCATGAGAAAGCATTTTCTTTAACCTGCTTTCCGTAACATACCGTCCGTCTTTTTCGATACCGTATACGGCATCACTAAAATCTTTATCATATGCTGACATCGCTTTTGCAATAGTACCGGAAGATCCACCTGATCTAAAAAAATGTCTTACAGTTTCTTGCCCGGCACCAATTTCCGCGAAAGTTCCGTAGATATTCTCATTCAAGTTGATACGAAGTGCTTTGTCTTTTATGGAAGGAATTTGCTCGATGACTTTGTCACCTTTTAATTTTATTTCAGTACCCATTTTATTTTAAATATGGCTAATATGTTACAAAGTTAATTAAATAGGTTTCTAATGAAAGAGAATTAACCCTATTTTTGTAAAAAAATCTAAGAGAATTGAAGGTATATTTTTTAGGTACTGGCACATCACAAGGAATTCCTGTTATTGGGAGTAATCACCCGGTATGTAAAAGTACTGATTTTAAGGATAAAAGGCTTAGGGTTTCGGTTTGGGTTTCTTGGGAAAACTACTCATTCGTAATCGATTGCGGACCTGATTTTAGACAGCAAATGCTTTCTTCAAATTGCCAAAAAGTCGACGGTATCCTGTTTACTCATGAGCATTCCGATCATACTGCCGGTTTGGACGATATTCGTCCGTTTAACTTTAAACAAGGCGAGATTCCAATTTATGCGCATCAAAGGGTAATTGATAATCTAAAAAAACGTTTTGATTATGTTTTTGAAACTGTAAACAGGTATCCGGGAGCGCCTTGTGTTAAAACAATTGAAGTAGTTAATAATCAGCCCTTTCCTATTGGTAATAAAATTGCTGTTCCTGTAGATGTGATGCATGCGGGACTGCAGGTTTTTGGGTATAGAATAGATGATTTTGCCTATTTGACCGATGTGAAAACAATTGAAAGTGGTGAAATCGAAAAATTAAAAAATCTAAAGGTAATGGTTATTAATGCTTTGCGTGAAGAATCTCATATTGCGCATTTCAATTTGCAGGAAGCATTAGATTTTATAACTTTGGTCCAGCCTAAAAAAGCCTATATTACTCACATCAGTCATATTCTTGGTTTTCATGAGGAAGTGCAAAAAAGACTCCCTGAAAACGTTTTCCTGGCATATGATAATTTGGAAATTACAATTTAATCAGTCTTAAAATGAAAAAATCATTATTGCTTTACGCTTTTATTCTCGCTTTACTATTTAATGTTTACACGTATATGTTTTTGAGTAAGGAAGTAGTTTTTGAACAGGAGCGATATAAAAAGGTAACAACAAAGTTGAAAGATAGTTTGAATTTGGTCAAAAATAAATTAACGGACGCCAACTATTTTTCTTTGGAAAAAAATGAAAATGCCCAAAATTATTTTGAATCTTCAAACTCAGGAAAAATAATTCAATATGAAAAATTAATCCCCTTTGTAACCGAGAAATTATTGGATTACAATTCAAATCCTAGTGGAAATCCCTATGTAGGTCAGGATAAAATTGGGGCTAATAAATTCATCATTAATAAAGTTAAAATTCTAAATCATCGGTGGATTATTGCTGATTTTAGTGATGGTGAAATTTGGGGAGAAGTATTATTGAAATATTTTGTCAATGATGATGACAGCATTACCTTTGAAGTAAATCAATCATTATTGTATCAAAAATAAAGTATATTTCAGTCGCAGTTTCCCGTTCACTGCGGCTGAAACTGAATATTAATTTTCAAGAAGCCAATTCTTGAAATCATAAAAATTTTGTGGTGCGACACCATGACCTACAGGATATTCCTTATAGGTAGATTTTACACCTAATTTCTCAAAAAATGGTTTTGTTTTTCGCGCCCATTCAACAGGTATTACCTGATCTGCAGTTCCATGAGAATGGAATATTTTAAGTTTTGTAAAATCGTTTCTTAAGTAATTTTCTTCTAAAATAGGTTCACTTACATAACCACTCAACGCAACTACTTTTTGCACTTTATCAGGATGCGATAATGCAATGGCATAACTTAAAATGGAACCTTGACTGAAGCCAATCAAAGTAATGTTTGTAGAATCAATTGGATAGGTCTGAATCAATTCATCAATAAATCCTGCGATTAGATCCCTCGATTTTTTGGCTTGTTCGTGATCTGAGAATTTGTTTTCATCAGCATCAAAATTGATAGCATACCAAGCATAAGCACCATATTGCATGTTATAAGGAGCTCGTGCTGAAACAATGTAATATTCATCGGGAAGTTCGGTTGCAAATGAAAATAAGTCTTCCTCGTTGCTGCCGTAACCATGTAATAAAAGTAAAAGAGGATTTTTGTCCAATTTTATTTTTGGCTCTCGTATTTTATATTCTAAAGATAAATTCATTTGGTTATGATATGTTTTTAAGCCATTTTTGGAAATAGGTTCCTAATAAAGGAATTGGTTTTGTTTCCCCCTTTATCGCACTGGTAATTCCATAGGACCATAAAACAAATACAAAAATCCACATAGGGGCGGAAATCATTAAGCTGTCGAAATTGCTAATGATTAATCCCAACGATATGAAAGTTAAAGTGAGTCCTAATCCTTGGCGAATGTGAAAGGAAGCAAAAGTGTTTTTGTCTTCCGAATTCATTGACAAGGCTATAAATACGCCAATTCCTAAGATATAACTTGTAATTGCAGCAGTTTTTCCTGCTTCGATAGTGTTATTCATTTTTTTTTATTTTTCTCACTTTGGGTTTTGTGAGATTTATTATTTATGCTAAAATTAGTTTTCCCTGATTTACAATTCCATATACGGTACCCTTAATTTCTGTTCCCAGAAAAGCAGAGTTTTTCGATTTCGATCGAATGGAAGATTTTGTAAAAATACTTTTTGGTTCTGGATTGAATAGGGTAATGTTCGCTTTTGAGCCTTCATTAAAGGTTTGTATATCGATACCAAACGTAGCTTTCCCAGATGTCAATTTCTCTATTACTGTTTCTAATGGTAATACTGTCATCAATGCACCAAAAGCACTTTCTAAACCGATTGTCCCATTTTTGGACGTATCAAACTCCATTTTTTTATGTTCAATGTCAATTGGATTATGGTCGGAAGTGATCATGTCAATTGTTCCGTCTTTTATTCCTTTCAACAATGCTTTTCTGTCTGTTTCTGTTCTTAAAGGTGGCGAAACTTTATATCTTGTATCGAATTCTTCCAGTTTCTCATCCGTTAAAACCAAATTATGCACTGCTACACTACACGTTACATTCAATCCATTGGCTTTCGCTTCTTTGATTAATTGAACTGATTTTTTAGTCGAAATAGTTGGAATGTGTAATTTTCCGCCGGTGTATTCTAATAGAAATAAATTTCTTGCGATTTGTAATTCTTCTGCAAGATTTGGAATTCCTTTTAAACCCAATCTCGTAGAAACGATACCTTCATTAACTACTCCGTTTCCTTTTATGTTTTCGTCCTGTGCAAATGCGATGACCAATCCATCAAAATCCTGAACATATTGCAAAGCTATTTTTAGCAAGTTAGCATTGTTCAAACTTTTATTATAATCTCCAAAAGCAATTGCACCCGCATTTTTCATGTCATATAATTCCGCCATATCTTTTCCTTCACTTTGTTTTGTCAAAGCACCAATAGGGAAAAGTTGTGTGGCAAAACCATACGCTTTATTTACCAAAAAATGTACTTGGGATTGATTGTCGGTAACAGGGAAGGAGTTGGGTTGTAAACCTATTGCGGTAAAACCGCTTTTGGCAGCTACATCAAGTCCGTTTGAAATGGTTTCTCGGTCTTCAAAGCCTGGTTCTCCAAGCGAAACACTGCTGTCAAACCAACCTTGCGATACATGCAAATTATCCAGTTTTACTTCGTCTGTTTTTTCTAAATTCGGAAGTGATTTTTCAATTTTTTTTATAAAACCATCAACAATTAAAATATCTACTGTCTTGTTATGAAACGGACTTTTCGAATCGATAATTTTTGCTTCTCTGATGATTATATTCATAATGATTGTTTAATGATTTGAAATTCGGCTTTACTTGACCAACCGTATAATTGCCATTTCGGTTAGCAGAAATAACAGTGCAAAGATAACAAACCATTTCCAAATTTGATTATCCGTTCTGTCAGTTTGTAAAGCTTCAAAAAACGACGTTATGGACTCGGTTGTTTTATAATTAGAAAGCATATTTTCATTGGCTGAAGTCAAATTACTTTCGGTTCTGTTGTAGTTGAAACTGATGTTCTCTAACCATTCTTTTTTATTGTAAATACTGAAATTTCCAGCTTGTTCCGGATAATCATTGAAAATCATTTTTACTTTATTATTCAGGATTTGTTGGATAGGAATAAATTGTTCGTCTGAGCCTTTAACAGTTAAAATGTCGTCTTTATTTAAAGAAGCGTCTGTCAGATGCGGATTATTATTTCCAATGATCAAAGCACTTATGGCATTGTTTTGGTTGTTCGTCGCCATTTTATAAAAAGTAGGGACAATCAATGGAGATTGTTGGAAATTTGAATTTACCATATTAATTGGAGCAGAGAAAACATAAACGGTAGCAATCGAATTGGCTAATGAAGTCAAGAAAACACTTTGGTCTTCATAGGATAAAGCGGCCGGATTTGAGCTGGATAATACAAATGAACTTTTTGTTTTTGGATATTGAAAATTGGTAACTTTATTTTCAAAAACGGTACTGAAAACAGGATGACTGAAATTGATTTTAGTAATCAGCTTTTCTTTGTTTTCAAAAGCGTTGAATTTTAGGTTTCCAAAATTCATCAAAAATGAATTGATATTTGTTACCGAAGTTTCTGCTGAAGGAATCACAATTAAATTACCGCCTTTTTCAACAAAAGATTTTAAAGTGGTTTGTAGTGCTTGTGGAATTTCATCCAATTCATTTAAAACAATCGCATTTTGCTCTTCCAATTTATTATAATCCAGAGCGCCTAAAGTGTAATTATTAAAATTGAATTCTTCATTGGTATAAATTCGGGAAAGAAAGTTGCTTTTTTCTGTTTCGCCAATGCTGATGATATTTATTTTCTTTGTTTTTGAAATGCTAAAATATAAAGTGTTATCATAACTCAAACCATTGTCAACTATGGAAACATAACCGTGAAAGGCTTGTTTTGGAATCGTGAAATTAAAGGTTTTTTTCTTTGGGTTTAAAGCTACGACCGTCTTTGCAATAAGTTTGTTGTCGTTGTATAGAGAGATAGGAACTGGATTAAAATCTTCACCATAACCGGATAATCGGACACTGATTTCATAAAAATTATCGAGTGTTTTATTGATAAAGACGCTGTCAATGGAAATGTTGTTTTTTTGTTCAGTTTTGGGAATTATGAATTGAGGAGAATCTTTTTTGTCACTGTTTTTTAATTGTTTTTCATCAAGTCCAACGGCATCCGTGATGATGACAACTTCTTTTTTAAAAGCTGATTTATGGGCTTTTATTTTTGCCATTATATGATCCAACTGAAATGGCGCAGCGCTGTATTTTAGATTTTGTAACGAACTTCGAACCGACTTTATATCTGTATTCCAATAATTCTCAGAATTGGTAAGCAAAGAGAAATTTAGATTTTCGGGCGTTTCTTCCAGTAATTCCTGAATGGCTCGTTTTAATAATTCGCCTTTTTTGCCTTTGGCTTGCATACTAAAGGAATTATCCAAGACAATATACAATTTAGTAGTGGCATTTTTACTGTCTTTTGAATTGAAGAAAGGCTGCGCAAATGCCAGAATAATACAAGTGAGCAATAGTGAACGACAGCTAAGAAGCAGCCATTTCTTAATTTTGGAGCTTTTTCTGGTTTGTATCGAAAGTGATTTCAGGAACCGAACGTTAGTGAAGTTTTCTTTTTTGAAACGGCGTAACTGAAATAAATGAACCAAAATTGGTACAATCAATACGAGTAGAAAGTATAAAATTTCGGGATGTTTAAAATGCATTTTGATTTCAAGTTTACTTCACTGGATTTTATTTTCAATGGAGTTCATTGAATTTCATTGATCAAAAATACAAATTAGTTGACAGTTTTGTTTGAAGTTGCCGTAATTTTTCAAAGGAACAAACAATTGGCATTGATTCTAAAATATTTATGTATTTTAGCTTTTCAAAAAAATTTAAAAACATGAAAAATTCCTATGTTGTTGTTCTTTTAATTTTCATTTTTACAAGCGTGCAAGCACAAAAAAACAGATTCAATTTGCTGATTGGTACCTATACGAACAGTTGTGAGAGTAAAGGAATTTACACCTATGATTTCGATTCAGATACTGGAGGTTTTAATGTTAAAAACACTACTAAAAATGTTTTAAATCCAAGTTATTTAACAGTTTCAAAGAATAATAATTATGTTTATTCCGTAAATGAGAACGGTGCCGAAAGTACGGTAAGTTCTTTTGACTATAATCCGTCAAGTGGAAAATTAAACTTAATTAACAAGCAAAGTTCCAAAGGAGCTGATCCCTGTTATATTATCAATGATGATAAAAATGTAATTGTAGCCAATTATTCTGGAGGGAATATTTCAGTTTTCGGTAAAAATAATGATGGGAGTATTGCTGAAGCCAAACAGGTAATACAGCATTACGGGAAAGGAATTAATGTACAAAGACAAGAAGGACCACATGTGCATATGGTTTATTTTTCTCCCGATAAAAAGTTTATTTTGTCTAATGATTTAGGGAATGATAAAGTGTATTCGTATCAATACAATCCGAATGCTGCGACTGAAACTTTAAAAATTAAAGATAGTATTTCAGTAAAACCGGGAAGCGGACCAAGACATTTGACGTTTAGCAACGATGGGAAATTTGTTTACTTATTGCAAGAATTAGACGGAGCAGTAACGGTTTTTAGTTATTCAAACGGAATATTGAAAAAAATAGAGGAAACTACGATTTTAGCTAAAGATTTCAAGGGGACTTTCAGTGCTGCAGATATTCATATTTCACCTGACGGAAAATTTTTATATGCAACAAACAGAGGTGAAGCGAATACTATTTCGTTTTTTAAAATTCTAAAAAATGGAAAATTACTTTCGAAAGGACAAATGAGTACTTTAGGTAAAGGACCCAGAAATTTTGCAATTGATCCAACGGGGAAATTTCTTTTGGTAGCGCATCAATATACGAATGAGGTAGTGATTTTTAAAAGAAATGTAACTACGGGAGCACTGACGGATACAGGAAAAAGAATCGCTTTATGTTCTCCGGTTTGTTTAGTTTTTACAAAGAATTAAGGTGAGATTCATAGAAGTTAAAAATCAAAAAGGCTAAAAATGAACAATCATTTTTAGCCTTTTTGATTCTTGTTTTATTCTATTTATTCTTATCTTTTCTTTTTTTGTCTCTGGTTTTTAGCATGTTTCTATTCACCGAGCCATGTGTTTTTTTCTTGGTTACGCCAGGTCCACCCAAATTGACTTTCTTATTTTTTTTACTTTTCTCTTGAAAAGCGCCATCGCCTTCAAGTTTTTGCTTTTTCATCATAAACTTAATCGGTTGTCTGTCTTTTTCAGGTTCGATTAATTTAGATGAAACTTCAACTGTTTCCGGGAAAGGTTCGATTTCTAATTCCATATTCATCAACACTTCCACTTCTACTTTAGATTCTTCTTCACGAGGCGTGATCAGACTTATTGCAGTTCCTGTTGCGTCGGCACGACCGGTTCTACCAATTCTATGCATGTACAATTCAGGCATTTCAGGCATTTCAAAGTTGACCACGTGAGTGATATTTGAAATATCCAAACCTCTTGCCATGATGTCTGTGGTGATCAAACCACGTAAATTTCCTTCTTGGAATGAAGCCATTGTGCTCAAACGATAATTTTGTGATTTATTAGAGTGAATCACTCCAAACTGACCTTCAAAATCTTCTTCTATACGTTCGTGAACCATATCTGAAATCTTCTTGTTGTTTACAAAAACCAGAACACGACTCATGTCTTCATTGTTTTGTAATAAGTGTTTTAGAAGGTTTATTTTGGTATTGAAATTGGCAACTTTATAGGTGATTTGTTTGATGTTTTCCAATGGTGTTCCTGATGCTGAAAGCGTAACTTCTTCTGGATAATCAAAATAGTCATTCAAAATAGCATCTACGTCATCGGTCATAGTTGCCGAAAAGAGTATGTTTTGACGTTTTTTAGGCATCATCGCCAAAAGTGCTGTCAATTGTGTTCTGAAGCCTAAGTTAAGCATTTCATCAAACTCATCTATAACAAGTTTTTGCATTTCTTCAAAACGTATCACATTGTCTAAAGTCAAATCCATTGTTCGTCCTGGTGTGCCTACAAGGATATCACAACCTTGATAAACCGCTGTTTTTTGGGTATTGATGTTTACGCCACCAAAAATTCCAATAGTTCGAACTGACATGTATTTTGTCAATTTTTCTACTTCTTCCACTACCTGCACTACAAGCTCACGGGTAGGAACTAGAATCACTATTTTAGGGGTATGTCCCGGGGTAAATTTATATAACTTTAATAAAGGCAATAGATAGGCAAATGTTTTACCGGTACCGGTTTGGGCAATTCCCATCATATCTCTTCCTGACATTATTACAGAAAAAGTTTTTTCCTGAATAGGAGTAGGTGTGGTAAATCCTAAATCATCTATTGCTTTTTGTACAGATTTAGGGAGATTGAATTGTTCGAAAGTACTCATTTGCTTAAATTTTGTGCAAAGATAGTCATTTTGAAAGTAATACAAGATTTGATGCTAAACTTCAACAATCTACCTTTTTATTTGAATCTTAATTCCCAAGATAAATTAAGGGTATAGATCCAAAAGTATTTACCGGGGTCAAATATTATTTCTTGATGCGTAACTGCAAATTGAGTTCCCCAAGCATTTTGTTTGTTTGACGAAGAAAAATAATATCCCAAATTAATTTTTTGTGACTGTAAATTTATGATTGAAGCTTCATTTCCATTAAAATTAAACTGATTTGTTTCAGGTGAAAAACCAATTCCTAAAGAAAGGCCTAAATAATTGTCTGCGTCACTGCGGTATCTTCGGTATGCAATAGTTCCAGAACTACTGGTTCCAGCGCCACCGGGTGTTATATAAGGACGAAAAGACCAATAACTATTTCCATAATACCAGCCCACAGATCCGGTGTATATAGTAGTGGTCATACTGTAAATTAAAGTTCGGAATCCTAAAGAAACTTCAAAGCTTTTCGGTAAAGATTTGTAAAGTTCTGCACCAAATCTTATATCTGGAAATAGAAAAGAATTTGACAAGCCTAGATTAACATAGGCATAGAATCCTTTTGAAATTTTAGGATATAAATCGACTTCATACTGTACCCCATTTTCCTTGAATCTTCTACTAAAATTTACTTTCGCTAGTATGCTTCCATATTTCGTTTGTCGGCCATATTTAAAAGTATGGTACTGCATTGGATCAAATACGTCCGAATACAAATCAACAGTTGAATTAATTCCAATAGAATTTTGGCTCAGTTTTTTATTTAAACTTACTTTATAATCTTTGGCTTTTTGTTCTTCCGGATTTTTACTCAATATAAATTGAACGGTATTTAATGCTTCTATTGGATTGTTTGTGCTTTCTTGCGCAGTCGCTTTTAAATACAATATTTCCGTATCATCAGGAAAGTGTTTCAAAGCTTCATTTGTCATTTCTAAAGCTGCAAATGGCATATTTGCCCATGACTCATTTTTAATTGCGGCAATCCATGTACCCTTGTTTTTAGGATCTCTTTCTAAAACATAAGTAAACTCTTTTCGCGCTTTTTTATATTCTTCGTCCCAAGTATAGGTTGTTGCTAAAAAAGAACGGATTTCGTGATAGTCCGGATATTTAGTTAAGATAGAAAGCAAAGTGTCCTGTGCTTGTTTACGCTGTTTGTTGAACGCTAAATTACGAGCAGTCTGAAAGGAAGCATCTGGATCTCCATTGTATTTCTTTTCCTGTCCCGACATTTGTAAGGCCCCTAAAAATGTCCAAATACAAATGAGTTTTATGACTATATTTTGGATCATTTTTTTAAAGATTGTTTAAAAGTTAAGTAATTGTTATTCTCAGGATGCATTTTTATAAGGCTGTCAATAGTTTTAGAAGCCTGATTTTTATTTTTCATCCTTTCATAGGCTTGTGCCAGTTTATAACCTAATTCAGCATCGTTGATTTGGTTTGCTAATCCTTTTTTACCAATTTCAATTGCTTTTTTATTCTGGCCCGACCACCAATATACATCCATTATTGCTAAATAAGAATCGCCATAAAAGGGTGTCCTGTTTATCACTTCCAGTAATTCTATCTCTGCATTTTTATAGTCGCCGTCCCATGCTAATGTTCTGCCTTTTAATGTTCTTACGTCGCCATAATTTGGAAGTTTATTCAATATAATATTGCATAGCAATCGTGCTTTTTCACGCTCTTTTTTGAATGCTAAATCTCTGGCTAAAATGAAAATCTGATCAGGATTTAATCCTTTTGTTAATTTTTTTATTAGCGAAAGTTGCTCAGGTGTAAAGGTATAAGTAGGTTTTTTAAAGCTGTTGGCGGTATTGGTAATTTTATTCTTTGTGGTTAAGTAAGCATTTAATTTTTTAT
The DNA here is from genome assembly GCF_048286715.1 of Flavobacterium kochi. Classification (NCBI taxonomy): domain Bacteria; kingdom Pseudomonadati; phylum Bacteroidota; class Flavobacteriia; order Flavobacteriales; family Flavobacteriaceae; genus Flavobacterium; species Flavobacterium kochi. The sequence continues at coordinate 26,929 of NZ_JBLVPW010000027.1, forward strand.
AATCATTAAAAGAACCTGTTATCGTTTCCATCATGTCGCTGTCTGCTTCGCTAAGATTGAAATTTTCGTCAATTTTAAAAAGACTGCCATCTGAATAAAAATAGTCCTTATAGATATAATCATTAATACTGCCTTTGTATCTCATTAATGGAATGTTGTGGATGTTTCTAAATTCTCTAACCGTATCCAAACCCTGACCTATCCAAGTCGTTTTTTCCAATTTGTTGAATGTATAATTATTCGTTAAAAAGGAAACTAAACTTGGTGTTACATCACTATGTGAAGAAATGGATTTGAATTTTGCAGTTCTCTTCAGCATAGGGCTGTAAATGTAAAGAGGAACATGAAAACGGGATAAATTGTCTTTTTGGGGAACCGGAATTAAGCGGTGATCTCCCGTGATTATAAAAATGGTATTTGCGTAATCAGGTCTTTTAGAATAGGCTTTCATGAAGGTTTGGATAGCATTATCAGTATAAAGAAGACAGGCAAATATGTCTTTGTATTCGCTGCTGTTTTTTTCAAAATATGATTTTGTTTTTAAAATACGAGTTACCTTTTCTAAGTATATTTTTTTAGAAGGGAAATCAAATGGTTCGTGATTGGTAAGTGTCATGATGATATCCAATCGGGGTTCTTTTTTTCCTTTTAATTCAGACAATGTTTTGCGGTATATTTCAGCATCAGGATAGCCCCAGGAGAATCCGCCGGAATTTTCCTTTGTCTTAGTATATCCAGGGCCAAATTTATTGATATCAATGATTTTATCAATACCATTATATTCTAAGAAATTACTTTTTCTGTCAAACGTGGATTCATCTCCAGAATAATAAGTAGTAGTATAACCGTTTGATTTTAGAATACTGATTAATGAATTGTGTTTCGGAATTGGATTCAATTCCATAAATCCGTTTTCTCCAAACGGTAACGAACCAATTAAAGAAGGTAATGCACCAAATGTTCGTCCGGCATTACTCACGAAATTTTCCCAATAAAGCGATTTTGTGGTTAATGAGTCTAGGTAAGGGGTAAACCCTTCGTATTCACCATCATCAGTAAAATCGCTTCCAAGGCCTTCCACAATAATAAAAACGACATTTGGTTTTTCTTTTTGAATATTAAAAAATGGCGCCAATACATCTTTTGTGCTTTCAGCTGTTTTTTCTAAAGGAAATTCTTTTTTGAAAGTCAGATTACCCTCAGAAGCTGAAGCTTTGTCATTTTCAGCTCTTATAATGTCACTCAATAAGAAATTTAATTTGTTTTGAGCAGTAGTTTTGTTGGTACTGGCAATTAGAAAAGTTAAACTCCCAAAAAGGAATACGATTAAAAGTAAAATTTTGGTATTGATTTTATGTCCAAATGAATTGAATAACCAAATCAGTCCCAGATAAACAATCGGAAGTATTATAAATGGTAAAAACATTAAAAAGGACATCGATAAAGAGGCAGTAACAGTAGTATACATGTCACTTACAGAATAGCCTAAAATATCAGCTCCCAGATTAATGTGAGTGGTGAGGCTGTATCCTATCAGACCAAGTTGGATGATTGCAATAATGGAGAACAGTACTTTAATAACAAGTATTCCTAAAGGATTTTTAATGTATTTTAGTAATAAATACAGCGGAAAAAATAATAATCCAATTAGGAATCCCGTAAAAAAATCATTTAGTAATTTGGAGGTAAATAATAGTATATCAAATTTTTTGAATAATTCAATCAAGCTTAAGAGACAAAAAATAATTATTAGTGAAATTGTGGCGTAAATATATTCTAAACTGTTATAGTAAGAGAATTTTTGTTTCATTTGGATGTTTTATAGTATTAGGCTTTAGTCATTCCTTTTCGTGTCATAGCTCCCCATTTCTTTTTTTTGTTAAAATAGTAATCTACATTTCCACTAATTGCGGCATATAAAATAACGGGATGATTAACAAAAGGTTCTAAAAAAGCAATCTTTAACAGGTTGAAACCTGTTCCTTTCTTTTTGTATTGATGATAGGTAAGTTCTTCCGTAATTATAGCAACGATTGAAAACAAGACTGAAAATAAATAGGCAAAGATAATAAAGACTAATGCATAATCCCATCTCACATGATTTAATGCAATAAGAATTCCGAAATATATTAAACCGGCAACTTCAACAATGGGTGCCATTCTTTCGAAGAAAAACCAATAAGGATAACTTAAAAGTCCCAAGGAATTGTATTTTGGATTAAACCCAATTTTCCGATGTCTTCTTAACGTTTCGATAGTCCCGCGAGTCCATCTGTTTCTTTGGGAAATAAAAGTTTTATAGTTGTCTGGAGCTTCTGTCCAGCATAGCGGGTCAGGAATGTAAGCTACTTTATATTTTTGTTTCTGATCTTCCATGTATCTTCTCATTCGCACAATAATTTCCATATCTTCCCCTACGGTATTTGTATCGTAACCGCCCACTTTAATGGCTATTTTTTTATCAAATAGACCAAACGCACCTGAAATCACTAACAAACCATTTAGTCTGCTCCAAGCCATCCTTCCTAATAAAAAGGCTCTCAGGTATTCCAAAATTTGACCTTGTTCCATCCATGTTTTAGGAAAGTTTACATCGAGTAATTTACCATCCTTAACAATGCATGAATTGGCGATTCTTATTACTCCACCAGCGGCAATTACTTTGGCATCGGTTGTTTCTAGAAATGGTTTAATCATTTTTTGAAGTGCATCTTCCAATAACAAACAATCCACATCTATACAGGCAACATATTTGTTTTTACTTACATTCAGTCCCATATTTAAAGCATCAGCTTTTCCACCGTTTTCTTTGTCAATTACAGTTAATTTATCAAATGCAGGATTTGTAGATTTATAAATGCCTTTTCTTAGTGGTTTTGTTTTAATCTGTTCATTGATATGATGGCTTATTTGAATGAGGTCGTAGGCTTCAATAAGCTTACTTAAACTATCATCTTTACTCCCATCATTTATAATGATAACATCATAATTTACATAATGACTCGATAATAGAGAACGTACGTTTTCAACAATGTTTAAACTTTCATTATAGGCAGGTGCTATAATTGAAATTGAAGGGGAGAACGTCGAAGATAATATTTCCTTATAATTAACAAAGCTGTTTTTCTTTACATATTGAATTGTTTCTATTGCTGAAATTACTGCTAATATAACATAAGATGCAATTGCAGCGGCAGAAAAAATAAAAAAGAAATAATGAACGATTGATATTATAATTTGTAGAGTAGTTGTTTCCATCATAGTCAATTGGTTTTTAGGCTGTCAACATTTTTTTTAATTCCACCTCGTATAAAGCATATTCTTCAAAATTAATATTCTTTAAAATCTCCATTATTAATAACTTAATTTCAAAATTTTTGTGATGTATGTGTTCCAGTAAAAAGGGTTTGTCGCTATTCTCGTACACATTTTCCATCATTTTTAGAAAAGCGATTTGTTCTTCATGACCGCGTTCATTAAAATTATTTTTCAAAATGTTTTTGGCTTCAACAATATTCAAATAGCTTAATGCAGAAATTACGTTAACCCTTACGTCTTCATTCTCATGATGTAATAGTTCAATAAGCTCTTCTTTTGCTTCAAATTGATTGTAAATTTTAGCCAGTTTTAAGCTGAAAATGATTACAGAATCATTTGAAGATTTTAACCACGGTCTAATGTCTGCAATTTGTGCATCATTGTTAATTTGGAGGATTTCCAACAATTGAATCTGATCCCATTCAGATAAAGAGGTTTCTAAGACATTCAAAAAATCAAGTCCCTTGAAAGCATACAAATGAACCAAGTATAATTGCATTTCTTTACGAACTTCTCTCTTCGGATGGTTGATGTTTTTCATTATGATTTTATGAACTCCCTTTATTTTAAATTGTGTGAGTTCTCTAATTCCGATAGCGATAACATCCCATTTTTCATTTCTCAGTTTAGCTAATGAGTAACGTAAAAGACCCAATTTGATAAAGAGTTTATCAATAGATTCAGCTATTTCACCAGATATCTCATTTCTTAATTTTAATAATGTTGAAATAATAATTTTTCTTTTAAAAGGATCAGCTACACATTTTTTTAATTCATTGATAATTAATTGTTGCTCTGAGCTAAAGGTACCATCTTCATTTCCGGAGTACAAATAGGTTACAAGATAAGATTCATACTCCTCTTGATATTTAGCCTTAATCTTTTCATTCTCCCTTAAATGATTTCTTAAATACTTCAGATACATGATTAGCATCATGATAATTATAAAAAAAACACTGCTTAAAGCCCAGGCCAATTGAATTATTGGTGAGGAGTGTTTTAAAAATTCTAAAAGGTGGAAGTTCTCGTTCATAACCAGAAGCTTTAAGTTATTCGTTTGGAATATTAAATCAACAATCGTTTTACCCTGATTACTAATTCATGTGGGCTAAAAGGTTTGCTCATAAAATCAGTAGCTCCCAAGTCAAATGCTTTAAGTACGATTTCTTCCTGTCCTGCTGACGAAAAAACAACAATTGGAGTTTGTGTATTTAATTTGTTCCTTACATGACTGATTACTTCTAATCCGCTGACAAAAGGCATCATGATATCGGTTAAAATTAATTGTGGATTGTGCTCTTCTATTAATTCGATTGCTTGCTTCCCGTCCACAGCGATAAGAAGTTTATATCCTTCTTTTTCTAATCTAAATTTCAGTAGCAAAGAGAGGACCGAATTATCTTCGGCCAGAACAATTTTTTTTGTGGTATTCATTTGTTTTTGGTTTTAATTTGGTTAATAATTCAGATTTAAAATACCTAAAATCTTTTGTTTGCTGTAATGATTTAAAAGTTGAATTTTTTATCTGATTCTTACCCTTTTCAATTCTAAATTTTGTGTTTTTTTTAACTCTAATTTAGAATAATTTTATTAGCCAAATATAATGTGATTTTTTTAAAAAAACTCGATAAACTGCATAAAAAACAGATAAAGTGCATTAAAATAATTAAAATTAAGATAAGTATTACAAATTTTAGTAAAAATAATAATCTGCCTGTCTTAGATTATATAAAATAGATTTATTATAAAAACTAAAAATGGTATTTCAATCAAAAAAAAAAATTTGTAAAAAACAGGGACGATCGATTTTCGATTAGCTAAACTTTGGAGTGAAAATTAAAATCCTTCGAAAACGCCCAATCCAAATAAGGCAAAATCATATTTTACGGGATCATTTGCATCGAATTCACGAAGTTTTAGATCCAGTTCAGCTAATGCTTTTCCATCATTTTGTTTTCTTGTAAGCAATCCTAATTTTCGGGCTACATTACCAGAATGCACATCTAAGGGGCAGGATAAAGAAGCGGGTGAAATACTTTTCCAGATTCCTAAATCAACTCCTTTGTTGTCCTGGCGTACCATCCATCGGAGAAACATATTAATTCGTTTCGCTGCCGAATTATTCAAGGGATCCGAAATGTGTTTTTGGGTTCTATACTGATGTGGAATTTCGAAGAATGTCTTTTTAAATTCCGAAATGCTTTTTTGCATCGTTGTTAACTCTTGGTTTATAGCAAATACGGATTCTAATCCGCCATGATTTTGGTAGATGTTTTTGAGGCTTCTGATAAAACTGGCAAAGTCCTGCCCGTTAAAAGTCCGATGGACAAAAGATTCTAATCGTTCCATATCATTTTCAGTATGCGACATAACAAAATCGTACGGTGCATTTCCCATTAAATCCATCATTTTATGGGAATTTTTGATAATCATTTTTCGATTTCCCCAAGCAATTATAGCGCTTAGAAAACCAGCTATTTCAATATCTTCTTTTTGTGAAAACAAATGAGGAATTTGTACCGGATCACTTTCTATGAAGTCAAGTGTGTTGTACTGTATCGTTTTTTCGTCAAGGAAAGATTTTAGTTCAGATTGATTCATAATTGAAACGCAGGTGCTACGGATTTAAAATTAATGACGGATTATGATCACCTAGTTTGGCCCCTATAGCAGTGGAAATCCGTTTCCTTTTTTCTTTAAAAAGGAAATGCTTATCTCACCAAGTTTCTATTTTATTTTGATGTTCAATAAATTCCATTTAAAGTGTATTGATGAAGCGGGTTCTACTGACTAATCAATCCATCTACCATTACTAATTTTCGATCGGCCATATTCGCTAATTCTTCATTATGTGTCACAATCACAAAGGTTTGGCCAAATTCATCACGTAATTTAAAAAATAATTGATGCAGGTTTTCAGCTGATGCTGTATCGAGATTTCCTGAAGGTTCGTCGGCAAAAATGATCGCTGGCTTGTTGATTAATGCTCTTGCAACTGCCACACGTTGCTGTTCACCACCAGAAAGTTCATTGGGTTTGTGGTTCATACGATGGGAAAGGCCAAGATAGGTTAAGAGTTTTTCAGCTTCTATTTCTGTTTCCACTTTGGATTTATTGGCGATAAAAGCGGGAATGCAAACATTTTCCAGCGCAGTAAATTCAGGTAATAATTGGTGAAATTGGAATATGAAACCTAAATTTAAATTTCTGAATTTAGACAAGGTTTTGTCATTCATGGTCAGAATATCTTCGTCATTGATGCGTAATTCGATTGTGTTTTCGACCGTAGGTTTGTCTAAAGTTCCCAGGATTTGTAAAAGTGTTGTTTTTCCGGCACCAGAAGCACCCACGATAGATACAATTTCACCTTTTTGAATATGCAAATCAACTCCTTTCAACACATGTAGTTGGTCGTAATATTTATGTAGATTTTTGGCGTATATCATTTTGAAACTGTTTTCACAAAGAAACAAAGATTTTAATGATTATTAAATGGTTCGCACTATATTTTCCATTAGCAAATTATAAACTTTAGTTAATATGCCATAATCGCTTGCGATTATTAGATTAAATTTGGTTTTAGATTATTGGTACTACGAACCCAAAATGAGATTTTTTTCAAATGAAATAAACTAATAAATGGAAATGGAACAAGGAATGGAAGTTGCCACTTTTGCCGGCGGTTGTTTTTGGTGTACTGAAGCAGTTTTTTTAGAATTAAAGGGTGTGAAAACTGTAGTTTCGGGCTATATAGGCGGAGCAACAATTAATCCTACCTATAAGGATATTTGCAATGGCGATACCGGTCACGCAGAGGCGATTCAAATTACTTTTGATCCTGATGTGATCGGTTATGGTGAACTGTTGGAAATATTTTTTGCAACGCATGACCCCACTACTTTGAACCGTCAGGGAAATGATATTGGTACCCAATACCGCAGTGAAATATTCTATAGTAATGAAAATCAGAAAGAGTTAGCCGAAGCGTATATTGCTTTGATGAGAAGAGAAAATACATTTGGAGAACCAATTGTTACCGTAGTTTCGCCGGCTACATTATTTTATGAAGCGGAGGATTATCATCAGAATTATTATAATCAGAATAAATTGCAAGGGTATTGCAGTTATGTAATTACACCAAAAGTTGAAAAACTGAAGAAAATCTTTAAAGACAAGCTCAAAAATTAATTGGCATTAGATTTGTATGATTTGGAATAACAATTCTAAAAAAGATGATAAAAAAAATACAAGTTGACCAAACAGCTAATAAAAACAGAAATCTTTTTCTGGGTATATTATTTGATGCAATAGGAATGTTGTCGTTTACGGTTCCATTGGTTGGAGAGTTCTCCGATGTAGTTTGGGCGCCAATTGCAGGTTATTTAATGACAACAATGTATAAAGGGACTGTTGGAAAAGTTGGGGGAGTAGTTGCTTTCCTGGAAGAAATACTACCATTTTCAGATTTTATACCAACATTTACCTTGACATGGATTTACAACTATGTAATTAAAAATAAAAATGCCTCGTAGAGGTATTTTTTATTCATTAAAAAGAAATCCTAATCCCATTCGTTTTAGCATTTTTTTTTCGAAAGTCCAAAAGAATTTAAATTGTCCAAAAAGAAATCCTATTAAGACTAAAAGTACTTGATATAGAGGAAAAATTAATAATAATCGAACAGGAGTGAACCAATAGCCTAAATCTGGTTTTGTAATTCCCAACCAAAAACAAAATGGTTTTGATAACCAGGCTGAAGCCGAACCCGTAATTGCAAAAACAATAAATATAATTGTAAGTTGGAAATTGGTTTCAATTCCCCAACGTTTTTTTAAATCGCTCATTTTTATTTATAATGATTACAAATATAGCAACATTATCTTGAGGGAACATAACCAAAGAGTTTTTGTTTGTAGGTATTTTGAAAATAAATAAAGTAATTGTATAGCAAATAATTTACTTCGTAACCATAATTAATGTTAGAATCATAGTTAATAGTCATTTCATAAAGATTGGGGTCATACAGCTGTGGTTGTAAAACGCGGCTATTCCATTCGCTGACATAAATTTGATTTTTGTTTTCCAGATAGCTTTGGGAATGATACCCTCTGGGATAAGCTCTTGAATTAATCCAAGTGCTAAAGCCGGGGTCAATTATTATCACTTCATACTGTAGTTCGTCATTGGCAATTCTGACAGTATCGCTTTGAGGAATTGTTTTATCTAATTTGGAAAAAGTAGATTTTGAAGATTTACAACTAAAAAGCGAAATTAAAATAATCACTAATATGTAGAAACTATTTTTCATGATAAAAAAATTGAGAACTAAAGTTACAAAATTAAACGACTAGTTTTTAGTGTTTTAACAAAAAAAATCATTTGCTAAAAGTAAATGATTTTTATAGTGCCTTTTGATTGCTATTGTTTTTCAAAGAGTTTACCGAGGGTGCCTCCTAAACCATTACTTTTTTTGTTTACAGCCGACATTACATCCCCCAGATCTACTTTGCCATCGGCGTTTTGGTCTAAGCCAAATTGACTGCCGTATTTTGAAATAGCATCCATAATTCCGGCATTTTGACTACTATCTGCAGCAATAGATCCAATAATATCAGCAATTTGAAAACTGGAGTCATTTGGATCTTTCGCTTTTCCAATGAGGGAATCTAAAATTTGCGGGATTAAATTTCCTGCAACTCCAGAAGCTGCGGAATGATCCAGTCCGAATTTTTCTCCAAGATTTCCCGTAAGCTGTTTCGTTAATTTTTGAACCACCGGATTTAAAGGGTCCTGGGCATTATTTCCTTGGAATAATTCTGCCAATTGTTCCACACCGCCTTCTGAAGCTATTTTTTGTAATCCTGTAAAAATGGAACTACCAGCCTCAGTAATAACCGTCTCATTATGCTCATTTGGAACAGCGTTGTTTTTAACAACTGACTCGAGTCCAAATTGTTGTGCTAATTGTTTTAATTGTTCAAACATGTTATTTGATTTAAATTAGAAATCAAATTTAATTAAAAAAAGGGATTTATTAACGAAAGTTAATAATCCCTTTTTACTATATAATACAAAAAATACTAGTCTAATAAACTAATGATTTGCTGCGCTAATTCAGTACCGATTCTATCTTGTGCTTCTCCTGTTGCAGCTCCAATATGAGGAGTCATTGAGATTTTATGATGCATCAAAAGAGCCATTGCCGGAGTTGGTTCGTTTTCAAAAACATCTAATCCAGCGAACAATACTTTACCGCTATCTAATGCTTTTACTAATGCAACTTCATCAATAACACCACCTCGAGCACAGTTTACAATACCAACACCATCTTTCATAATTGCCAGTTCTTTCTCTCCAATGATGTAACCATCTTGAGCAGGAACGTGCAATGTTATGAAATCAGCTTCTTTGAATAAAGATTCCAATGATTGAGAAACGATATTTGTAGTGATAGACTGACCGTCAAAAAAATCAACTTTAACATCAACTTCTGGGATAAACATGTCAGCGGCAATCACTTTCATGCCTAAACCTAATGCCATTTTAGCAGTAGCTTGACCAATACGTCCAATTCCTACAACACCAAGAGTTTTTCCTCTTAATTCAATTCCGTTTGCATATGCTTTTTTCAAACCTTCAAAGTTTGTATCTCCTTCAAGAGGCATATTTCTATTAGAATCGTGTAAAAAACGGACACCAGAAAATAAATGCGCAAAAACCAATTCTGCCACTGATTCTGATGAGGACGCAGGTGTGTTGATTACGTGGATTCCTTTGCTTTTAGCATAATCCACATCAATATTATCCATTCCTACACCACCACGACCGATAATTTTCAATCCTGGGCAAGCATCGATAATATCTTTGCGCACTTTAGTTGCACTACGCACTAACACTACACTCACATTGTTTTCATTTACAAAATTAGCCACTTGTTCTTGTGCTACTTTTGTAGTTATAACTTCAAATCCACCTTTTTCTAAAGCTAGAATTCCACTTTTAGAAATTCCGTCATTGGCTAATACTTTCATTTTTTATGTCATTGCGAGGAGCGAAGCGATCCCATCCTCATATTAAGTTATTATTTTATTTTTTAGGAGCTTACCTGTTATCGGTTGCACTCTTTTTATTTTAAAGAAAAGTAAAAAAGGATTTTTACTGCCAAGGGCATTTAGTACTTTTACTAAACTTTTGCTTCTAATTCTTTCATTACGTCAACCAATACCTGAACACTTTCTAATGGAAGTGCATTGTACATTGAAGCTCGGTAACCACCGACTGAACGATGTCCTGGTAATCCGGATATCCCTGCTGCTTTCCACATGGCATCAAATGTTTCTGCATGAGCAGTATCATTCAATAAGAAAGTGGCATTCATGTTGGAACGATCTTCAACAACTGCAGCCCCTTTGAATAATGGGTTTCTGTCAATTTCTCCATAAAGTAATGCTGCTTTAGCATTATTTATTTTTTCAATTGCAGCAATACCTCCAAGGTTTTTCAGCCATTGTAAAGTCAGTAATGAAGCATAAACTGGGAAAACAGGTGGTGTATTATACATACTTTCTGCTTTGATATGTTTAGTATAATCCAGCATACTTGGGATTATTCTGCCATTTTTACCTAAAATTTCCTCTTTAACAACAACCAAAGTGGTTCCTGCCGGACCCATGTTTTTTTGTGCTCCTGCATAAATCAAATCAAATTTGGAAAAATCCAGTTCTCTTGAAAATATGTCAGAACTCATATCACATACAATGGGCATATCAAGTGATGGGAATTCCTTCATTTGTGTGCCAAAAATGGTATTATTACTGGTGCAATGGAAATAATCGGCATCAGAAGGTACGGTGTATCCTTTTGGAATATGATTGTAATTTTGTTCTTTTGATGAAGCGACAACAACGGTATCGCCAAAAAGTTTGGCTTCTTTTATAGCTGCTGTTGCCCAGGTTCCTGAGTCAAGATAAGCAGATTTCCCACCTTCTTTCATCAAGTTATAAGGAGCCATAATGAATTCTAAACTAGCTCCGCCAGCAAGAAATAAAGCTTGATATCCTTTGCCTTCTAGGCCTAAAAGTTCAATAACAAGAGCTCTTGCTTGATCCATAACGGCAACGAAATCTTTGCTTCTGTGCGAAATTTCTAAAATGGATAAACCAGAATTGTTGAAATTTAAAATAGCTTGTGCTGATTTTTCAAAAACTTCTTGTGGTAAAATACAAGGTCCTGCGCTGTAGTTGTGTTTTTTCATGGTGTAGTTTAAGTCCAAAAAATTAAAGTGCAAATTTCGGCAATAGGAGTTTAAAAAGCGTTAAATAATTCGAAAAAATTAAACAATTTTTGACTATATTGTTAGCAAAAACGAAATAGTATCGACGTTATCTGCATAATTCCACAATTTAGGTTTTTGCGTTTGTCCAAAATCAACACTGTTTTCTATCAGATTATTACTTACAATACACTGAATTTTTTCGTTTTCAGCTTCCAGTCTCATTTGTAAATCAGTGATATCGTCGTAAAATTCATAAAACACACTGGAAATAGGGGAGGCATGACTTTTATCTTCTTTGATTGTTAAAAATCCATTGTCCAGCAATTTAAAATTACTCATCAGGAAAACGGCTTTATTGTAATCATAATTGTTGGCATATTTTTCATAGTGGATAACATCCTGATACTCAAATATGGCTTCAAAAAAGGCATCGAAAACATAGCCTTTTGGGACAAAAATTTTAGAGACATTACGACATCCTAAACCAAAGTATCGGAATATATCTTCACCTAAAGCGCTTAATTGTTCTGTCGTCTCTTTTCCATTCAGAATTGCAATAGAATTCCTGCTTTTTCTGATTATGCAAGGTTTGTCTTTAAAGTAATATTCAAAATAACGAGCGGTATTAGTACTTCCTGTTGCTATTACGGCGTCATAATTTTCTAATTTACCCGCAACAAAAGTTATTTTATTAGCCAGCTGTGGGTCAACGGCGATGAGATACTTTGCTAAAAACGGCAATAATTGTTGGTCATTTGAGGATGTTTTTACCAGTACACTATGTCCTGTGATTAAAACTGATAAGAAATCATGAAAACCAACCAGTGGAATATTTCCGGCAAGAATTAACGCAATATTTTTAGGCTGATTTGTTGGGATATTATAAGCAGAAAGCCATTGGTTTAAATTTTCTTCAGTTAGCGCTTCTGCCCAGGACTGAATCGAAAAAAAAACTTGTTCAGGCGTATACCATCCATTGTGAGATTGTGATAATTTTATTAATTCGATAAAATCATCAAAAAATAGATCGTTATGCAAAACAGTTGATTTCTTACAAGAATTATCTTCGGAAAATTGACTTATAAACTTTCCTAATTCGATAAAACTTTGTTTTTTTTCGTTTTGTAACATAAGTAACTTGTATATGAATAGTTTTGATTGTAATTTTGCACAAAAATAAGCTATAATAAGTTATAAGTCAAAAGAGAAAAATTTGTTAAATAGTTTTATCTCAAAAGACATAGCTTTTAACTCATAAAAAGATAAAAGATGGCAATTATAATAACAGACGAATGTATCAATTGTGGTGCTTGTGAACCAGAATGCCCAAATACTGCAATATATGAAGGAGCGGATGACTGGAGATATAAGGATGGAACAAAACTTAAGGGGAAAGTAATTTTACCTGATGGTACGGCAGTTGATTCGGATGAAGCTCAAACTCCAATTTCTGACGAAATATATTACATAGTTCCAGGGAAATGTACGGAATGTAAAGGTTTTCATGATGAACCGCAATGTGCTGCAGTATGTCCGGTGGATTGTTGTATTCCGGATGAAAATCACGTGGAAACCGAAGAAACGCTGCTAAACAGACAAGCATTTTTGCATAATGAATAGCTCTTCTTTAAAGCATAAAAAATCCTGAGTGTTCGCTCAGGATTTTTTTTGCTTTAAAGTAAAGTATGTTACTTTTTGATAATAACATACGTTTCAACAGTTACTTTATCTGTTTTATCATCATAAGATTCTAAAACTAGATTTCCATTAGCATCAAAATAGCCGTATGATGTTTTATTTTTAGACTTGTAGATATAATTGTTATTTGATGTTCTTCTTAAAATCGCAGCCTTTTTACTGTTTGGCAAATACATCGTATAGCCGCTGTTGTCTATTGTAAACTGGTATTTTGCACCATTTAAATTGTAATAGGCAGAACGGTCAACATCAATTACTTTTGTCGTTCCATCTGCGGTTACTGCAGTTGTTGCAGTCACCTGAACGGGAGATTCTTTTACTTCTTTATTCAAAACATTAGAATCGGCATCTTTTAATTCTATATTTTGAACTTCTTTAACTTCCTGCGTTTTGATTAATTGTTTTTCTCCTTCAGAATCTTTAACCTTTGTAATTGTTGTTTTAACTTCTGACTTTACATTTTGATTTTGTGCTTGAATAGTTAGTGACAGTAAAAAAGCTGCCGTTCCTAAAATTATAGTTTTCATGATATTTATTTTAAAAATTTATATATAACAAACCTACAATTAGTTGATTGTAAAATTGTTATAGAATTTGTTTAAAAAATTACATTATTCACATGAAATGCTAAGTGGTTTACTCGGAATCTATTTTTGTTTTTTTTCTTGCAACAATCACATAGGTATCATAAGCATATGTTTTTCGATCCATTGTTTTAATGATTTCAAAATTATTTAAATATAAAAACAATTGTATTTCATTTAGGGTAAATACACGAACAGTTGAAAAATCGTCCGCAATTATTTCTTTTTCATCATTTTTAAAAGCATAATATTGTGCGGTCCATTCCAGCATAAAATTATCTAATAGAGTCGTTTTCCAATTGCTGTTTCTGTAGTATTTTATTCCTTCGTAGGTTGCTTCGTGAACTATAACCTGATTTTCTTTGGCAAAGGGGATAAACCGATTAGCATCGATAAAGTCAAAAATGACAATTCCATCTTTATTTAGGTTTTTATAAATAGAATCAAAAGTACTGTTTACATCGTCATTTGTTATTAAATAGCTAGTGGAACGTCCCGTAATTAGTATCGAATCGACTGGTTTCTCCAATTCGAATTGTCTCATGTCACCATGAATGAATAGGCAATTTTTGTTTCTTTGTTTGGCTATCGCAATCATACTTAGGCTATAATCCAAACCAATATAATTTTGATTGTTTTCCTGAAATCTTTTTGCAAGATTACCTGTGCCACTGCCAATTTCCAGGATAGTTTTACAATGATTTTCCAAGATTAGATTGTTGTAAAACTGATATTCCTCATCATAATCAATGAAGGTTTGATACATAGCATCAAAAATAGCTGCCATTTTTCCGTCATAAAGATGTGTCATGATATTTGTTTGTTGAAGTAATAAATTTAAGAAAAATAACCGAAATAAAAAAAGGACTACCGAAAGATAGCCCTTTTGAAATCATTGGTGAACCGAATTAAAATTTATAGTTCAGAGATAAACTAAACATAGTTCCTAACTGACTAAAATGGAAACCATCATAAGTCATCATAGAATAACGTTGGTTAAACGTAATCAAGTCAGATTGTTCTTTGATAGCAACAGCATTGTTGATAAGAGCTGTTCCATTGGCATTTTCGGCCTTAAAGTGCCATTCTGGTGTAATATTGAATAGATTGTTTACATTTAAAGCTACTGTTAATTTTTCGGTAGCATTAAAACTAATTCCTAAATCTGTAACCATTTTGGTTTTAAATTCAATTCTTAAATCATTACTTAAACCGTCATTTTTAAATTTTGTTGGTCCAAAGACCGTATTGTTTAAAGAGAAAGCAAATTTGCCAATTTCATAATCTCCGCCTATTATGTATTTGAATTTTGGTCTAGAGGTAAAAAGCAAAGCTTCCTGAGTAGCACTCAATACCGTTTTGCCTATTGCAGCTACGCTTGCAGGGTTATGAACAGCACCATCTCTTTCGTTTTTGATCGTGTAGTTTCCGGATAAATTAAGTCCTAATTTACCTGAACCTAGTGTAATGTTTCTATATCCGGTAACTAAGTCAAGTCCAGATGTTTTTGTATCCATGGCATTAACAAAGAAAGCCTGTCCTCCACTACCAAAGTCAATTTTCTCCCCTAAAATAATCCTGTCCTTAACTTTAATGTTGTAATAATCTAAAGTGAAATTGAAGTTTCTGGTTGGTTTAAATCCAAAACCAATAGTCAAGTTTTCAGATTTTTCAGCATCTAATTTAGGAATTCCGTTTATTCTTGCGGCGGTTGATACGTTATTAATGATTCCTGTAATAACAATGGCTCCACCTGCCTGGAACGATGATTGTGATTTTTGAGTATAAATTTGGTGTAAAGATGGTGCTCTGAAACCAGTAGAAATAGAACCTCTCAAGGTAAATTTATCGTCGGAAAATTTATATCTTGAACTTAATTTCCAAACTGTTGCTCCACCAAAATCACTGTATTCTTCATGACGAATAGTTCCGTTTACTAAAAAGTCTTTGGTGAAATCGACTGCAACGTCTAAATAAGCTCCCACATTGTAACGATTGAATTTTCCTGAATTTTCAGGAGTATTTCCCTGGAATGAATCTGCACCGAAATCACCTTCATATGATGCTTTATCTCCAGCAATAACTTCAAAATTCTCAGTTCTAAATTCAGAGCCAAACCCAATACTTATTTTGTCTGAAATTGCTTTTGAAATATCAATATTACCAACAAGATGGTTAAATGAAGAGCCTCCTGGTTTGAAAGAGATTGGACTATTTTCTTTGTATTTATTTGTATAAATAGCAAGGCCGGTATTTGGATCTTTTTCAGGAAGTCCCGTTGCAGGATCTATTTTGTAAATTCTTACGTCTGATCTGTTTTGAGAATTTTCTACAGTGTAGGTTTGTTTGTTACCTCCAGTTGTCAAACTGATATCGGTATTCCATCCATTTTTTTTGTTTTTAAAACCTAATGTGGCATTATAATCTCCCAAGTCCCCAACAAAGGTTGGTACGTACCCCTGATAAGAAGCTGGAGTCCCATCACCAAATAAATCAGCTAAATAAGGATTTGATGGATCTAAAGTTCTCCAGTAAGGGGTTCTGTAGTTGGCAAAGGAATTTACTTTCTTGTATACGTAAGCTGCATTGTAATATAGTTGGGTATTTTCACTTAAATCATTTCCTCCATTTACTTCAAATTTTGCAGCGGCAGTTTCTGGAGATCCATTGATGTTTCCGGCATCAGGATGTTTGGCAAGGAAAGCCTGTACGTCGGCAAGAGGGGCGCCAAAACCAGTGTTTCCATCAGCCTCAGCTGCGGCATCCACTTTTCCGGGTCTGTTGGCAAGTTCAGTTTTAGAGAAATCAATGGTATAGTTTACAAATCCCTTTTCTCCTACAGTAGAACCATTGTTGACACTCAGGCCTAGCATTTCTCCATCACCTTCAGCGGTAATTCCACTTCTTAGCGTTACAGAGCCATTCCCTGTGTTTTTTTTCAAGATAATATTCATAACCCCTGCAATAGCATCAGACCCATATTGAGCAGATGCTCCATCACGCAGAATCTCAACTCTTTCTATAGCGTCAGTAGGTATTGCAGAAATATCGGCGCCTGTTTCCCCCCGCCCAGGAGAGGTTTGTACATATACTAATGCACTCATGTTTTTACGTTTTCCGTTGATAAGGATTAAGGTTCTGCTTGGTCCCATATTTCTAATTTCATATGGATCAAGCAATGAAGTTGCATCATTTACAGGTGTTTGGACCGTGTTAAAAGATGGGATTTTGTATTGTAGTGCTTTGTCAAAAGTAGCTTGCCCTGTAGAAGCCAAGTCTTTTGAAGACAATACATCAATAGGAAGTGCGGTTGTTGTGTTACTTCTTGGAGCAGTTCTTGTACCGGTAACTACTACTTCTTCAAGGTTTTGCCCTCCTTCTTCAGCTAATACTACATTTATTGTAGGGCTTGTAGCTGCTTTTTCTACTTTATTGAATCCCACATAACTAAAAACTAAAGTAGCATCTTCTTTAACTTTTATTTTATAGGCGCCATTCATATCGGTTGCGACTCCGTTGCTTGTCCCTTTCTCGGTAATGTTAACGCCTGGTAATCCGGCGCCAGCATTATCTTTTACTACACCAGAGATTTCTTTTTGAGCAAAAAGAAACGTGACGTTTAATAGAAATAATAATAGTGTAAACTTTTTCATAAATAGTTGATTTTGGTTTTTGTTTGGTTTGAAATTCATTGCAATATAATTTTTTTTTAACAAAATATTAGCATTTCGTTTGATTTTTTATAAATACTGTTAATATTCTAAAAAATATTAAAAAAATTGTTATACCAATAAATTGTTGCAAAGAATAATAGCGTATTGATAAAATGGTAAAAAAATGCAATGCCCAATACATAAATGTATTGATTATGCTATCAAACATTTATTAAATCTTATATTTGCAAACTTTTAAAGTGAATTCTAAAACTTTTAACAGGAGACTGTTATATGTAAACAAAAATAGCATGAAGAATGGCGTTGCCATATTTCATTAAAAACAAATATTATCGACACATGAAAGCAGGAATTGTAGGATTACCGAATGTTGGAAAATCAACATTATTCAATTGTTTATCAAATGCAAAAGCGCAAAGTGCTAACTTTCCTTTTTGTACTATCGAACCCAATATAGGTGTTGTGAATGTTCCTGATTCCAGAATTGAAAAACTGGAAGAATTGGTAAAGCCGGAACGTGTCCAAATGGCAACGGTAGATATCGTAGATATTGCAGGATTGGTAAAAGGAGCCAGTAAAGGAGAAGGTTTAGGGAACCAATTCCTTGGAAACATTAGAGAGTGTAATGCGATTATTCACGTTTTGCGTTGTTTTGATAACGATAACATTGTTCACGTTGACGGAAATGTAAATCCAATTCGTGACAAAGAAACGATTGATATCGAATTGCAATTGAAAGATTTGGAGAATGTTGAAAAACGTTTAGAAAAAGTAAAACGTGCTGCTAAAACTGGAAATAAAGAAGCAATTGTTGAAGAAGCATTGTTAAACAGGATCAGAGAAACACTGCTTCAGGCTAAATCAGTCAGAACTGTAACTCCACAAAATAATGATGAAGAAGTTTTGATGGAAGGTTTCCAATTGATTACGGCAAAACCAGTATTATATGTTTGTAATGTTGACGAAAGTTCAGCCGTTAACGGAAATAAGTATGTGGATCAGGTTCGCGAATTGGTTAAAGACGAAGATGCTGAAGTCATTGTACTTTCCGTAGGTGCTGAGGCTGATATTACAGAATTAGAAAGCTATGAAGAGCGTCAGGTTTTTTTAGAAGATATGGGGTTACAGGAGCCGGGTGCGTCTGTATTGATTCGTGCAGCTTACAAATTATTGAAACAACAAACCTATTTTACAGCGGGAGTTAAAGAAGTTCGTGCCTGGACTATCAATATTGGGGCAACTGCACCACAGGCTGCCGGAGTTATCCACACTGATTTCGAAAAAGGATTTATTCGCGCCGAAGTTATTGCTTATGAAGATTTCGTTCATTACGGTTCAGAAGCAAAATGTAAAGAAGCAGGAAAATTCAAAGTAGAAGGAAAAGAATATATTGTAAAAGATGGCGATGTAATGCATTTTAGATTTAATGTATAGCATACCGGGTTAATTATCAGATATAAAAAACGACCTACAAAGTAAATTTGTAGGTTTTTTTTTGTTTTTGACAAATCATTTTTGTTACTTTATGAGCCCAAATCGAAAAAAAAGGTAACCATGGAACTTCAACAAGTCATTATTAATGATAAAAAGGAAGAGAAGGTTCTTTTTTCTTCCAAAGGTTTTAACTCCGAAAAAGCAAATCTAGTACTGGCTTTTGGAGAAAGAGTTTTTTTAGATGGTATACTGCCCTATAAAAAAATAAAAAAATTATACCCGGGTGCAGATATTGTTATTTGTTCCACTTCAGGGCAAATTTCTAATGCCAATTTAATTGAAAATAACATTGTCGCTACCGCAATAAACTTTGAAAAAACAGCTATAAAAGTTTCGGAAATTGACATTTTTAAAAATTCGGATATTCATGAGTTGGGGAATACAATTGAAAGAGACTTTTTTAATAAAGATTTAAAATCGATACTTATTCTCTCGGAAGGTAGTTTTGTTAACGGGACTGAACTGATAAACGAATTAGTAAAACAAACTAAAGGCATAATTCCTATTTTTGGAGGTCTGGCCGGCGATGAATATAAATTTGAAAAAACTATTGTAGGTTTAAACAGCGATGCCTCTCCAGGTAAAATTGTAGCTGTCGGATTTTATGGGAATGCGATTCATTTTGGTTTTGGCTCTAAAGGTGGCTGGAGTGATTTCGGTCCGGAAAGAGAGGTTACGCTTTCAGAAAACAATGTGTTGTACAAAATAGGGGATAGGTTTGCATTAGATCTATACAAAGAATATTTAGGAAAATATGCCGAAGAATTGCCTGGCTCGTCCTTGTATTTTCCGCTTTCCATGAAAGAAAATAAAAATGCCGAACCAATTGTAAGGACTATTTTGTCGATAGATGAAGAAAAAAAATCAATGACATTTGCCGGGAATATTCCTCAAGGATCTTTCGTTCGATTGATGAAAGGAAATTTAGATAAAATCATAGATGCTTCTTACAGCGCCGCTTTGCAAATATTTTCGAAGCAATCAGTTAAACCGGAATTGGTATTGTTGGTGAGTTGCGTGGGAAGAAAAATTGTTCTGGGCAATAGAATTGAAGAAGAACTTGAAGTTGTAAAAGAGGTTTTTGGCGAAGATACACTGGTCTGTGGTTTTTACTCTTACGGTGAAATTTCGCCAACACTTAAGAAGGTAGCCTGTGAGTTACATAATCAAACGATGACAATTGCAACTATTTATGAAGAACTGTAATGGAGAAAGAAAACATACACAGGCAGCTTAACAGGCAAATAAAAAAATATTTTTCAGAAGACTTCATTGTGGATAATGAAGCCGTCCAAGATTTTATTGAAGTTGTAAATCTCTCGTATTTGAATTTTGAAAAAGATGCTGAATTATTTGAACAATCTGCCCGTTTGAATGATTTGGAATATTATGAAATAAATCAGAAATTAAAATCAGAACTAGAAAAAAAAGAAAACATACAGAACAAGTTAATTCAAGCCATAAAGCAATTAAACAGCAATGAGATAAAGCTGGAGAGCGGAGACGGATTAATCGATTTGCTGCAAATCCTGCGTAATGAAATAGAATCTAAGAAAGAGTTTCAGGATCAATTGTATTTGGCAAAATCGAATGCTGAAAAAGCAAATGAAGCCAAGTCTGATTTTCTTTCTATCATGAGTCATGAAATCCGAACTCCTTTAAATGCAATCATTGGTTTGATTTACATTATGGAGAAAGAAAATACGTTAAGTAGTTTTCGGGAAAATCTGGAGGTTTTAAAGTATTCAGCGCAAAATTTATACATGCTTATAAACGATATTCTGGATTTTAATAAAATAGAAGCAGGGAAAATTGATCTTGAAAAAATTCCGTTTGATTTTAGGGAATTAGTTTTACATATCGAAAAATCTTTGGAGATAAAGGCATCAGAAAATTTAAATAGAATTGAGGTAATTATTGATGACAATTTTATTCCAAACGTAATTAGCGATCCTTTAAGGATTGGTCAAATTATTACAAATTTAGTTTCAAATGCTATAAAATTCACTAAAAATGGATTGATTCAAATTAAAATAGATCAGATCCAACAGAGGGATAATATTTCTATTTTTAAAGTTCAAATTATCGATAACGGTATTGGAATTGACATCGCAAAGTTTAAAACGATATTTCAAAAGTTTGAACAGGCAGAGGCAAAAACCACCAGGCAATTTGGGGGGACGGGACTGGGTTTGGCAATAACAAAGAAACTACTCCATTTATTGAATTCTGATATCGAATTGCAAAGTGAAATAGGGATTGGTTCTAATTTTAGTTTTGTTTTGGAATTACCGATTTTTTCAACAAATTTTGAATTAAAGAGCACTATTGTCTATCATGATTATAAGGAAGAAAATCTAGAGGGATTAAAAGTTCTTTTGGTTGAGGATAATGTGATCAATATCAAAATTGCTGAGAAAATACTGAAACAATGGAATGTGAATGTTGATACTGCAGAGAATGGGCTTATTGCCATTGAAAAATTTAAATTAAATGCGTATGATATTATTTTAATGGATTTATCAATGCCGGTAATGGATGGTTATGAAGCAACAGCAATCATAAGAAGTACAAATGCCTTAATTCCAATTATTGCATTGACAGCCTCCTCTTCTTTTAATTATCTTGAAAAAGCGATACAGATTGGTGTAAATGAATATATGATAAAGCCATTCAACCCAAAAGAGTTAAATATGAAATTGAGAAAATATTATAAGAAATTCCTTTAACCCAAGTTGCAGGTCTTTAGCCCGAACTGCCACTGTCTATAAGTGATTCACTTTTTTTTATTTCCAGTTTGTGTACTACAGACTTTTTAGTAAACGGATAATATTTCAATT
>NZ_JBLVPW010000028.1:0-47924 GCF_048286715.1 Flavobacterium kochi
ATTAAAACATTTATGAGCAAGTTCGGAATAAACCCTAACAAGAAAAAAAATAAGATTATCTTTCGCAAACTGTTAGACTTTGGTAAAATTGCCGCTTAAAAAGTACCGAAGTATTGAAAATTATTAACTATATCTTTAATCAATGCTGGTGGGTACAAGCTAGAAGACATTTGATTATATTTATTTAAAACCCGGGCATTTAAAAGAAAGCAGTGGGGGCGAAAAACTCCAGTTGATGGGATATTTTCCCCAAAAAGGATAGCACCAGCAACTCGTGTCCCATGCCCGCCATTACCATACAGATCCGAGGTAGTATTATCAAAAGTATCGTAATTTACTGATTTATTTGATAAAATAGATTCCGATAATAATCGATGGTTTTCTTGTATACCGCTATCAATTATGCATATTTGGGGAGCATTTTCTTCTGGAGCAATAATGTCTAGGTCATTATCAACAGGTTGGCCATTTATACTTATTGGTTGTTCATTTTCTGAATATTCTACAACTTCAAAAACATAAGGATAATTTAGGACAAAATCTTTTAAAGCAGCTCCCGACAAAGTAACTCTAAAGCAGAAACTGTCGTCAAATTGAACACTTTCGGGATTAATGTCCGCATTATAACTGCTAAGAAATCTTTGTATTGATTCTTCTCGTGCATCTGCTAAATCTGATTGGCGAAGACTTATTTCTCTTGCCTTAGTATGCCAACGTTCAATTCTTGCCTGAAATTGTTCATCTGTTTCCTCTTTATTTTGTTGAGGCTGAACTGGTGTTGCTATATAACACGCAACGGAAATATCTACTGTAAATATTTCGACATCTTGAATAGAGGGCCATTTTTGAAGTAAGTTTTCACATAAAATCTGTTCAGTTTTCCATGAAGTTCCAGTATTAATTTCCCACAATTGTGCGGCTTGGTTCTTATATTTGCCTTCCTCGTTTATGAATTTTTCTATTTTTGCTTGTAAAGATGCAAAACTATCGGTACTTGCTCCAATAATGTAGCCATTGAGTTCTTCTGCAATAATATCAATACCCATTCCCTTTAAAGATTCTGTGTTGAATAGATTGGTGTCTACTTTAAGAAATATTGGTATAGCGGTTTCTTCTGGAATATCAGGCAAACCAGCCTTTCGTCTATCTGTAATAATTCTTTCACGTTCATCTTTAAGATTAGATGTGGCTAAAATTAATGATTTCCCGTACGTCTCCCTGTTTGCAATGTTAGCAGCCGTAATCGGATCAATAGGTTTATTTCTACCATTACTTGCCGGTTTATGAGTGCCAGTAAGTGTTTGGATTAATGGGAGATGTGGAAATTCTGCCATTTATGATTTGATGTATAATTGTTTTTCCTTTAATGATTCTTCAAGGAAAAACAAATTCACATTATCGTTTCCTTTGATTATTGAGAGCTTTGCGGCATCATTAGCTATTTTAACAATCAGCGCTGCAGAAAAGCCAATCATTTTTTTGGCGATTATATTCCACTTAATATCTTTGGCAATTTTTATTGACCCAAGCGTAGATCTTAGAATATCTTCTATTTCCTCATGACCAGGCTTAGGCATTTCTATGATATCGTCAAATCTTCGAAATAATGCTTTATCAATTGAACCTTCTAAATTCGTAGTTGCCATTATAATTCCCGGACCATCATAATCTTCTAAAACATCGAAAAAAATTGGGTCTGTCGCAGCTGTCGAGCATAAATTTTATTTATTATTGCTTTCGGTGGGTATCAATAAGAAATAGTCCGGGTTTGGTCAGTAACTTTTTCCAGATTAAATATGAAAGCCTGATTCGAGCATCGTGCTTTAATTATTGAATGTACTTACTTATGAGTTTTTATGTAAAACTGAAAAATAATCGTTTTACTGCTTTATACTTTTGAAATATCAGTTTTACTAAAAGTATATCAATTTTACTGCAACCCTTCGAATTTATCAATTTTAAAAAACGTTTTTACAGAAAGATTGGAGTTTTTTATTATATTTACTGCGATAATATCTTTTTTACCGCATTTTATGGCATTACAAGTAGCAGGAAGCCTTTGGCTGAAAGAATATTTTGGACTCACCTATTATCGCATAACCCATCGGTCTTATATAGGCACAAGGGACAAAATTGAAATGGCTCTTGACGGCAGTACCGAACAAACTTATGGTCCTAAATACGCCCCTAAAAGCGATACTGTAACAGGTCATATCGAATTCATGCTGAAATATGACGATTTAAATCTTGACCTTTTAGCTGCAGTATATCATAAAATGGAAGAACAGGAACTTCTGAATTATATTTCCGAAAGCCCAAACGGGCGTTATTCAAGGAGAATAGGCTATTTATATGAATGGTTAACCAGTAAAAAACTAAATTTAATACATGAAGCTAGCGGCAATTATACTGATTTACTGGACACAGACCGATACCTTACTGGCAATATAATAAAAAATGCCCGCTGGCGAATCAACGACAATTTATTGGGTGTTCCTGAGTTTTGCCCGATAATTCGCAAGACGCAAGCCTTAGATGCATTACTTGCCAAAGACATCAGGAGTGAAATTGAAGGGCTTAAAAATAATTATACCCCTGAAATATTTCAACGCGCCACCCAATATCTATACCGAAAGGAAACCCGATCGTCTTATGAAATTGAAAGCGAAAAGCCATCGCCTGACCGTGTAGATCGCTTTATCAATTTACTCCACCACGCAGGCAAACAACCTTTTGAGGATGTAATGGCAGAACAGAATTTAACCACTTTACAAAATGCTATTGTAGATCCTCGCTATGCCCAGCTGGGTTTTCGTAATTTTCAAAATTATATTGGGCAGGCCAATTATCGAGGTGAAGAAATTTATCACTATATATGCCCGCCACCGGCCATGGTTCGTTCTATGATGAAAGGACTTACCATAACAGAAGAAAAAACCTCCAGAACTCCGGCGGCTGTACGGGCGGCAATAATTGCCTTCGGTTTCGTTTTTATACACCCCTTTTTAGATGGGAACGGACGCATTCACCGTTTTCTAATCCACGACATGCTCACCCGGGACGGTTTGGCTGAGCAAGGACTTATCATCCCTGTCTCGGCGCATATGCTACAAAACATTACGGAGTATGACACTGTACTTGAGGAATATTCGAAACCACTGATGCAGCGTATTCGCTTTACTATTTCGGCAAACGGTGATTTGACCATTGACAATACTGAGAATATCAGCCCATACTTTAGATATCCAGACCTGACTTTACAAAGTGAATACCTAGCGAATACAATATTTGCGACCATACGACAAGACTTACTTGAAGAGCTATTTTTTCTGGAACGTTATGACGTACTAAAAAAGGAACTCCAGCAATTGATTGATATGCCTGATAGGAGACTAAGGGATGTCATTATGTACCTTCATCAAAATAAAGGCATTTTTCCTAATCGAAGAAAAAAATATTTTGAAGAAATTACTGATGCGGAATTTAAAGAGATGGAGAGTATTTATTTAGAACTATTTTATAAATAGTATCTTTTCAGGAAATACCAGTGGTTGGGGCTAAAAGAAACCAATAAATTATAAAAAAGACTTCTCTTCTAGGGATAAGTGGAGGTATGAATACTGATAAAAGTGACTTAAATTTTTGTAGGAACTTCTGATTCTCACAATAGAAGTATAAGTCAGATGGTTGGTTTTGTCGCATCTGACAATAACTTTTATCTTTAGGCCTTTTAAATCATTCTGTCCATGAATATCAAAGGTCACTGCTATCCAAAATCTATCATTCTTCAAGCTGTATATTTCAAACTTAGATTTACGTTAAGCTATCGAGATGTTGAGGAAATAATGAAAATGAGGGGAGTTGTTGACCATTCGACAATTCAGCTTTGGGTGTACAGGTTTAGTCCTTTTATCGAGGCGCAAATGAAAAAACGAAAACTAAGAGTTGGAAAAGTTGGAGAATGGATGAAACCTATATAAAGGTTAATGGTAAATGGTGTTATTTGTACAGAGCAGTTGATAAATCGGGTAATACAGTTGATTTCCTATTAACCAAGAAGGAAAAGGATGAGTGCCCAATCTTTTTTAATTATGGCAATTGGAAATAATGGTAAACCAGGAATAATAAATAGTGACAAAAGTGGATCAAACATAGGCGCTATTAGAGTTTATAATCAGCGTTCGTTTTCTAAAATAGTGATCCGGCAATGTAAATACTTGAACAACATTGTCGAACAAGATCATCGTTTTATCAAGTGGAGAATTCTAAATGGATTAGGATTTGCAGCTTTTGAATCAGCTAAAAGAACGTTAGGTGGAATTGAAGTTGTACATATGTTAAGAAAGAAACAGATGATTAATCCTGATGTAACTATGTTTAAATCATTCTGTTCATTGGTAGCATAACCCATCGAAAGCAATAATAAGTAGATTTGTAATCGACAGCTGTGACAGAACTTTTTTTAGTCATCATTATTCAATCTCCACTCAGCAATTTTCGATATTCAAAAATATTCAGGTTGTCCAGATGTCTGTGCCTTCTATTGGTATTGTAAAATTTTTCAATGTATTCAGAAATTAAAGATTCAGCTTCGTATTTGTTTTGAAAATGATTCTGGTAGACCAGTTCTACTTTTAATGTCTTGAAGAAACTCTCTGCAACTGCATTGTCCCAGCAGTTTCCCTTTCCTGACATGCTCCTGGTAATTGATTTGTGATTGTTTATTTCACGGACAAATTCCCCACAGGCGTATTGTATTCTGCGGTCAGAGTGGAAAATAAGGGGAGAATTGTTTGTGATTGCTCTGTTGGCAAGGGTCATTCTGAAGGCACTGACACTGGTGTTTCTTGCTGTGATCACAGAGGACAGTGCCCAGCCGATGACCTTCCTGTCGAACAGGTCGATTACCGTTGTCAGGTACAGCCACCGCTTCGCTGTCCTGATATAGGTTATGTCCGACACCCAGGCCTGATTTTCCCTGCCCATGGTGAATTCCCTGTCAAGCTTGTTTGCTGCTACCGGATAGCTATGGGAAGAATCGGTGGTTATCTTAAATTTTCTTTTAAAGACACTCTGCAGGGATGCCTGCTTCATCAGTTTCCGGATCAGTTTTTCCGAGGCATGAAAGCCCGAGACCTTCAGCTCTCTTGCTATCCTCGGACTTCCATATCTTTCCTTGTTTCGGTAGTGTATAATTTTTATCTGTTCAGTCAAGACAAGATTATGCAGTGCTCTTTTGGATGGCTTCCTGTCATTCCAATAGTAATAACCGCTCTTGCTGACGCCGAGTATTTTGCAGATGTTCTCGACAGGATAGCAGTCTCTGTACTCTCTTATGAATTCAAATTTAACCTGCGTTCTGCTAAAGAGAGTGCTCGTAGCTTTCTTTAATATGTCCCTTTCCAGCTTGACTTCTGCAAGCTCTCTCCTCAGCCTTTTTAATTGCAGAAGTTTACTTTCCGATGCAGAAATTAGCAACTCATATTTTAATAGTGTTTTCAGTTTCAGTGGTACAATTATGGTACAATTTAAAGCAAACTATCACAAAATAAAACAAAGTATCCTTATTGAGATAACAAAACTCATGGGAGTTGTTTAGTACAAAAATAGTACAAATTTTGAATATAAGATATATAAAGTTATTTATAAATGAAGGAGTTATGTTATAATACATTTGAAATTAAATAGATATTTATCTGTATATAAAGAAGGCCAAAAATCTGAATTTAATACTAGATTTTTGGCCTTTTTTCGACATCGCATTTTATTTCTAAATAAGTCTTTACCCGTCCTGACTTAATCCATTCCATTAATTCATTCCTGTAAAAATAAATACGTTTACCTTGTTTATTAACTGGAATTTCTTTCTTACAAACTTTACTATAGATTGTAGCTACAGATAGATCTAAAAGTTTTGATGCTTCTTCAACATTAAGAAGTTCATCTTTAGTTTCTCGTGAATCGGAGATTTGCTCAATTAGTTTTTCCAAATGCTCTAATTTGTTATGAAGTTTGTTCATCATTATTGGTATTTGGTCAAAAGTAAATGGCTTCATGTTGATTTATTTATAATTAAATATTTAATACGATCTAGTTGAATGATTTAATTAGATATATTGCAAACTTTATATAAAAATATAATAGTATTAATATTTTTATTATTGAATGTCTCCACAAAAGTTATTTTGGCTTTTAGTTTCTGACAATTAATGTTTTTAGTCCAGTATGTGGGCTGAAGTGAGAGGTACTATAATTAAAAGTTTTTGCTTTTGAAAATTTCAGATCTAAAAAAGTGCAGTGTGTGGTAGAGTGTGCAGATTGTAAAAAAACAAAAGCAGCTGTTGGATGGGGCTGAACAAAGAATTAGTGGTTGGATCCTCTAGTGCCTGTAAATGAACTGATTTTCACGGATTATAATCTTCAGCATTATTCCAAATGGTAAAGGGGGCGAGGGATGAATGTCGAATGAAAATTTGTGTACAATTAAAAAAAGAATAAAACTGAAAACTTTAATTTATATTTATGAAAAAAACTTCTTTTAAAAGTAATTATAAAAATATTGAATTTTTGTGTAAAAAAATCTATGTTTGGGCAGCTAACTTCTATTGCTGGTTTTGGATTATTAGAGAAATATTTTGGCGAAAATCAACTGATTTTGAATCCTACATTTTATGGTTTTTTCTATCTGCTGGTATGTATTTCTTTATAAGAGACAGTAAAGATTTAGACATAATTTATAATATTGACATAGAGGAAAAACAAATATCTAAAGAGAAAACCAAGCATATGTAATTATTAACGAAGTACAATAGAAAGATTTTTAATAAATTTAAAACTACACAATATGAAAAACCGTCTAATCATCAAAGGTACACTACTAAATACTCAAGAAGGTTTTTATGTTGGCGGTGAAATATTTTCTTCTATTTTGTTTTCCGTTGTAAACTCTTGGTTTTATTCTAACTATGAAAATAATGGAGCAATAAAATCTAATATTTCTGAAGAAAAAGCCAGGGAGTTTGGAAAAATAAAATCTGCAATTTATGGATTTACAGAAGATTTACATAATCTTTCAATTAATTATTGTTTATTCAAAGAAATTAACGAGACTGTGCACATAAACGGGCATAAATCTAATCTTTATATTTCTGTAATTTTAGAAAATTTATTTACCAATTTGAGAAGTATATACGACTTTCTATATCATTTTGTCAAAATAGCTCTGACTGATAAAGAATTAAAACAGTATCCAGTGAAAGATTCTATAAATAATTTACTAACCTTTTCAAAAAAAGATAATAATAAAGATAAATTACCAAAGAACATAATTTGGGTGCTTAACAATATTGAAAGTGACTTAAATGATATTAAGCAAATAAGAGATAATATAATTCACAAGGGTAAGGACTTTCTTCTGACGAGAAAAGAGGGGATTTTATTTATGAGAGTTCCAATTAAAGAAATTAATAGTAATGATAATTTACTGCCGAATATTTTAAAAACGGATGACATCGATTATAATGTAAATAAGTATCTAAATAAGATAATTAAAACAACTCTCAAAAACATTGAAGATTTTGGTGTAGTAATTTACAATGAAGTATCAAGCAATTCTGAAATTCACTTTAACTTATACTCTATAAGTAATTATTGTATTGACGAATTTAACGAATTCCTAATAAATAAAAATAGCCACTAACAGCATTTTTTTTAAAATAGGTAACTGTCAAAAATGCATTTTCATTCAACTCTCTGAATAAACGAATATGAGGCTGCGAAATTTCACAAACAATTTCACAGACTTAACAATATGATATAATTGTTAAACGAACTTAAATAGACGTAATCTTTGAATTCGAAATTCTTAAATTTAGAATCTTGTTTAAATAAAAAACACTTTATTATTTTGCATTATACTACTTATTTAATTAATCCCAATTCCTTTCCAAGATCTTGATATAATTTTGAAAGAGGTCTTTTATGTTGATCCTTCTGTAATGCGTAATTTCCAAGAATCATTCTATCAATTTCTGATTTACTAAAGTTTAATCCTGTGTAGGAATTTAGATAATTATTATAATTTTTTGAGTACTTTAATCTTTGTTTTATTACCAATTCGATTGCGTGATCATGGTGTAGTGAATAAATGTCATCCAAATTAAAAATGTCACAATGACTTTGAATTTTTTTCTTGAAAAATACTGTTATATCTGATTTGCCAACTAAAGGATTAATAATCGCAATATTGTTAACTTGATGAGAGAAAATAAAGTCATCAATGTTAAGTAAGTACGGATTTACCATGTTTTCGGAAAAGGGATCTTTTTGACCTTTTGCACCAAAACCATTACAACATTCGCAAGAGGGTATTAAATTATAATAACTTAATCCTAACATTGGATATTTTTTTTTGGGATAAAAATGGTCAATTTCTGGTTTTATCCTTTTATTCTTTGGTGTTGTAAAAATGTAATTTCTATTACAATAAGAGCAGGTGTCAACGTTAATTCTATTTATAAATTCCCATTTATCAAAATCATTTTCGTAAACACTACTAACGAAAATATTACCAAGGATCTTATAATCGGGAGATGTTTCGTCAATGTAAGATGAAACAGTGTTATGCCACTCCATTATTAAGTCAATCAGCTGATCAGGAGTTTGGGTAATTAAAGGATATAAAAAAGTGTCTGGATCATTTAAAAAATTATTTAAATCGTTTTCCAATTCTGGCGAGTATCTAATTGTGTAGTTAGCTGCATTTTTTGGCTGTTTTTTTATTCCGCCATTATTCAGAATTCTTTCTATATGATGTAAGAGCTTAGTTCTTATTTTATCAAAATGAATTTTTGCGTACGAATCATTTACCTGAAGTGGAATCATTTCTCAATCGATTTATTTTTTCTATTAATTTATTTATTTCAAGTTCTTTATAATCAGAAAATGTTTCTAGAAACATATCATTTAATTTGTCACGTAAATAAGGTTCTCCAATTTGATCAAGTACTTTTTTTACATCATCACTTGATGTAATCCATTTTTTGGGCGTGCAGGTTCCTGCTGATTTTATATATTCAATCGAATCCTGAATCTTTTCCTTTGCAAACTCACCAATTAATCCATCAGCTAAAAAAAAAGAATCAGATAATAAATCAGAAATGTTTGCTCCGAAAGATTTTTTATCAGATTCAATATTATCTAGCAGTACACTAGTTTCCTTATCTTTTTTTAAATATGTAACACTTGAATTCGGAATATCAGAAAGAGTTAGCGGATCATGAGTTGTAAAAATGATTTGGACAAATGGAATTTTTCTTAAAGAGATATATTCACCTTTTTCACTATCATATTTGTACGGAGTAATTTTTGAGAATAAAAGTGGTAATGTTTTAGAGATCGCGTTTATAAATTTCTTTTTCCATAAAGGCTGAAAACCTAGGTCAGGCTCGTCTAAGAGTAGGAGGTAAAATTCATGACTAGTATGATTAGATTCTTTGTTAATATCAATATAATTGTATATTGAGGAGTAAAGATCTAAAATGGATTTTTCACCAGTTGAGAGTTTTTTATCTGGAAAAAAATCAAATAAAGATATGCTTGTTGGAATATTACCCAATGAGTTTAAAATATATTTATATTTAAAAACGAATTCATTAAATAAAATTACTTGCTTAGTGTCTTTTACATTAAAAATTAGTGTATTATTTTTAAATAAAAAGGATTGTTGGGTCAAGTCTAGTATGTACTGATAATAGTTAAGAATTTCTTTGAATGATTCACAATGTGTAATCATCCTGTTCTTTATAGGCTGTAATTCAACCCCCTGAGTCTTTACAAACTTATCATTTTTAATAAGAGCTATAATACTTTCAGTTTCCTCAACTTTTATTCCCTTTAATTTCCCAATTATTGACTGGGTAATAATTTTTTCTTCGTTTGCTAGGTACATTTCTAAAAAAAGATCTAGCCTTTCTTTAAAATTTACTGTTTGCGTAATTCTAGAGAATTCTATTCCCCCGCCAAGACCGGTTTTTGGAAATACCGCACCAAGTAGTAAATAGCTTAAAATAGTAACCTCCATATTTTTTATAAAACTATCAGAATTGTGGATATAATCATATCCACTATCATCGATAAAATCATAATCATCAATACCCCATAATTTATTGAATTGCTCTGTAAAACTTTCGCTTTCTAGGATGGCAATATTTCTTTTACTTAAATCTATTATATCTTCGTTTGTGTAGGTTGATTTTCCAGATTTATTATTTTCGAGATCACTTATAAAACCGGTCAGTTCATTTTTTAAAACATCTCCTTTGTGAGGATTGCCGAAATTAGCTTCTAAATATGGAGCTCTAAATTTGGATTTTCTGTGCTTTTTTATCTGAATACTCACTGTATCGTAACTTGGGAAATCATCGTAGATATTTTTTATATCTTCAATTATCTCATTGTTCATTAGGGAAATATTCCTAATCACTGAGTCAATGAAATAATTCTCAAGGTCCTCGTCAAAATAATTTACAAGAGAAATGGGCGAATATGAATCTTTTAAATCAAAATCTAAACAGGGTGAATAAAATAGTGGCTCAAAAATTTTATTAGAGACTATTTCAAATTCCAAGTCTATTAAAATTTTAATTGTTATGTTTGTTTCATTGATAATTGTCAATTTTTCTGAATCATCATATTCAATAATGTAGACAAGTTTTTTATTTGAAATATCTCTGGAATTATTCATAGCTCGTAGTAGGGATGTTTTGCCTGCGGCATTCTGACCTACAACTGCACTTATTAGGCCTAAATTCTCATCAAAAAAGTTATTAATGAAATTTGAATTCTGGATCTTTTCCGTGATAATTATTTCCGTGTCATTTTCATCAAAAAAATAAAAATTACGACTTCCTAAATTCATTGTTTTAGCGCTATGGTCTTTACCGAAGACGTGAGGTAAAGTGCTTTTGGGAATATAAATTGCTGCTAATTTCATGATTAATTCTTATTATATTTAGGTAAAAATGTGCTTTAAAATCGATGAATCTTACAAGAATATCGTTACACCAATTAACTTGGATATCAATCTCACATTTCAAAATGTTTCCAGCGTTTGTTTTTAGAGCAAATATTAGAATTTAATTCGTGAGTTTAATATGGAATAAAATATTTTCTAGGTTTAATTCTTTGCTTTCAAAAATACAGATTCATAAAGAGAAACTAATACGTAATTATACGGATTTATTTTTTCCATAAAGGATGAGGATTATACTTTATAATATGTGACGTCGGACTGTTCTGTTTCAGAAGATAATTATTGCAACGTAACACAACAAGTGATGGCAAAGTCTACAATACTATCTTAAAATTGGACTATATAAATCAAGTTATTAGCAATTGGTATATAATTATGCATAAAAACAATTTATACCTTAATAAAAAAACTCAGATATGACTGAGTAAATAAATTATCTTTATGGCAGATAGTTCATTTTCTACACGCATTGAGGAAGTGTTCTATAATTTATTAAAATACTTTTAATCAAATGGATAAAATTAATTGGGCTAATTACAACTATGATGATTTTGAAATGTTTTGCAATGGTCTGCTGACGTTTGAATTAGGAAAAACTTACCATCCTTATTCAGCTGCCGGTAAAGATGGCGGTATTGATGGAGCATTCACGGGAACATATCAAAATTTTTCTGGAAATTGGAGATTTCAGTTTAAGTTTTCTCATGCTGCTAGGGGTGAGGCAGTCAGCAATCTACGCTATCAGTTAAAAAAAGAAGTTGCCAAATTAGCAGAAGAAAATTATTTTGTACTTATTACGAATATTGAGTTGTTACCACAGGAACATAAAAGTTTAGTAGAAATTTTTGAAACCGAAAGAATTAAAGAAAATAAAACTTGTATTGGGTTTATTTGGGACGGTGCAAAAATATTTAATTTATTACTTCATCATCCGATTTTATTTTTATGGCTCAACGACGGTTTTACTACAGCACAGATTCAAAGCTACAAAACGGTATTCTACAATAATTTAAATTCGGATCATTTTGAGCCATCTTCCTTGGCTAATTTTTTTATTTCCCGTGAAAATGAGCTAAAAGAAATAAAGAAATTTATTAATTCTGAAGATAATATGATTGTGGTTACTGGTGAGGCAGGGATAGGTAAAACCAGACTTGTTATTGAATTTTTTAAGCAAGAAGTTGATCCGCTAAACCACTGGATACCATTAGTTTTGCTTAACAGAAATATTGACTTTGATAAATTAAGAAAAGCTTTAACATCAAAAAACAATTTTATTATTTTAATTGATGATGCTCATACTTATAAGCCCGAAATCATTGCTGATATTAAAGTTTTAGTACAAGGCTTGAGCAATAAAGTAAAATTAATTTTGACTTCCAGAACAATTGGCGCGCTTGATTCTCTTTCATTGTTAAAAGAATATGAGAAAATTTTGTTCATTAAACTTAATGAACTTTCAAGACCTGATACCGAGGCAATATTTAAGCATTATCTTGAAAATACAGATTATAAACATTATACAAATCAATTGATAATGACATCTTTTGGCAAACCCATACTTATTGTGGCAATGCTAAATGCAATTTTTAGAGGAGAACCTATCAGTAAAATAAAAGAACAACACTTCTTAAAAAACTATGTAAATGGTTATTTTAAAACATATATTGAACAAGTCTCCGATATTACCGGTGTGAATAAGTTGAGCCTGACCAGATTATTGCAAAATATTGTTCTCATTGAGCCTATTAATTTTAATGATTCATTCATAATAAATAAATTAAGTGAATTACATTGCATTTCGGTTCCAGCATTAAATGAGTCTCTAAGTATACTTGTAAATAATGGATTTGTGAATGGAAGATATGAGCAAAGTATTAAGCCTGATTATTACAGTGATATAATTCTTTCTCAAATTAGAAGTTCAGAAATAGTTAATTACGTAAGTGAATTTTCACGCTACATAGATAATATAATTTTAAATTTGAGCAGTGTAGATGAAATAGAGAAAGGTCATACAAATGTGCTTAATGAGATACTTTTGACTTATATAGAAGTGATAGAAAACGAACATGATATTAAAAAAATTCAAAAGGTACTTTCTACTATTAGCAGGATCAGCTTTGTTCAGCCAGAAGTTGCAAGAAAAGGAGTCGAAATTTTTTTAGCTTCGTTGTTAATTGAAAATCATCCCATAATTATAGAATATGGAGAAAGTAAAAGTAATAATTATAATCCTGGAGAATCAGCTGTAATAACAATTATAGCTATTTTATCCACCCTTTACGAATTTCGGGAATATTATGAGTTTGTATATAGCAGTACTTTTAAATTATATAATATTCTTGAGGAAAGTAAAATAGCAGGTATTTATATCTTTTCTAAAAGAGATATTGTTGAGAGATTTAGCATGGAACGTCAAAGTTACTTTGTAGAATTATTTGCTAAGGATGCTGATAAATACAGCGAAAAAGAATTATTACTGGCTTTTGCATGCTGTAAATCTTTTATGAGTCTTGATTTTAGTAATTCTGAATGGGATGCGGTAAATAGGGAGAGTATTATTTTTACTACTTACTATATACCTGCTATCACCCAGGTAAAAAAGTTTAGAAGAACTATTATTAATTTATTATTTAGATTTTATAAACTACCCAATGCTCTATATCTAAAATCCCAAATTTTAAATTATATAATTGACATTCCACGTGCCATCTTTGCTACACACAAAAATACTACACCGTATAAAAATGACGTAGAAATTAAGTCCGTCTTACAATTTCTAATAAGGGAAGGGGCAGAATTTAATATTTTAGATCAGAAAGAAATACTAGAAAAACTTTATTGGTTTGAAAAATGGGGAATTTCAAATGATTTGCGACCATTAATTGAGGAGGTAAAGATAGCTCTTAAGCCTAAAAATTTGACAGAGCGCTTATCACAATTGTTTTCTAAAGCTGAAATAAGCATTCTTGACATGCCAAATATCGAACAATATGTATCTGACAAGTGTGATGAAATGGTTAAAATTGCGGACAGTGAAGAATTAGCTGATAGTATAATTTCATTCTTAGAGCCTCAAAAATATCCTCCGCATTATTACTTCAATTTTCAAAAGACACTTGAAAATAAATATCCGGTTTATGCTAAAAAGTTGCATGATAAAATGTATAATTACTCGCTAAGACTATACAGCATATATGGGTATAAAATTTTATCTACATTATATTTTAAACATAAGGAAAATATATTCTATTGGAGCCAGGTCAAAAAGTTACAGAAATTAAATACTGTTGATGCTGACAATTTTTTACTCTCTATTTATTCAGACAAGGTGCCAGGTTCATGGGACTTGGGAGAAGAAGATATAGAAATAATACTTAAGGTTTTCAATAAGAAAAAATTTGAAAATAGTTTTAATTTATCCACTGCATTACAAAGTCTTTTTGCTGTTAAACACCCTTATGTTTTAGAGATTTGTGGTGATTTTTTGGACAGGACCCCGCAGCGTCAAACTGAAATGTTTTTCATTCGCCTAAGTGATAATCCTACTGTAACTGAATTTCAA
Organism: Flavobacterium kochi; assembly: GCF_048286715.1. Lineage (NCBI taxonomy): Bacteria > Pseudomonadati > Bacteroidota > Flavobacteriia > Flavobacteriales > Flavobacteriaceae > Flavobacterium > Flavobacterium kochi. The sequence goes on from NZ_JBLVPW010000028.1 coordinate 14,601, forward strand.
ATGTCGGAACTTGTTTTGAAACACACCCTTGGATACCAGCTAACTTATGAAATTGAACACTGTCTAAATAAAATACTAATATTTAATGGTCCAGAATGCATTTTTACATATTTTCTGAATAGATTTAATTTTATAAAGAATCTTATGATCATTAAAAAGACTTTTGTAGATTATGAATTTGCTCCTGATGGCAATCATTCGCACTTATTTACTAATTGTGATCCTATCATCAGAGAAGAAATGTTTCTCCGGTCTGTAAACTGGTATTTAAATTTAGATGAGTCGGTAGAGCATTTATATATTGCAAAAGATCTTTTGGAATATTTGAAGCCTGGTAAAGCACTTTCAAATTATTCAGCTGATTATTACTATTTATTAATTAATAAATATGCTGCAGATACTGAAAAACTTGAAAGAACAATCATGAGTTTAGATATTTTTCATCAGAAGGAGGAAAATATACTTAATATTATCATTTATGCATTTAACATTGCTGCCAGTTATAAAAATAAGCAAGTTGAGAAATATGAAAGTCTCAGGGATGCCTGCTATATTGTCATAATTACAATGGGAGTGAAATCAGGCTCGGCCAATATGCCTTTTCAAGTTGATGTTGATCTTCATTCTCTATTAAGTAATTTTATTTCTGTAGAACCAAGGGATCTCCCGTCAACTACATTTCTTAAAGAAGTATTGCAATCAGTTGAAGCAGATATAAATCGTATAACCGATAAAGATAATCTAACATGGTAAAAACAATTATTTTAAGCAACTTTACTGCTGAGAGAAATGCTTTATTGCTTATTGTCAGAAAGAAAATTTCCGAAACAAAAATTACTAGTCATAATGAAGTTTTTCATAATAAATATAAAGTACAGCTCAACTCCATTACTGAGCTTTTGAATGCTATCGAAGCCAAATTTAAAAGATGTGAGATTCTTTTTCATACTTATTTTGAGGATATTGATCATGCAATTTTAAGTAATAATGTAACTTCATTACCATTTGATATGGATTGCACATACTTTGATGGTACTGCACAATTGAAATATAACTTTAAGGTGGATGATAAAAATTTTTACAAAGAAATAATCGATCTGAATTTTCAAAGCTTTATACTACAAATTGCCTCCCTATATGAAAATTTGGTTTTTTTAGCTGAAATACTAATTAAAAAGGTAATCGTTTATGTTAGAGAACCATTAAGTTCTCCATTATTGGATTATTTAAACTATTTAAAGCGTTTGGTTAATTTAGGATATCGACAAAATGATAAACTAAATATCTGCATTAACTCTCACAACGCATTTTTCGACAAGTACCTTTTACAAATTAATAATTTAAGAAACAGGTTTATACACGGATATAGTATAAATTTAAATTCTGACGGCTATAATTACTACGTGGATAAAATGGATAAGACTCCATTCCTACAAAATTCACCTGATCTAATGATTGATATTTTTGCAAAGGAGATTTTAGACAATACAAATTTTTTTATAAGAGAACTTTTAACTGCCTTAAAACACTCAGCAAGTCATCATACAAAATCTATTCCGGTCTAATACGGCCAACAGTATTCATGGTCCAAAAAAACAGCTAATTATTTCATATATAAAAACAAGTCTTTTTATTGGACTTGTATTTCTACTAAAATATTAAAGGTAACCATCTAATTCTTTAGTAGGAATAAATAAACAAAAATAAATAAAAATATATATATTGAATTACGATAAAAATAAGCTACGACGACATACAAAGGAGATAAATGACATCATGTTGTTAGCTCAGTCCTCTTTTAAAATTGTTGATTATCTAACCAACCCGCAATCTGTTATTGAGAGGGAGGTAATAAATCAAAATAAATTTTTCAAATACAGTACAGAACTAAATTGGCGAATTTTCGTAATCGAAATGGCCAAATTATTCTCAACGAGCGACCGCGCTCATTTTTATAATCTTAGTAAGTTTATTAGGAAATTTAAACCTGATGGAGAGTTCGGTCAAGTAGAAGAAATAGACCAATATTCCATGTCTATTTGGGAACAAAATCTTAATTTGGAAAAAATTAAAATTGATAATTTAATGTTACAAAGAGATAAGTTATATAGTCACAATGACCCAAACCGAGAAGGTATAAAAAACGAACTTTCATTTGTTGATGCAAAAGAATTGTTGAATGTTGTAAAACGCATTATTAGTGAAATATATGCTGCAGTTTTTGATCAATATCGCAGCTACGATTTATTAAACGAACCAGTGGAAGAATTGAAAAAAATTGTTTGTGAATTGTCAATATTAAAGCAACAGCAAATAAATGATTTTATTAGGCATAGCGAAAAGAATGACATCGATCCTGCCGAAATGGGTTTAGGTTAAAAATGCTATTTTGAACCTATTAATTCTAAAGACTCTAGTTCGAATTAAAGTAATTTAATCGCTTCAATACAAAAGTAATTAGTCAAAAACAATTTGGATTATTTAAAAAAATCAAGACTTTGTTTTGAACTTCTTAGCATGAGATAACTTAGTAAACCAAAGGCATTAAGTATAAAAAACTGTAATTATAAAACAAATACAATTTAAATGGCGGAAATAAAAAGAGAAGCAGGTGATAAAACTAAAGGATTTACATTACAAAAACAAAGAGCTCTAGGGCTTTTTTTTGATGAAGTAAAATCGAATTCAAATGCTAATATTAATGTAGCCATTGAATATAAAGGCGACGTATTCCTGCAAAATGAAGATTCTCGATATATTGAAGAAGAAAAAAATTATGATAAAAATACATCATTTTCTTTCAACTCTCAGCAAATATTAAATACTCTTGTCTATTTTCTCGAAATCTGGATAACGGAGAAAAAAAGTTCAAATTTAAAATTTGGTTTTTATTCAACCAATAAAATAACCGTTGAGAAAATTACAAAAAAAATGACATTTTTGGGTGTTACTTTATTTACAGAAGGGACATTAAAACTTATTATTGAAAAAAAATTATCAGAAGAAAATTTACTTGATTCTATTAGAAAGTACTTAGTACAGGAATATATTGAACAGTATTCTACTGACATAGAATCAGAGTTAGATGATAATTCTTTAACTACTTTTTTAAATTCTATTGAGTGGTATTTTGAGCAAGATAACGAGAAAGACTACAAGAAAGAAATAGTTGAAAAAATTAGGGCTTCAGATTTTGCGAGATTTACTACTCCATATCAGCCAGAATTTGTTTATGCAGCACTAATGTTAGCATTAGAAGAAAAGCAGGATGAGGTGGACACTATTTTAAAACTCCTTCGAAAAGATAGTGTGGAAAACTTTTTTCTAAAAATTTGCGCTGGAAATGAACTTAATTTAAAGGCTTATAAATATGTAACTAGCGACCTGACAGAAATTAAAATTAAAACTAAAATATGGTTAAAAACATTTCTTGAAAATAAATATTTTTCTAATGTTAAAGATAAATCATTTCCAGAATTGATAAAACGGAAGATTGCAAAACATAATAGAGAAATCAAAATTGAAAGGAAGAATATTGAACAGACAGATCCTGAAAAAGCAAAAAATTTGGATGTTGTAGTTGAAGACTTTGGGGATTTAATTAATGATTCACACCCAACATTTTTATTCGGAGAAATAGGAAGCGGAAAAAGTACACTGTTGGCTCACTATTTCCTTACTGAATCCAGCGAGGATATTCTCCCAATTTTTATACCCTCGACGTACTTAAAGGGGAAAGTACCAGCAGCTGTTATAGAGCTGAAATCAATTATTAATGATTTTGTAAATGAAGAATTAAATATTACTGAGAAAGGATTTTATTTAGAAACTATCCTTCATGCTAATCAAGAAGTAACATTAATATTTGATGGTTTAGATGAATTTGATTTAGACGAATCAAAAAAGCTGATAGGGCATTTGCTAAATATGTCCAAAGGCATTTCAAATATCAGAATAATAGCGTCTGGGAGGCCAATTGAATTATCATCAATTGTACATTTTGATCAATGGAATTGTCTTACGACACTAGATTTGACAGATAAAGAAATAAAAAATTTGCTAAAAAATGAGGCGGTGGGTGCAGGGTTAAGTACTAGTGAAGCAGAGAAAGATGCATTACAGCGATTGAAAATTTTAAATTCGAAACAAGAATTAAAAGCTAATGCGATTACACCGCTAACCGTTTGTTTGATTAGGGATTTTCTTGATGAAAATCTTAGTATTAAAACATTAGGTGATATAATGTATGAGGTATTGAAAAGCAGACTTAATTGGCATAAAGATGATCAAAAAGAAAATTTAGCAACATTTTTAAGTGAATATCCCCATACCCTGCAGAGAGAAAAATTTATTGCTCCTATTGCTTACAAAATATATACATCGTTGGACGGTACAATTAGCGAAGATGCATTTTTTCAGATAATAGATTCTAATGAGCTTATACCTGCTAATATTGCTAGTAGAAACTTATTAGTTAGCGAAACGATAAACTTTTTTAAAAGTAATTTTTTACAAAATATAGGCGATAAGTATACTTTTCAGTCTCATCAGCTTCATCAATTTGCGGTTGGTTTGCATCTTTATAAAACTGTATCTGAAGGTAAAGATTTTAGGTATAAGAATAGCAGGATTGATTCATGGAGAGAAATTTCTCATGCGGCTGCAATTGCAAGAACAAAAGGAGAAAGCAATCTTCTGAAACAATTTTTATTTGAAGTAATTGATGAATTGTTGTTCACCAGTGGCAATACTCCAGCAACGGCTGTTTTATTAGCAGAAGCACAAATTAGGGAGTTAAATTCTAAATTTCTTGATAAAATTAAATTGATAGGATTTAGGCCCTTGAAGTTTTGGGGAAAATCAGATTCCTTAGTTCCGCACGCTTATTCCTATATAATAAAAGATTTAAAACAAGTTGGATTCAATTGGTTTTTTAATGATTACCTTAACCCAAAGTATCCTGCTTTAATGGGTAGTGATGGAATTGCAGCTCTTATTCTTAAGTTTTATTTATTAAGATCACAGTTTAATTTAAATGAGAACGAAAAAAGCAAATTGAGCTCAATAATTCCTTTTCATTTAACTGCTCGAACTTTCTCTTGTAATGAGTTACTACCAATAGTTTCACTAGTTCTTCCCGAAAAATTTGAAGTAAGAGTACGTTGTATTCTTTTAGCAGATGCGTTACGAAATAATTTACTAAGAGAAAGAGCAGAAGCATTATTGAGGCAAGAAATAATTACCGGAGAATTATTGAGTGTTAAAAATGCTTTAGAAATTGCATGCAGGAATAAAGATTATGAACCTGTGGAGGCACTCAAATTGTGGCTAGAATTTTTTAGCGACGATATCCCTAAAGTAATTCTTGATAATTGTATAAATCACATCGGAAATGGAGAAAGTGAGCTTCTTCCTATACTTCAAGAGAGGCTGGGAGAATCGAATCTGGAAGCGTATTGTAGATTCAATATTGTCAAAGAAAGCGCTATTTCTGATTCTTGCGCAATAATTTTATATCAGTATTATTTAGAACGTGATCCAATTTTGATTGGCGAGACCATTTTAAAGAAATCCTCATGGTTTGATTATAAAAATAGTGTAAGGGAAGAAATTGTTGCTTCGCTCATTTACAATAATCAGAATAGGGAAGGATATATAATAACCTATATCTATAATCTGGATCTAAAATCTGGAATTTCTGAACTGTACTTAAAGTATTTTTTAATGGAGGTTATGAATTCTGAGAAAATTTACCTTAATGAATTTTTATATGTTGTAAAACATTTGGCGAAGTATAGTTTGTCAAGATATCCAGAAATTCGGCAAATGTTTACCAAAGTGCTTTCCAAACCACAATATTACAATGGTTTAAAGGATTCACTTAACAATCTTGATGGTAATTTAAGATTTCGCTCGGCTTCAGTTTTGTTGGTGTGTAATCCTGGTAATGAGAAAAAGGCTTTAGAAATAATCATCAGGTCAGCTTCAAAAAGAATATTTGACAATCAAGAGTTCTTAAGACTCTGTATGAAGCTCAATTTTGGGAATTCAACACTTGATTTTATTAATAATTTAGTAGAAGACTTACCAGAATTAGCAAAAACTTTTGCTTTGAAACTTCTCTATCATAATAATCAATACAAACTGAATAGTATTTTATTGGGGGAGCTTATCAGCGGATTGAATGGCAATTCTAATTTTTTGGATTGGAGCGGCAACTTACTAGATGATGGTGTTGAAAGGGTTATGGGTAAAGAAGAATTTTACAATTTCGTTCGGGAAGATTTGATGAATTCAGATCAGTTAGAAATCAAGATAGCGGCCGCCCACAACCTAATTAGGTTTTATTACGATAAGCTTGACATTAAAGAGAAGGCCTATTGCTGGCTTTTGCATATTCAATCTTATAATGCAGAATTGATTGAGTTTCATTACAAATTTCAAGAATTGTTTAAAGATGCCGATTTTATTAGCGAGTTAAAGGAAAGATCGAAAGCAATTCAAGAAAAAGATAATGTAAAGGAAATTCTACTACTTAGGTATTATGAAGTTGTTAAGGAAGAGGGCAGTTGGCAGAATTTCTTTTTAGCTCTAATAGGAAGTGAAAAAAGGTCCAATCATGATACTTTTGAACAATTATTTGGTTTTATAATTGAATTAGGAAATTCAGATCCCGACATTAAGCAAAAAATGGGTAGATCAATAAAAAATATAATGACTTACCCTTCATTATCAGAAGATCATCTCCATAATTTGTTAATTCCTTTCCTTTCAATCTTAGCTCATGAGTTCGAAGCAATGAACGATGAAAAGATAATTAAAATTTTGACAGATTATAGAATTTCTCAAGATGCATTGTTATGTGCATTGCTTTTCAGATTAGGGAAAATACCGGAAGGATTAAATTTAGAAGAAGGATATATTGAACATATCTCAGCCTTTGCATCAAACAACGTTGTACCATTTAATTATTTTAGTATAGACGATCTAAATATTCTGTTGCACGATGGTGATGAAATTCCTAATAATTTGATAACTGCAATAGAATCAGTAATAATAAAAGGTGATTTAACTCCTGATATACTTAGAAACTTATCTATAAAAGGAAACCTGGGATGCTATTTTTCGACAGTGATAAATTTTTCAAGAAAGCATAAATTAGAATTAGCAAATTTTGAAATTGCAAAAGATATTGGCAGTTTAAGGTTTGATAATAGATCGACAGAGCAATTTTATAAATCTATTCTACTAAAAATTAAGGATATATTTTTGTCTGACAGTCAATGCGAAAAGTTGTATGTCGAGTTATTAATAATGCAAATTAGTGACGAAAAAAAATCTAAAGATAAAATAGATTTATTCTCTGAATTATTTTATTATGAGCCTAATTTTGATTTCAAATTACTTCCAATCTTATTTGATACTTTGATTGAAGTTCCTTATCGCAATAACTTTAATCTAGTTTATCGAGTTAATGAGTTTGTTTTAGGTCTTGATGATGAAAAACAAAAGGAGCTTATAAAACCATTAAAAACCATTTTAAAATCAGTGAATAATTTTCATAGAGATAGACATGAAAATGATCTGGAACTTTTGTCCTGGTCTTTGTCGCTTATTTTACTCTATCTTCAAAAGGTGGTTGATGAAGAAATTGAAAGGGGTTTCTTGATAGGATTGAAAAACATTTTTATTCAAAATGGACGACAGTACGCTACTGGAGATGAGACATATCTAAAATTTACAGGGAGAGATCTCTTTATACATAGTAATTCAATAATTAAAGAAATTGAACCTCACCTTTTTAAACAACTTATAAAAAATGGTATTGAAAGCAATATTCCAGAAATCAGCTCTGTATGCAGTATGTTTACTGTATTCACTACTTAGGATTAAAGGTTAAGGACAGGATTTAAAGTTCAAAGCACAGGATCTTGACCAAGCTTGTAATGGGAATAGGTGCACCTGGGTTGCTGGTATAATTTATAAGAAATTATTTCTTCTTTTTATATTATGCATTCTCTATATTGTGCTATTTTGTAGATTTGTAAATGACCGCCGAAAACATTTAGAAGTTTAGGTACTGAATTAAAAAATAATCTCTATTTATTGTCAATGGATAACCTGATTAACTGGGAGAACCTTAAATCATATGAGGACGACAAAAAGAAAAGCTTTGAAGAATTATGCTATCAGCTGGTTTTTGAGTTGTATTCTGCACAAGGCAGACTGACTTCTATAGATGATAGTGGAGGAGGAGATGGAGTTGAGTTCTATCTTGAACTGCCTGATGGTGATATCTGGGGCTGGCAGTGTAAATTTTTTGGGCGCTTTAGTGAAAGTGGCAGACAGGAACAAATAAAAAAATCTTTACAAAAGGCTGCAGATATTCATGGAACCAAGCTTAAGAAGTGGTTTTTATGCAGTAAACTATCTATGACACCATTGGAAAAAAAATGGTTTGATGAGATTGGTGCTCTGACATTTAAAGGAAAACCGGTTTTGAATTCTGTATGCAGTCCAGAATTAATTCATTGGGGAGAGAGCGAAATATTAAATTTTTTGCGGAAGTACCCAGATATTCACCGGTATTTCTTTTCAGATAAGATACTTGATTTGAATTGGTTTAAAGAAAAATTTACCCTTGTAAGAGAGTCAAGGGTTATCAAATCAAAATATTTGGAAAAACTGCATACAAAGGGGCAGGCCGACGAAGATATCGCACAAGTAATTGGAGGCAAAGCCCTTGCATCTCTTATCCTTGAACGGTCAAGAATTCTTAATATAGATAAATTTAAAAATGATTATCATGATAAGTTAAGAAAAATAAAGGAATTTGATGTAGATCAAGGATTTGAAAAAACTGTAAAAAAAATCAGCGATTTTGTTCTCAGTGATAATCATTTAACGTTGATAGACAGAGGTAATTTTCTTTTGAAATCGGTGCGGAAAACTTTGGAAGAAAAAGATCTACATGAGCTTCAGCCTTTACTACGCGCTGTAAATGATTTTGTTGAAGAATATCAAAATTTTTACAGTGAGTACTCCAGTTTTAAAGAAGATATTACGGTTGCTGATATCAACTGGAAAACTGAGGAAAAGGAACCTGATGAAAGGAAAAGACGAAAAATTCGTGAATGCCGCGACTGTATGTTTGGGCCTTATTTTACGATGCGAAATTTTGAATCTTACCTGCACATATTTCAGCTTCTTAAGTCTGTAAATCAAACAGAAGTGTACATTACAGGAAATGCTTCAAAAGGCAAGACTCATCTGGCAGTTAACACGGTTCTTCTGCAAATAGAGAATGACAAGCCGGCGATTTTTCTTTTTGGAAGCCACTTTAGATCTAATCTGCCTATAAAGGAGCAAATGAAACAATTACTGGACATTCCAACTGACTGGACAGTAAAAAATTTTTTGGGAGCACTTGAAGTTTGTGCGCGTGTACATCAGACAAAACTTGTGATTGCTATTGACGGGCTCAACGAATCAACGTACTGGAAGGAAATATGGGCTGTTGGTATAGACGAGCTGGCTAATGAAATAAGACTTCATTTCCCTAACGTGCTCTTACTGGCCACATACCGCAGTTCCTATGAAAAGGTATTGTTCCCTAAAGGTTATTTGTCTTATCCTGAGGGCAAATGGCAAATGAAAGTACAGGTCGACGGCTTTACACGTTATAACATAAATAAAGCAATTAAGAGGTACTTTAAGCATTATAATATTACAGTGGTGAATTCGGTAAGGTTAAACCATTTTAGTGAACCTTTGTACCTGAAAATCTTTTGTGAAGCCAAAAAGGGTGAGACAGTATCATTTCACAACGAGGATATGTTTGACATTTTTGAGATATATCTCCAGAAGTGCAATGAAAACATTGTCGAGAGACTTGGGCGAGAGCTTCGTTACCACAAATCCTTTACAAATGATATTCTAAATAAAATTTCTACGGCATTATGGGAAAGTGATAAAAGGGATGTAGCACTCCAGGATATTGTGCCTACTGTGCTTGACCCCAACACACTTCATGCATTTGAAGGTGAGGATCTGTTGATTTTCAGGGACTGGGATGGAAGAGAAGTTGTAGCATTTACATATGATTTGCTTAACGGCTACCTGATTGCCAAAAGTATTTTACAGGGAGTAAAAGATAGCGGCGAAGTTCAGCTGCTAATAATTAACAAAAAATTTGAATCATCTCTTTTTGGCAAAAACCGCAGACATCCCTTATATGATGATATCCTGCGGTCATTTTGCATACTGGCAGTTAAGTCTTATGGTCTGGAATCTCTTGTGAGTGAATCTTTTACTTTATCGCGATATACGGTGGAATCTTTATTTGATTTGAATGCAGATATTGTGCTTCGGAGTGAAGCACTGGCAAAAAAAATGGTTAGCGAAGCTTTTAAAGATATTTCCAGAACGTGGTCGACAATTATTCTTTTTGATACCACTGAGCTGGTTATGGAACATCCGCTTAATTTCCTGTTCCTTTCAGAGCTTCTTCATTCAATGAATGTAGGTTTTAGAGATATTTACTGGACAGAAAACTGCAGAGGAGATTACTCTTTCGAAGAAAAGACAGGTTTTTACAGATATATTGATCATTTTGAGAAAGTTAACAAAGAAAATCAAGTTGTGTCAGACCGTGTTCATATTGTAGCGAGAAAAGTGATGTGGATGCTGACGGTCACAAACAGAGATATGCGTGACCAGGCCACACGTGCGCTGTATTATTATGGCAGGAGATTCCCTGAGGAGTTTACCGAGCTTCTTTCGTATTCGCTAACCATCAATGATCCCTATGTGTGGGAACGAACCCTTGGCGCAGCATATGGAATAATACTGGCAGAGCATAACCGTAGTGATTCGCAATTTCGGGACCTTCATTTAAGATCTATCGCCCAGATGCTTTACAGGTTAATTTTTGCAGCGGATGCTCCGCATGGAACCACGCATTTTCTTGCTCGCAGTTATGCTGCACAGAGTATAGAAGTGGCTTTGAAGTACTATCCGGATCTGCTTTCAGAAATGGAACAGATTAATATACGAGCACCATACACTACAGACGGTAACAGGGAATGGGGTGAATTTGATTATGAGAATGAAAAAGGTAATTTCAGTGATCCGATTTACATGGATTTCAGTAACTACACAATCGGCAGGATAGTAAGCGAAGGAAGAAGTTATAATGACCCAGAGAATAAAAAAAAGGTACGCCGTCAGATATACTGGCGTATTTTTCAGTTAGGCTGGGACTCCTTGATATTTAAAGAAATGGACAGCAGGATCCAAAGAGAGAGCCATTCTAGCCGGACGCAGAAAGCTAAAATAGAACGCTATGGCAAGAAGTATTCGTGGATTGCTTTTTATGAACAGGCGGGTTTAAGAGATGATGCAGGCCTGCTTAAAAATGAATATGAAGATTTCAGGATAATCAGTCCTGATATTGATTTGAGTTTTCCTGAAGATGTGAATGATAACAAAACAAAATTTGTACAAACAGATTATCTCGGTGACAGGAGTCTGAGTTTAATGGAATGGTACAAAAACGGGGGTGGGGCAGATGTTTCAAAATACCTTGAGGTTTCTGACTTAAACGGTCAGGGGAAGCGATGGATCTGTATGGACGGATTCATAAATCAGGAAGATAAAGAAATCCACAGAGAACGGTTTATATTTATCAGAGCACTTATTGTTAAGACTAAAAATCTTGACGATATACTGGCGCGGTTAGAAAAGCGGGATTTCAGAGGAAGATGGCTTCCTGAAAAAATGGATAATCATGATTGTTTTGCCGGTGAGATGTATCTTTTTGAAAAGGCGGTTTATGATAATAATATTAAATTATCTTTTGTTGAAAAAACTATAAAATATAACGTACAGAAAGATCATCCAGATTATTATCCAAAATTTAATCCTGATACGTTGAAAATGGAATATCCTGATGAAATGGAAGTTACCAAACGGATAAAGAAGAAATTTAATGTTCTTCTGCCTGTTATGGAATTTGCATTCTCAAGTGAAAGCGTTCTCCATGATTTTGGATATAAAACTGTTATTTCAAAAGAATTAGTTGACGAGATGGGATTAATTAATGAACCGCAGACTTTTGATCTAAAAGATTCTAAAGGTTCCATTGCTTCACAGGAAGTTAATTATAATTTTGATTATGATAATAAACACAATTTAGTTTATCTAAGAAAAGATTTGCTTGATGAGTTCCTTACTTCTAAAAATTGCACTTTAGTCTGGGGAATCTGGGGCGAACGCCAATTAAGTTTTGAGAATATTGACACTAAGCAGGACCTGCATGGCGAAAGTGGATTAAAAAATTTCCCTGTTTTCCAGTCAGTTGAAATTTACAAACCATAGTGCATTGCTGCAATAAAACAGATAATCCATATTTTTCAAAAGATGAAATTATGTATCAAGACTTGATTTAAAATTCCATCTAATTTATAATTTTCAGTTGATGATTAAATAAATGCCCTATTCAAAGATTCCAAATGTGTTTTTTTGGGAATATTTGAATAGCCATATCACTTAATATTTGCTTGCGATTAAGAAGCGCGTTGTTGATTTCATAGTATTCAATAAAGATAAAAAACAGTTTACAATCGCTATCTAAAATGGCTAAAACTTCTGAAAAGCAATCAAAGTGATTTTCTAGTATAATTTATACTATTACTTTAAAAAACCTTCAATATCCTTTTTAGCAACATAAGTAAATTTTCCTTGTGAAAATTTACTTATGTTATTACGTTTTATAAGATTGTATAAAGCCCCACTTGAAATTTTAAATTTATTCTGTATTTCAGTTATCGTGTAACAGTCTTTAATTTCAGCGTGTTTTTTTTGTTCTATTGGTCGTAATACTACTTCAAATCCAATTTGTGGCTTTTCAAATAAAGCATTAATATCACACCGTCTAATTAGGGTTTTTCTTTCTGAAAAGTTATATGCGTTTATTTTTTTTGTATTGATCAAACGATAGACAGTTTTAACTGAAAAGCCTAAAAGCAATCCAAGTTGTTTAACATTTAAAAATTCTTTGTCTTTAAGATCAATGAGCGGCTGGTTTTTTATTTTGATTGTTTGAAGGTTTGAGCTTTCAATTTTCTGATTTTTTAACCTTCGCTTATAATCTTTACTTGAACATTTTAATGAGCAATACTTTGTAGTGGTTTTATGTGCAACAAATTCAAAACCACAAAATCCACATATTCTATATACTGAAATATTTGAGCTCATTTCCAATTTTTATTAGTTGGAATTATAGGACTGAAAGTAGTTAACTAAGAATGGAATGAAGTTAAAATACTTAAATAATAAGTTTTAATTGGTAGAGAAATTATTACAAGTATATTTTTTTAATTATCTGGCTAACTATTTAGTTACTTCAGTAAATATAGGGATTTCAATTCTAAAGAGTTATGTTTCTAAGCTTAATTAAACAGTTTAAAAAATTTGCTAATTTCTGTAAAAGAAAGTAACAAATCAGTATTTACAGGACCTCACAGATAATAGATGAAAGAGTGGTACATTTTTATACAAAATAAAACAAAAAAAAGCAAGTAAAAATGTTAATTTGACTATAATTTTGGTTGTTTTTAATAATATTAAGTGGATTTAAGAGCATTTAAGCGTCGTTATTTGCCCCTAAAAGACACATAAAAGAGATTTTTTCTTTTATGGTACAATTACGGTATAAAAAGTGTATTTTGAGGTAAAATATGTAGGATTTTTAGCTTTAAATTTAACAAAAATTTAAGTTAATATGTTAAAATTGTGTTAATTATTTACCGATACAGAAATTAGCAAATATATTCCCCAACAATTCATCATTCGTTACTTGCCCGGTAATCATCCCAAATTGATACAAGGCTTCCCTAATATCTAATGCCATCAAGTCGCTTGAGAGGTTAGTTTCAAGGCCATATTTCACTTGTTGTATTTCGTTTAATGCTTTTAATAGGGAGTCATAATGCCTTGTGTTGGTAATGATTGTCTCGTTATTTCTTAATGTTCCAGTATTAACAAACGAAAGCAATTTGTTTTTTAAATCCTCAACACCCAGTTTTTCTTTGGCACTTAAAAGTAATATAGTATCTATTTCACTTTTGATCTTCGACTTTTGATTTTCATCTAATTTATCAGCTTTGTTACCAATTATTATCAACGGTTTCAACGGAAATTGATTTTTGATTTTCTCTAATTCAATTTGAATTTGTTTAAAGCTGCCATCCGTCATTTGTGAACTGCTATCTATTAAATAAACTACAACTTGCGCTTGTTCGATTTTTTCGAAAGTCTTACGAATACCAATGCTTTCCACCACATCTTTAGTTTCCCGAATTCCGGCAGTATCGATAAATCGAAACCCGATTCCGCCAATAACCAATTCATCTTCAATAGTATCACGGGTAGTTCCTGCAATCTCTGAAACGATGGCGCGTTCTTCATTCAGTAAAGCATTTAAAAGCGTTGATTTTCCTACATTAGGTTCACCTACAATTGCCACTGGAATTCCATTTTTTATGACATTTCCTACGGCAAACGAATCGATTAATCGTTTTAGTACAAACTCGATTCTGTTTAATAATTCATGAAATTGGGTTCTGTCTGCAAATTCCACATCTTCTTCGGCAAAGTCAAGTTCAAGTTCGATCAATGAAGCAAAATTCAATAATTCTTCACGAAGTTTAGCTATCTCGTTAGAGAATCCACCACGCATTTGCTGCATTGCAATTTGATGAGATGCTTCATTATCACTTGAAATCAAATCGGCAACGGCTTCTGCTTGAGATAAATCCAGTTTGCCATTTAGGAATGCTCGTAGTGTAAATTCACCTGCATTTGCCATACGACAGCCTTTTCGAAGCAGCAGCTGGATAATTTGCTGCTGGATATAAGTAGAGCCGTGACAGGAAATTTCTATCGTATTTTCGCCAGTATAGGAATTTGGACCTTTGAAAATTGACACTAAAACTTCATCTAAAGTTTTGGAATCATCCACAATGTGGCCCAAATGTAACGTATGGGTTTTTTGTTTTAATAAATTTTTGTTTTTAATGGATCGAAAAACAGAATTACCAATTACTATGGCATCTTCGCCAGAAATTCGAATTACGGCTATCGCTCCGGCTCCGGAAGGAGTTGCCAGTGCCACTATAGAATCGTGAGGTATCATATTTTTATATCAATTTTATGCAAAAGTAAGTAAAACTTGTAGAGCAACAAGATTCCCTTATAAAACCATTAACTTTATTCTGACTTAAAATAAGACTATCAGATAAATTTCTTAATTAATTTGTTTTTTTGTCGTAATTTTATGTAAATAATTGGCTAACAATTAATTAATATGTGTCATGAAGAAAATTCTATTTCCAACCGATTTTTCGGATGTTTCTAAAAATGCATTCATTTACGCATTAAAATTAGCGGATTCCATAAATGCTGAAATTATTACATTGCATGTGTATCAGTTGCCACAAGCCAATTATGTTAATATCTCGAAGTATTTACATGAAGTTTATGATGTTACTGAGTTGAGTAATTTTGAAAATTACAAAGATGAAGTTCCTATTTTAAGAAGCATTGCCGAAAAAAATAATTTGGATCATATTAAAATAAGTCATGTTTTGATTTTGGGGAATTTAATTCATGAAATAAAAAAAATGACCAAGGAAGATGCTATTGATTTTGTGGTAATGGGAACTAAAGGCGCCACGGGATTAAAAGAGACTTTTTTGGGTACGGTTGCGACCAAAGTGATGAATGATGTCAAAACTGCTGTTTTGGCAATTCCTGAACACTGTCAATACCAACCCATTAAAAAAATACTTTTTGTCACACAATTCAGAACCGCCGATATTGCGTCGTTGGAAAGGGTAATGGTACTAGCCAAAGTTTTTGAGGCACATATTGATTGTTTGCGTGTACAAACATCCCATCATGAAAACAAAAATGATGCTGTGGAAGACTGGAATCAAATAGTTAAAAACCAAGACATTTTGTTGCATACCATAACTGGGAATGATGTGGAAGGAATCATTTTGAATTTTATTGAAGTGCACAAAATTAGTATGATCGGGATGCATGTCTATCATAAAAATTTCTTTGAAAAACTATTTCAAATCAGTCTTTCCAAAAAATTAGCTTTTCATGTGAATGTACCTATTCTTGCTATCCATGAATAAAATTAATTGGGTCTGTATTGGAATACTAGGTTTTTTATATGGGTTTATACTAGCAGTCTGATTATAAGCAATGTCTCGCTTATTTGGGCATAAATACCTGATAATTATCTTGTTAAATGTTAATTATTATCATTAACTTTGATTAACGAATCTTTTAATACTTATCGATAATGAAAAGAATTCTATTCCCAACAGATTTTTCTGAAGTAGCCACCAATGCCTTTGTGCATGCTTTGGAATTTGCAAAAATAGTTCAGGGTGAACTCATTTTATTGCACACGTTTGAATTGCCTGTATTTGATAATCAGTTTTTTCCTGAAAATTATGCAGTGATCTATGATTCGTTGGAATTATCTCAATTTGATATGTTTAAAGAGGAGATTCCAAAGCTTCGTGCTATAGCTGAAGAACGGAATCTCGATAAAATTAAGATGACTCACAGGCTTATGGATGGTGATTTACTTTTTAATATTAAAAGAGCAATTAAGGAAGATAAAATAGATTTTGTTGTGATGGGTACTTCTGGTGTTACCGGATGGGAAGCATTTTTTGTGGGAAGCAATGCCGGTTCCGCTATAATTGGTATTGATGTTCCTATGTTGTGTGTCCCATTGGAGGCAAAATTTAAAAAAATTGAAACTATTGGATTTACGACCCGTTTTAGACCTAAAGATAAGAAAGCACTAAAAACAGTATTAGATATTGCAAAAAAAACGAACGCTAAAGTGAAATGTCTGTACGTAAAAACCAGTAGTTCTGATGTGTCAAAAGATACAATAGAAAAATGGGAAACGGAGTTTATGAAGGAACCTATAGAGTTTTTTGTTATTACCAGCGATGAAATAAAAGAAACTATTTTAGACTTCGTTTTGTACAAAGATATCGATGTGTTAACGATGCTTACCTATAAAAGAGGCTTTTTTGAAGGTTTGTTTAAACCAAGTTTTACAAAAAAAATAGCGCCTAATTTTGATATTCCTATTTTGGCCATTCATATCGATTAAAGACATTCAAATTTGAAACATTTTGAAAATAAGTTGATTTGTAGGAATTTGATTCAATTATTCATTGTTCATTGATGAATAAATTGTCTTTGTAAGCACTATATTTGTAGTTCATCAATTTGGATTATGGAAGTATACAAAGCAAAAAAAATACACTTTTCGATAGCATTAAATACAATCAATAGAAAATACAATAGTATCAGCATTTTAAGGCTTGTTACTATTGTATTTTTTTTAATGTCGCTGTATTATTATATAAAAACGAGCGGAGCTCTTTTTATAGCTCTGGCCGCATTTCTTTTTGGACTGTTTATCGTTTTAATGCGTTTTCATTCTAAATTAGTTTTTAAAAAGCAAATCAAACAAGCGCTATTGGATATTAATGAAAATGAAAGATCCTATTTGAAAAGAAAAGAGATTCCATTTGAAAATGGAGGAGAATTCAATGATTTTCACCATCCTTACGCCTATGATTTGGATATTTTTGGTGAGCATTCCCTGTTTCAAAATCTGAATAGAACTGCGTTGTTTATTGGAAAAAAAACGCTTGCAAAACAACTTTTAACAATTTTACCCAATGGGGAAATTGTTAGAAACCAAAAAGCCTTAAAAGAATTAGCCGAAAAGTTAGATTGGCGTCAGGAATTTTTGGCGTTGGCCAAAATAAGTTGCGATACTAAATCCGGTTATGAATCTTTAGTACAATGGAGTAAATTTGAAAGTACACCGTTATCAAAAACAAGTATATTGGTTTCTTTTATTACACCGGTTCTGTTCCTGGGAACTTTTATTGGGTATTTGCTTACATCAAATCCAGCTTTTTTATCGGTGTTATCCATTCTGTTTGTTTTTAATTTGGGTTTTTTAGGCAAATATTTAAAGCGTATTCAAATTGAAATAGCCAATGCATCTAACATTGATAAAATCATTAAGCAATATGGTTTATTGATGCAAAAAATCGAGAATGAGTCCTTTCAGTCCGAGAAATTAATTGATTTGCAACAAAAACTGACATTCAAAAAAGAAAATGCAAGTATTCATTTAAAGCAATTGGCTACTTTATTTTCTAATATGGACAGTATTGGAAATTTTGTGACGGGACTACTATTCAATGGAACTTTTTTATTTAATTTTCATGTTTTAAAGGGATTGATTCAATGGAAAAAAGGACACACTGAAGCACTTGAAGATTGGTTGGAAGTTATAGGTGAATTTGAAATGTTAAATAGTTTGGCAAATCTAGCTTACAATAATCCCGAGTTTGCATATCCAACCTTAAATACCAATTATGAGATTGACTTCACCAATTTAGGTCATCCGTTGCTAAATATGCAAACTAGAGTAGGGAATACCGTGAGTTTCCATCCTGAATCATTTATGATTTTGACAGGTTCAAATATGTCAGGGAAAAGTACTTTTTTGAGAAGTTTGGGTATCAATATGGTATTGGCAGGAATGGGTTCACCTGTTTGTGCTGTTCAGGCTAATGTGCATCCATTGCCCGTTTTAGTGTCCATGCGCCTGTCGGATTCGTTATCAGATAGTGAATCGTATTTCTTCGCAGAGATTAAGCGCCTGAAGCAGATTATGGACGAATTGGAAAACCGGCCTGCATTTGTTTTACTCGATGAAATATTACGCGGAACTAATTCAGATGATAAACGAAACGGAACCATAGAAGTGGTCAAAAAAATAATTTCAAAAAAGGCAATTGGAGCCATTGCAACTCATGATATCGAAGTTTGTCTGACTACAAATGAGTATCCAGGTATTCTCACCAATAAATGTTTTGAAGTGGAGATTGTCGCTGATGATCTGCATTTCAATTATAAATTGCGTGACGGCATTTGTAAAAACCGAAGCGCTACGTTCCTGATGAAAAAAATGGGCGTAATATAGCTTGATACAAACAAACAAAAACAAAAAACCGCAATTTCAAAAGAAGTTGCGGTTTTTTAAATATAAAAATGGTTTGGTTAATAGCGTATTTGTTTTACAATGGTAAGTATTATATTTGGATTTTAAAAGTATAATTACAATAAAATCAAAATTTAATGTTAACTATTTAGCATTACCGGCATAACCAGCATGGTAACTGTTTCTCCTTCTTCTAATCCATCGACAGGAGTAAGGATTCCGGCTCTGTTCGGTAATGACATTTCAAGCATAATCATGTCCGACTGTAAGTTAGTCAACATTTCAGTTAAGAAACGAGAATTATAACCTATCTGCATATCATCACCTTGATAGTCACAAGTCAATCTTTCTTCAGCTTTATTTGAGTAATCTATATCTTCGGCAGAAACATTCAATTCAGCACCAGCGATTTTCAAACGAATCTGATGCGTAGTTTTATTAGAGAAAATTGCTACACGACGGACAGAACTCAAAAATTGAGAACGGTCAATCATTAATTTATTTGGGTTTTCTTTTGGGATTACTGCTTCATAGTTTGGATATTTTCCGTCAATCAAACGACACATTAAAACGTAATTGTCGAAAGAAAAAGTAGCATTAGAATCGTTATATTCAATTTTTACTTCAGCATCAGAAGACGAGAGGATATTTTTTAAGATGTTCAAAGGTTTCTTTGGCATAATAAAATCAGCCACTTGAGAAGCCGTTACATCGGTACGCGCATATTTTACTAATTTGTGCGCATCAGTTGCTACAAAAGTCAATCCCTGTGGAGAGAACTGAAAGAATACACCAGACATAACCGGACGCAAATCATCGTTGCCGGCGGCAAATATTGTTTTGCTTATGGCTGTTGCCAAAACATCAGCAGGAACAAGCGTTACAGATGGATCGTCTAAATTTACAGATTTAGGAAATTCATCACCGGGAGCATAAGCCAAAGCGTATTTTCCGGAATTTGAACTGATTTCAATTGTACTGTTTTCTTCAACTGTAAAAGTTAATGGCTGCTCGGGAAATGTTTTGAGGATTTCCAAAAGTAATTTTGCGGGAACAGCAACACTTCCTTTGCTTTCAGAATCAATTCCTAAAGTAGCAGACATTGTTGTCTCTAAATCGGACGCTGAAACCGTTAGCACGTTGTGATCTAAATCGAATAGAAAATTATCTAAAATAGGTAAAGTATTACTACTGTTGATAACGTTACCTAAAACTTGTAATTGTTTCAATAAGTACGAACTCGATACTATAAATTTCATCTGTTTTGTTTTATTTTTTAAGGTATTTCTCTATATTCAAAATACGATACATTTTACAAATATATCGTAAACAATTCTAGTTTGGAAACTTTTTTATTAACATCTACTTGCTGTATTTCCTTTTTCTCAGGAAAGTAAATAGAATACCAAAAAGCAGTAAAATTAGAATTGGAAGCCCGATAGTTATGAATTGCGTAACGGTGTAGTTTTGATAAACTTTTTCTTTATCCAATAATGGCAAATCAAGATCTTTGCTTCGAATGTTAATAAGTCCGTTGTCATCCAACAGGTAATTGACACAATTTATGAGAAAATCTTTATTGTCATACAAATTTCCGGATCTTTGATCGTAACCTAATTCTACCGGTTGAAAATTTTTATCCAATTGGTTTTTAATCAAATCTCCATCAGAAATTACAATCATTTTATTGTCTTTTCCTTTGGTTTCAAATGTTTTCTGCTCGAATGGCAAGACTCGATTTTCAAACATTGAATGAAACGAACCTTCTAATAAAACTGAAAGCGGAATGTTCCCTTTGTTCAAGTAATCATTGGGAGAAGCTTCCTCGGTAACACTATTCAGATTTATTTCTGTAGGTGTGCCTATTTTTCTCGAATATTGAGATGATTGTAACAGAATGGTTTTTTTAATTCCATTTTTCAACGTATCAATGGGATTTGCAAAATCAAACCGGATTCCTCCTAAATTTTTCACAATAGGATGTGTACTGTTGGGATAAACCTGAGGTGCAAATTTCCAGTTAAATTCCTGAAATTGAGTGGCACTTCCTTGTTCTCCTGTAGCTAATTTAATAGGACTTCCACGTTCGTCCTGTACTAAATCAGGGTTGATTCGAATGCCATATTTGAAGAATAAATCATTCAGGTTCAAATCTCTGGGATACGCCAAAGTTGCTCCGGATGAGTTGTATAAACTGTCCATTTCAATAGCAACCTGATCAACAAGCCACAATGTTTTTCCACCGTTGACAATGTATTGGTCTAAAACTTGTTTTTCCCCATCTGAAAAAGTTTCTGTCGGTTTAGCAATAATCGCCAAATCATATTTCTCTAAAGCTTCTAAACTTCCTATTGGATTTTTTGCAACTGAATCTAAGGTAAATGGACCAATATGATAACTTTCTTTTATTTGCAATAGAAATTTAGCTATTACGACATCCTGAAGTTCGCCATTCCCTTTGATTACAGCAATTTTCTTTTGTTTGTCTTTGGTAATTTTGTTCAACGCATCTGCAATAGAATATTCCAAATGCTGTACAGAACCAATCACTTTTTGGGTAGTTGAAGCTCCCATTCTATTTTTTAACAATGGAATATTAACTTCTTTATTATTATAAACTGCAATTGCCCAAGGAAAAACCATCGTCTGAGATTGTTTTCCTTTGTCGTCAACAGTTATGTTTATCGGTGTCAGTCCTTTGCGATACAATTCTTTTATGTTGTCCATACTTTCGTCTTTGTTTTCCAATGGATCCACAAATTCGAAAATAATATTTTTATTGTATGCCTGAAATTCTTCCAGTAATTGTCTGGTTTCTTGCTGTAATCGTTTGAATTCAGCCGGTAAATCGCCTTGCAGATACACTTTTATAGACAACGGATTTTTTACTTGTTTGATAATGTTCAAAGCAGTAGCTGAAAGTGTATACCTTTTATCTTTTGTTAAATCAAAACGGTGAAAAAATGTACTTCCAATCAAGTTCAAAAGCAATAAAACAGCAATAGTGATTGCAACGGATTTTAGATTGTTTTTTTTAGCTGTATTCATTACGATTTAAAAGATTTTAGATTATAAACAGTAAACGAAAGAAAGCCGACTGTTAGGCTTACAAAATAGGTAATATCTCTTGTATCTATAACACCTCGGCTCATACTTTTATAATGATCTTGTATTCCTAGAGCCGAAATAAAGTTTGAAATAGCTGGCGCAACAGTAGCTAAACCTTCAAATCCAAAGTACAGAAAAAAACATAAAAATACCGCAACAATAAATGCTACAATTTGATTATCTGAAAGGGTAGAAGTAAATATTCCAATCGAAGAATAGCCTGCAATAAGGAATAATAATCCAAAATAGGAACCTATCGTGCTACCCATGTCAATATTTCCTTCAGGCATTCCTAAAGCGGATATAACTTTTACGTAAATGAATGTCGGAATGATTGCCATTACGATCAAAATCAATGCTCCAAGAAATTTTCCGTTGACAATTTGCCAAATGCTCAAAGGTTTTGTGAGCAATAATTCCAGAGTTCCCTGTTTTTTTTCATCTGAAAAACTGCGCATCGTTACCGCTGGAATTAAGAAGATTAAAATCCAAGGAGCTAATGTGAAAAATGGAGTCAAATCGGCAAAGCCTGTATTCAAAATGTTGTAATCTTCTTCGAAAACCCAAAGGAATAATCCGTTGATAATTAAAAAAATGGCAATAACAAGGTAGCCAATGGGCGAACCAAAAAAGGATTTTATTTCTCGTAATACTATTGATTTCATATTTTATTTTTTTGCTGCTAAGAAGCAAAGGTGCAACGTTTTTTGTATATCGCAATTGCTTGACCCTGTTTCCTTGGCTCGAATCGGAATTTATAATTCGTACTTATTCTAAACTTACTAATTTATCAACACTCCAAGCTTCTGGTTTGTCGTTGAATAACTTTTTAGTGAATGTCCAAACATCATAAAAAAGTTCAGAATTTCTATAATTTTCTAAATCGGATTCGGTTTCCCAATAACTATAGGTAAAGAAAATGCTTTTGTTATTTTTATCCTGATACAGTTCTAAGAAACGATTTCCAGGCGCATTTCGTATTTTAGTTTTCATTAGTTCGAAGTTTTCTAAAAAAGCAGGAATATTTTCCTCGTGAAAACTCAATTTTACTATTCGTACAAACATTTGGGATTTATGATTTAAGATTGAGGATTAACGATTTTGAATTTTTTTAAACTGATTATTGAGCCCTGCTAACGGAATATTATATGTATAATGTCCCTATAATTCAATCCAAGTAAACTATTAGCAGAGCCTACTTTAGAAGGATTGCTTCGAAAAATGGCAATTTCAAGAAAACCGGTTTCATTGAAAATGGCTAATTTTTCCCCTTCATAATATTTGATCGGATATTTATCAGAACTTGCAATCGCCGAATAATTTGGCAAAATGGTTTTAATATTTTTGGTTTTCAATACAATCTCATAGGGTCGCCCTTTCGCCACTTCAATAAAATATTTTTTTGAAATATTGGTCACTACATT
This sequence comes from Flavobacterium kochi, assembly GCF_048286715.1. NCBI lineage: Bacteria > Pseudomonadati > Bacteroidota > Flavobacteriia > Flavobacteriales > Flavobacteriaceae > Flavobacterium > Flavobacterium kochi. The sequence continues at coordinate 38,259 of NZ_JBLVPW010000028.1, forward strand.
CCCAAAATGGTCGATGTAAATGACATGGCCCTTCAAAGAATTACCATCAGCGGCCGCTGCAGCCTGTAAGTCGGTAACTTGTTTAATACCATTTATTTCTTTACCAATAACGTTCATGGAACCACCTTTGGCAATGTGACAGGCTACTTTTACAAAAACATCAAGATCAGTAGCTTCGGTATGCAAACGGTCATGAATATTAATGGCAACCATTTTTTGCGGAACAATCTTTTGTGAAAGCATGCTTAAAATGCCATTATCGGCGGCAATAAAATAATGATCGTTCCATTGCATGACAACATGTTGATTTTCTTTATTGGATTCCATATCGACTCCAATAAGGTGAACTGTCCCTTTTGGAAAACTGGCATAGGATGCTCCAATAATGTAACTTGCTTCTACAGTGTTGAATGGGTCTATGTCATGCGAAATATCAATAATGGATGCCTCGGAATACTCAGATAAAATCTTCCCTTTCAACGCACCTACAAAGTGGTCTTTCAGTCCGTAATCGGTAGTAAGGGTAATTATTGACATAAATTTGTTTATAACTATTGGCGTTATGTAGAACTAATTTTATTAAATTTGAGAAGTGCAAAGCTAATAATAGTAAACTCAAAAAACGAAAAACAAAAAACAAATTCTATTTAAAAACTATAATTATACCCGACAGCCATTGATTTATAAAAAAATTAATTCTAATTTAAAACTACCTCAGTTGAACGAAAGAATAATCGAGCTCATAGACATCGCTCCAAAAGACTTTTGGGGCGCTCAAGACACTCATCTTGAAACAATTAAAAAATACTACCCAAAATTGAAGATTGTTGCTCGGGGAACAACCTTAAAAGCTTTTGGTGAAAAAGAGGTTTTAGACGAGTTTGAAAAACGATTTCAACGGTTAATGGTGCACTTTTCAAGATACAATAATATTGATAACAATGTAATTGAACGTGTTATTCTTGGGGACGTACAGGAAGACAGGAAGTTTCAGGGGCAAGATAAAATATTAGTGCACGGTGTAGGGGGGAAAATCATTAAGGCAATGACTCCCAACCAACAGTTGTTGGTGGATACCATGGAAAAAAATGATATGGTTTTTGCCGTAGGGCCTGCCGGAACTGGAAAAACGTACACTGGCGTTGCGATGGCCATTAAGGCGCTGAAAGAAAGGCAAGTTAAGCGTATTATACTTACGCGTCCGGCAGTAGAAGCAGGGGAGAATCTTGGTTTTTTACCTGGTGATATGAAGGAAAAACTGGATCCTTATATGCAGCCTCTGTACGATGCGTTGCGTGATATGTTGCCCAACGAAAAACTGGAGGATTACATTCTAAAAGGAATTATCCAGATAGCGCCTTTGGCATTTATGCGTGGTAGAACGCTGGATAATGCTTTTGTAATCTTGGACGAAGCCCAAAACACAACGCATTCCCAAATGAAAATGTTCTTAACCCGTATGGGGAAAAGCGCTAAATTCATGATTACCGGTGATCCCGGCCAGGTCGATTTACCAAGAAGAACCATTTCCGGACTTAAAGAAGCATTGTTGGTTTTAAAAGATGTCGATGGAATCGGAATTATTTATCTTGATGACAAAGACATTGTACGTCATAGATTAGTCAAAAAAGTGATTGATGCGTATAAGATGATTGAGAACAACGATTAAAACAAAAAAAGGCTTTACAAAAGCCTTTTTTTGAATTATTTTTTCTACAAAATCAATTGTTATTTAAAACATAGAACTCCAATTTTTGAATTCTATATCAGCAAGTTTATATTGATTTAAACTTTCAATAAAAGCATTATAGGCAGTGTCGAATAACGATTTTAGTTTGCAATTGTGTGATTGAAATAGACACGGTTTCGAATTGCAATTAATGATGGGTGTATCGTCTTGTTCCAATAGATGAATCAGATCTCCTAATCGGATTTCTCTTGCTTTTTCACCAATCATTATCCCGCCATTCTTTCCTCTTTTGGTGAGAATTAATTGATTTGCCGATAAGAATTGAACCACTTTAATGAGATGGTTGCGCGAAATTTTAAAAGTATTTGCTAAATCATCCAAAGAACTTTGCGGAGTATCTTTTTTTTGATTTAGATACATCAAAACGCGCATACTAAAATCGGTAAAGTGATTCAATTTCATATTAAAATTTGCTAATTAAGACTTAATAATTGAGGGCCAAATTCTTCGTAAAGTATATTTTCTCTATTTACGCCAAGTGCAACCAAAGATTGGTATTGAACTTTTATAAAAATTGCCGGGCCACAAATATAATATTTTGCATCCTCAATAAGGATTTCTTCTTTAATTTCATGTAAATCAATTCGTCCTTCGATAGCGTTTGTTTCCGATTCCGGTAAAGTTTCATAGAAAACAAAAGAGGTTAACCACGTATTTTCGTTGTTTAATTCCTCAATAGTATCTTTAAACGCATGCACATTTTCATTGCGACAACTGTGAATCCAAACTGTTCTGTTTTTTTTAAGTGAATTTTTATTGGTTTCTATCATACTCATCATAGGAGTGAGTCCAACACCTCCGCTGACCAATACTAAAGGGTTTTTTGCTTCCGGGTCAGCAAAAAACACACCCGCTGGTGCACTAAGTTCGATTGTATCACCCTCTTTTTTATTGTGCAATGCATTGGAAACAATGCCGTCAGGAGTTGTATTTTGACTGATTTCTTTTTTAACTGAGATTCTATAATATTCGTTATTGGAATACGATGACAGACTATATTGTCTAGGCTGTTTATGACCTAATTCAGGAATAAACGTGCTTACTGATATATATTGTCCAGGATGGAAATCGACAATTTCTTTATGGTCTTCCGGTTTAAGGTAAAAGGAACTAATTTCTTCGCTTTCTTTTACAATTTGGGATATTACAAAGGGTCTCCAGCCTTTCCAGCCTCCTTTTTTATTGGTTGTTTTTTGATACATTTCAGCTTCTATACCTATCATTATTTGGGCTAATTCATTGTAAGCGCACGTCCAGGCATCAATTAATTCGGTAGTTGCTAAATCTCCTAACACTTCTTTTATCGATCCGATTAAATGATTTCCAACGATATCATACTGCTCTGGTGCAATATTTAAACTTACATGTTTATTGCCAATTGATTTTAAGGTATTGATCAGGACTGCAGGATTTTCAATATTTTCGGCATACGCCAGAACAGCTCCACTTAAAGCATCCTGTTGTTTTCCGCTGGCCTGTTTTGCCATATTAAAAATGTTTTTTAACTCTGGATTATTTTTTAACATTCTATGGTAAAAGTAGGTTATCAAATCTTTACCATTAGATTTTAAAATAGGGACAGTTGCTTTAACTAATTCTTTTTGACTTGTATTCATGATGGATTATAATTTAAATTTTTACAAAAATAGCAATTATTTTTATTGTTGTATATTAAATACAACAATATATATGTAAAAAACTAAATTAACAGAGCAGGGTTAACTTGAAAATAGTTCAATACTAAAAATACTTTGTAAAAGGTGAACTCAAACTTTTCAATAAACATTGTTTATATCTTCAAAATGCAATAAATTTGTAATTATTAAAATGACAGTGAAAAATAAAAGATGCTAAAAGAAAAAATAAAAGTCGTAATCAGCGATTTAGACGGAACTTTGCTCAATTCAGATCACAAAATTTCAGAATATACGAAAACTGTTTTTCAAGAACTCCACAATCAAAATTATTTAATCATTGTAGCTACCGGTCGCCACCATCTGGACGCAATGCCTATTGTGGAATATTTAGAGATTCCTCTTTATTTAGTTACCTCTAATGGAGCACGGATTCATTCTCCAGCAAAAGAGCTGCTTTTCTCAATTAATATGGAAAGTGATGCGGTTAAGTCTGTGTTATCCTTAGATATTGACCCGGAAATTACCACCGTTTTGTTTAGAGAAAATGTTTGGCAAACCAATAAACACAATGAAAAACTAAATAGTTTTCAAACGGAATTGAATTATCATCCAGAACTGGTGGATTTTAGCACAGTTGAAGATTTAAGTGCTATAAAAGTGTTTTTTACTCATGATAAGCATTCAAAATTATTGGAACTTAGAGAACAAATCTTAGAAAAGCATTCCGCGCTTTTTAGTCACGCCTTTAGCCTTCCGCTTTGTTTGGAATTTATGGACAAATCAGTAGATAAAAGTGTCGCGATTGCAAAGATTTTGGAAAAAGAAAATTTTATTTTTCAGGAAACAATATCTTTTGGAGATGGATTCAATGATGAAAACATGCTTAAATCAACAGGCAAAGGATTAATCATGGGAAATGCTCCCGAGGGTTTGAAAGATAAACTTTTCCATTTAGAAGTGATTTCAACTAATGATAATGAAGGAGTTGCTAAATATCTTGCTAAAGAATTATTAAAAAAATATACCGCAGAAGTAGAGTAGGCATCAACAGTAAATTGCTCCATTTTGAATTTTTGGAATTCATTTTTAAAGGACTATTAATTTATACTTTGAGAATAAAGGATTCTTTGCTTTTCTTTCCAAAATAATCATAAATTTGCAGCTACATAAAAAACAACACAACACTATAATAATGAGTAACACCATCACAACTACTAATTTTAAATTTCCAAACCAGAAATCTGTTTACAGAGGTAAAGTAAGAGAAGTTTACAATATAAATGACGATCTTTTAATAATGGTTGCCACGGATAGGCTTTCTGCTTTTGATGTAGTTTTACCAAAAGGAATTCCTTACAAAGGTCAAATTCTAAATCAAATTGCAACTAAATTCATGGAATTAACCCAAGATATTGTTCCTAATTGGTTGATTGCAACTCCGGATCCTAATGTTGCTGTTGGTCATTTATGTGAACCTTTCAAAGTTGAAATGGTAATACGTGGTTACCTTTCAGGTCATGCGGCTCGTGAATATGCATTGGGCAAAAGAGAAATCTGTGGCGTTGCAATGGCAGAAGGTTTAAAAGAAAACGATAAGTTTCCGGAACCAATTATCACACCAACTACAAAAGCTGATAACGGAGAACATGATGCTGATATTTCAAGAGAAGATATCCTTTCTAAAGGAATTGTTGCTGAGGAAGATTATTTGGTTTTAGAGCAATATACCAGGGCATTATTTCAAAGAGGGACAGAAATTGCTGCAAGTCGCGGATTGATTTTGGTTGATACCAAATATGAATTTGGCAAAACTAAAGAGGGTGTAATTGTTTTAATTGATGAAATTCACACACCGGATTCTTCTCGCTATTTTTATGCAGAAGGTTATCAGGAAAGACAGAATAAAGACGAAGAGCAAAAACAATTGTCTAAAGAATTTGTTCGTCGTTGGTTAATAGAAAATGGTTTTCAGGGATTGGAAGGACAACAAATTCCAAATATGAGTGACGAATATATTGAAACTGTTTCTGAAAGATACATTGAGTTATATGAAAATATTCTGGGAGAAAAATTTGTTAAAGCTGACATTTCAAATATTGATGACCGGATCAAAAAAAATGTTTTGGCTTATTTAGCAAATAAATAAAAATGTTTGACAAAATAAAAAACCGCAGCTCAAATTAGAATTGCGGTTTTTTTATACGAAACATTACTATTTTTCTAAAACTATTTTTAGATTATTCAATCCATCCTGTAAATCTTTGCCAAGCATTTTTTCCATATTCATTATGGGTAACATTAGATTCATTGGATAAGGCATTTTTCCATTAAATCCCCACTTTACTTTAGTTTGATTTGGAGATATGGCTTCTGTTATAATATAAGCATTATCTGTTGATTCAAAAGGAACTTTGAAACGTAATTCGAAGTCGATTCGTTCTCCTTCAGTGATTTTTTTTATTTCCTGTTCTCCGACACCAACATTTTTGTCTTTACTATCCCAAGCAGCAATAGCTCCGACTGTGCCATCTGTTCCTTTAAAAGTTTTTTTCATTGCAGGATCTTTTTTGGACCACACACTAAAATCATCTTGATTTTTTAAATACTTGACGTAGTTAAAAACACTGTCTTTGGGTTTGTTGATAGTAATTTCGCGTTCCACAGCGTAGTTTTTTGGCAGGAATAGGGCAATAATCAATGCGATAGCAATAATTGCTAATATCCCTAAAAGAATTTTTTTAATAATATTCATATCTTACATAATTTAGGTTAATACTTATTTTGTTTTGCGAAATAGTGATTCGTAAGAAATTATCCAATCATTAACAGACATTTTCTGCATGAGTACCGCAATTAAATCAAAAGGGATTTGATAGAATTTTTTAAATCGAATGCAACTTTTTCCCATATCCAGTTTTTGATCGGTGTATTTTGAAAATTCTGTGATAAACCATTGCAATAATTCGGGATTGGCATAGATTCCCATGTGATATAATGCTATAAAATTCTTTTGATTGGCAATGTTTACAAAGGGTAACGGTAGTTTTGGATCGCAGTGATATCCTTTTGGATATAAATCATGTGGCACAACAAAACCAATCATTCCATAAGACATCTGTTCGACAAATCCTTTTGGAATATTAGTGACTATTGTTTCTCGAAGTTTAAGAAAAGCTTGTTTTCTTTCGTCGGGAATTTCTTTTAAATAGCCATTAACATTTGTTACTATTGATTTCATTTTAAGAATTGTTTAAGTAAAAATACTAAAAAAAAGGATAATTACGATTTCAATTACTTTTTTTTATTAATAATAAACTTGTTATTTTATTGTATTGGTTTTTGAAATTGATTTTTGCTATCAATAGCTTTTATATTTGTAATTATTTTAATTACCTGTATGTTAGTGTGTTATATTTTATGAGTTACTCTTCATATTTATTGCTAAAGGTTAATATTTTGTTAAATTTAAGTACCTTGCAAAACAAGATACCTTCTTTTGGATATATATATATATATATATATATATGCATAGAATATCAGTTCACAATTTAAATCATCAAAAAAAATCAATCATTTAACAAAAAAAAATCAATCATCATGAAAAAATCAATCGCTTGCCTAGGAATTGCTTTAGTAACGTTTTCAACTGTTTCTCAAGCATCAAATCACAATTCATTAATTCAAAAAGAAATCAATCGTTCTTATGAAGGTTCAACGTCTTTGTGTATTGCGATCTACAAAGGAGAAATTGATCTTGTAAAAAAATTAATTGTATATGGTGTTGACGTTAACGAAAAATCAAATGGATTAACTCCCTTAATGGTGGCTGCAAGGTATAATAAGGTTGAAATTATTAAATTATTATTAGCGAATGGCGCCCATCTAAGAGAAAAAAATGAGAATGGTATTAGTGCATTGAAGTATGCTGAAATATCAAAAGCAAAAGAAGCTGTCGCATTTTTGAAACTATCTGAATCAAAACCTGTTGCCAGTCTTTAGTATTTAATTTAAATTATAAAAAAGCATCGTTGTACATTACAACAATGCTTTTTTATATTTACAAAATAAAAAGTAAGACTATTTAAAATAAGAAAATGTTTCTTCGTTTTCTAACTTTAATAAAGTCTCATATATAAGTTTAATCACATTTTCAACATCATCACGGTGTACCATTTCAACTGTTGTGTGCATATAACGCAACGGCAATGAAATCAAAGCAGAGGCAACGCCACCGTTACTGTATGCAAACGCATCTGTGTCAGTACCTGTAACACGGGAGGAAGCTAATCGTTGGAATGGGATTTCTTTTGCAAAAGCAGTTTCTAAAATTAATTCTCTCAAATTATTCTGAACAGCAGGAGCGTAAGTAACTACGGGACCTTTACCAATTTTAGTATCTCCTTCAATTTTCTTTTCTATCATTGGAGTAGTAGAGTCATGGCAAACATCAGTAACAATGGCAACATTAGGTTTAATAGTTTTAGTTATCATTTCAGCACCGCGTAGACCTACTTCTTCCTGAACAGAATTAGTGATATACAATCCAAAAGGAAGTTTTATTTTGTTTTCGTGTAGCAATCGAGCTACTTCAGCAATCATGAAACCACCCATACGGTTGTCAATAGCACGACAAACAAATTTGTTTTCGTTCAAAATCATGAATTCATCAGGATATGTAATTACACAACCTACATGAACTCCTAATTTATCGACTTGCTCTTTGGTTTCGCAACCAATGTCAATAAATAGATTATCGACTTTAGCCACCTCTTCTTTTGCTCGATTACGAGTATGAATCGCTGGCCAACCAAAAACACCTTTTACAATTCCGTTTTTAGTGTGAATATTGACACGTTTTGAAGGGGCGATTTGATGATCGGAACCACCATTTCTTATCACGTAGATTAATCCATCATCAGTAATGTAATTTACGTACCATGAAATTTCGTCAGCATGACCTTCAATTACTACCTTATAAGGAGCATCTGGATTTATAATTCCCACGGCAGAACCGTAGGTGTCTGTTATAAAAGTATCAACATAAGGTTTCAAATAATCCATCCATAATTTTTGTCCATCACTTTCGTAACCTGTAGGTGATGCGTTATTAAGGTATTTCTCTAAAAACTCAAGCGATGACTTCTTTAATATTGATTTAGTACTCATAAAAATATTTTTTTGCTAAATTATAAATTTGGCATCACAGTTGCATATATAATGTATAATTTTGGCAATTAAATTTATTGACATATGAAGATTATTCAGCTTTTATTTTTTTTACTTTTTATATCTATACCTATTAATGCACAAGTAACTCCAAAGGATACCACCAAGATGGGTTATGTGTTGACCGAAAATGATTCTATACTTAATGACACCATACAATTAGAAGAAATAATAATTCACAAGGAAAAACTGGATCCGGAAGCAAGAAAGCAATTTCTGATTCTTCAAAACCGGGTTTACAGGACCTATCCATATGCAAAACTGGCAGCGGAAAGATTGACAGTGCTAAATAGAGGTATGGCACACCTTAAAAGCAATAAAGAGAAAAAAAGATACTTTAAAATAGTAGAAGGGTATCTTAGTAATGAATTTGAAGCAAAACTTAAAAAACTTTCGCGCAAGCAGGGTCAAATATTAGTTAAGTTAATTCATCGTCAAACCGGAACTACTACCTACGAGCTGGTAAAAGATCTCAAAAGTGGTTGGAAAGCCTTTTGGTCGAATACAGCAGCCAGTATGTTTGATATAAATTTAAAAACAAAGTACGCTCCATATGATGTAAATGAAGATTTTTTAATAGAGACTATATTAGTAAGAGCATTCGATTCAGGAAGGTTGCAAAATCAGACTCCGTCAAACCCTGTTGATTATGATAGTCTTACGGAAACTTGGGAAACAAGAGCTGCTAAGTTAAAACAGTAGCTACTATTTGGGCGTTCCCCATTATAACAAAAGAGGCAATTATCTTATTGAGGTAGTTGCCGCTTTTTTCATATTAAGGCGAAGGCTATGGGTTGCAGGTTCTTTAAAAATTCTATTTTATTCGGTTTTGCTGTGGACTTATTTATGCGCAGGTTTTTGGCTGTTGTCCTTAAAAGAGTATTGTTGCATGGATTTTGCCCTTTCGGCACAGGAGAGATCTTTACCATGACCTTCCGCTTTATTTCATAGCTATATATAGGAGGGAAGTCACTGGCGAAAGTCCTGTGTTTTGTTGGACGAATGATAAGGTCTGCGATCACTATTGTCCAGAACCTGCGCATTAGGTGGATG
>NZ_JBLVPW010000029.1:0-47434 GCF_048286715.1 Flavobacterium kochi
GGTTGGAAATTCATCAAATAAGGCCGCTTCGGTGCCAAAGAGTGCCATTCTGTTGAGTGATTTAGGTGCCGCGACAGCTAACATTGATTTAGGAACCAAAAAAATCGTAAACCTTGCCGATCCAACAGCAGCGCAGGAAGCGGCAACAAAATATTATGTGGATACCAGAACGGCAACGCCGGCTAATATGGACCTGACACAGGATTATGTGCTGGTTGGAAATTCATCAAATAAGGCCGCTTCGGTGCCAAAGAGTGCCATTCTGTTGAGTGATTTAGGTGCCGCGACAGCTAACATTGATTTAGGAACCAAAAAAATCGTAAACCTTGCTGATCCCACAACAGCACAGGAAGCGGCAACAAAATATTATGTGGATACCAGAACGGCAACGCCGGCTAACATGGACTTGACGCAGGATTATGTGCTGGTTGGAAATTCATCAAATAAGGCCGCTGCGGTGCCAAAGAGTGCCATTCTATTGAGTGATTTAGGTACCGCTACAGCGGATATTGATTTAGGTACCAAAAAAATCGTAAACCTTGCCGAGCCAACAATGGCTAAGGATGCTGCGACAAAAAACTATGTGGATTCACATTCTTCAAGCATGTTGTCTGCTGCATCAGCTCCAGGTAGTGCGGTTGCCGGCGATATGTATTACAATACGGGAGATAGTCACTTATATGTCTATAATGGAACTGGTTGGGTACCAATGGATAATAAATTAGCTAGCGGAGAATTATACACGGGTGACGCTTCTGGTGTTGCCGTTTCAACGGCCAAAAACACCATCGCGCTAAGTGGTTTTGCGGCAGCATTAGTAAATATTGATTTAGGAAGCCAAAAAATTGTAAACCTTGCCGAGCCTACAATGGCTGCGGATGCTGCAACAAAAAACTATGTAGATGCCAGAACGGCAACACCGGGTAATTTGGACTTGACACAGGATTATGTACTGGTTGGAAATTCATCAAATAAGGCCGCTTCGGTGCCAAAGAGTGTCATTCTGTTGAGTGATTTAGGAGCCGCGGCAGCAGATATTGATTTAGGAACCAAAAAAATATTAAACCTTTCTGAGCCAACAATCTCCACAGATGCGGCAACAAAATATTATGTAGATACCAGAACGGCAACGCCCGCTAATATGGACTTGACGCAGGATTATGTGCTGGTTGGAAATTCATCAAATAAGGCCGCTGCGGTGCCAAAGAGTGCCATTCTATTGAGTGATTTAGGAGCCCCGACAGCAGACATTGATTTAGGGACCAAAAAAATCGTAAACCTTGCCGAGCCAACAATGGCTAAGGATGCTGCGACAAAAAACTATGTGGATTCACATTCTTCAAGCATGTTGTCTGCTGCATCAGCTCCAGGTAGTGCGGTTGCCGGCGATATGTATTACAATACGGGAGATAGTCACTTATATGTCTATAATGGAACTGGTTGGTTACCAATGGATAATAAATTAGCTAGCGGAGAATTATACACGGGTGACGCTTCTGGTGTTGCCGTTTCAACGGCCAAAAACACCATCGCGCTAAGTGGTTTTGCGGCAGCATTAGTAAATATTGATTTAGGAAGCCAAAAAATTGTAAACCTTGCCGAGCCTACAATGGCTGCGGATGCTGCAACAAAAAACTATGTAGATGCCAGAACGGCAACACCGGGTAATTTGGACTTGACACAGGATTATGTGCTGGTTGGAAATTCATCAAATAAGGCCGCTGCGGTGCCAAAGAGTGCCATTCTATTGAGTGATTTAGGAGCCCCGACAGCAGATATTGATTTAGGGACCAAAAAAATCGTAAACCTTGCCGAGCCAACAATGGCTAAGGATGCTGCGACAAAAAACTATGTGGATTCACATTCTTCAAGCATGTTGTCTGCTGCATCAGCTCCAGGTAGTGCGGTTGCCGGCGATATGTATTACAATACGGGAGATAGTCACTTATATGTCTATAATGGAACTGGTTGGTTACCAATGGATAATAAATTAGCTAGCGGAGAATTATACACGGGTGACGCTTCTGGTGTTGCCGTTTCAACAGCCAAAAGCACTATTGTGTTAAGTGGTTTTGCGGCGGCGGCGACGAATATTGATTTAGGAAGCCAAAAAATTGTAAACCTTGCCGAGCCTACAATGGCTGCGGATGCTGCAACAAAAAACTATGTGGATACCAAGGTTAGCAGTATAGCTTCCGGTGCCGATAATCTGGGGAATCACACAGCAACACAGAATATTAAGCTTTCGGTTAATTCCATAAATAATGACGGTCAGAACGGTAAAGGATTAAGTTTTGCTACACGGGGTGATGCAAGTTTCGGGCAGGATGTAACCGTGAATGGGAATTTCTACACCCCTTCAGACAGCAGATTAAAAACCCATATCGAAACTCTGGATAACGTATTACAAAAAATAGAACAGATCAGAGGGATACGTTTTGAATATAGGGATCAGCATAAATATGCTACAGGATCAAAAGTGGGTGTTATTGCGCAGGAGCTGCAAAGGGTTTATCCTGAAATGGTAACACAAGGCAAGGATGGTTTTTTAAAAGTGGATTATACCCAACTTACAGGTATTGTTATCCAGGCGATAAAAGAGCAGCAGAAAGAAATTGATGCCTTAAAAGCCCAGATGGATCATCAGCAGCAACAAATCGAAAGGATCTTAAAAAAAATGAATTAATATAAATTAGGGTTCCAAAAATTGACGGGAGGTTTTTATTCTGGGTTTCGAATAGAGTTTATCGAATATCAGCATAATAGCAACGCAATTGACTGAAAGAATATCAAAAGAGTGAGACACACACGTTTCCGAACAAAAAGACACACGTTATTTTGAAGACATTATTTGCTATTTTTAAGATTGTTTTTTTCTTATTGTTTTTCGGAACTAGTACAGTTGCGGCACAAGATTATTTTCAGGTCATTGGCGGTATTCCATATCTTCCGGCAGTTGACCCTTCATCTGTTAGTACCCCTGTATCCGGAATGCTTATATACAGCACTACGGAGAATCAACCGTTTATATACAATGGATCTTCTTGGGAAACGCTATGCAGCAGTAACATCGATACAGCACCGGTTAATGATTATCTGGAAATAAAAACCGGGATTCCATTTTTACCTTCTTTGAGTGCTGTACCTGCAGGAATAATTAGATCTGGTGCAGTTTACTTGTCGAAAACGGGAAAAGCCATGATGCTTCATGATAAGGACAATTGGGGATCGGTAGCTGCGATAGCCGGTAAGGGTAATTTTGTCGAGTATAGTGATTTTTCTACTGACAGCGGGTTGAAAGTTTCCAAACTGCCTGTTTTAAAAAGTGATCCGATACCATTAAGAATGGGGGGTATTTACATTAATACGGTTTCAAAAGCCATCCGGTATTACAACGGGGCACTATGGGTAGACATAACTTGCTTGCCCGTAATCTCGCTTATTCCGCCAACTTCCATTTCCAGTATTTCCGCTCTTAGTGGTGTTAATATCATCAATAACGGCGGATCAAGAGTAACCCTTCAGGGAATCTGCTGGAGTACAAATGTTAATCCGGATATTTCACTAGCCACTAAAACCAGTAACCCGGTATTTGGTACCGATACAGGACTTTTTCCGAGCACCATTGCCAGTTTAAAGGCAGATACGGTTTATCATGTGCGTGCCTATGCGGTTAACAGCTCTGGGATTGTGTACAGTGATGATGTAACATTCAGGACAGCTATGGCCGATTTGGCTTCTCTCATTACTATACCGATTGATGCTAGTTTATCTCTGATTAGTGCCAATAGCGGGGGGATAATCAATAGCGATGGAGGAGGAGCAATCTACCTCCGGGGAATTACCTGGAGCATCATAGGGGATCCTATAAGCCACCCAGCAACCAAAAGTTTAGATGGTTCAGGGGTTGGTCCCTTTCCGAGTCAGATCACTAGTCTGGTTAGAAATACAAATTACTATGTTCGCGCCTATGCAGACAATGAAGCAGGCAGGGCTTATGGTAATCTATTAGAACTTGTAACGGCTCCCGCCACCACGCCGGTACTCAGTTTACCAAATATCAAAATTAAAGATATTACAGATACCTCGGCGGTAAGTGAAGTTACCATCATAGATAATGGGGGTGAGGTGGTAACCGAACGGGGAATGTGCTGGAGTACAGACCGGGTAAATATTATTTATGGTCCTTCGACAACCGTTGGTCCCATCGATATCGGCGTATTTGTTTGCAATATAACTGGTTTAGTAACGGGAACAACTTATTTTGTTCGGGGTTACGCCAAGAACAGTATAGGTATAAGCTATACTAGTGAGTCAAGTTTTATTACTACCTCTTTACCTACATTAACCACCATTATACCTTACAATTACGATGTTGCCACTTATAGAGATGGTTTTTTCCCAAGCATGGACGGTACCCGGGCTGCTAGTGGCGGGGATATCACCAGTACTGGGATTTCATTAATTACCAAACGTGGAATCTGCTGGAGTACGAGCCCTAATCCTACAGTTGCTTTAGTCACTAAAATAGAAGAGAATATAAGCGGAAAGGGTACCGGACTTTTTTACAAAAGCTTCGCTGGATTAACTCCGGCTACTACCTATTATGTGAGGGCTTATGCGATCAATAGTAATGGGATAGCCTATGGTAATGGGGTGAGTTTTAAAACACCACAACAGCCGGTATTGACAACTACAAGTGCTTCGTTGATTACCAATACCACTGCCAGCAGTGGCGGGAATATTGCAACTGATGGCGGTTTGTCGGTAACGGAACGAGGACTGTGCTGGAGTCTAACCGGTACTCCCTCGATTAGTGGGGCACATGTTGGTAATGGAACAGGGGATGGTAATTTTATCATTAATCTAAAAGATTTAAAAGGAGGAACTACCTATTATATTAGGGCTTATGCCATTAATACTGTAGGAGTAAGTTATGGTAGTATACTTAATTTTACAACTGCTTCGCCTGAAAAGGCCACAATCACCACAACTGAGGTTCTTGACACCTCCGATGCTACAGCCATCGCCGGCGGGAATATTACAGGAGATGGTGGTGCAGATATTAGTTCCCGTGGTATAATCTGGAGTTTTACACCTGATTTTGTCCCTGATTTACTTTCGCCGAACAAAATAGAAAATAGTGATGGTAGCGCTACGTTTAACTGCACCATTGTGGGTCTTGTATCGAAGAGGACGTACTATGTTGTAGCTTATGCCGTAAATAGTGCGGGTGTAGCGTATGGAAATATAATACATTTCAAAACATATACGTTACCTTCTTTAACCACAAAAGCCGTAGCGATCAGCAGTATAAGTGCTACTGCCGCCGTAAGTGGTGGTGATATTTATAGTGACGGGGGAGATACAGTAACCAGCAGCGGAATAGTCTGGAGTACATCGATCAATCCAACCGCTGCATTAGCCACGAAAACAACAGGGGGAATTGGTATCGGGGAATTTATTAACGATATCAATGGATTAATGGGAAGCACTACTTATTATGTTCGTGCCTATGCTATTAATAGAGCAGGTACGGCGTATGGTAATGAAATAAATTTCACTACAAAAGCCCCAACCCTTCCGGATATAGAAACAGTGGATCCCACTAAAATTACAGGGAACACAGCCCTGGGTGGCGGACGTGTAATTAGTGATGGCGGAGGAGTTATTACTGAATTCGGGATTGTTTGGAGTACCGTGTCAGGATTCACCCCAAGTACGACCACAAGCCAAAAAACAGTACAAACAATCCTACCAGCCTCGGGCAGTTTCACGAGCGATATAAATGATTTAGTTCCCGGGACTACCTATTATATATGTGCCTATGCGTCTAATCTTGCCGGTACAAGATTTGGTCCTGTTGTAGTTTTTAAAACTGCCTTGCTGGCTGTACTAACAACCATAGCACCTGGTAGTCCTTCGATTACCAGTACTTCTGCGACCAGTGGAGGCAAAATCATCGCAAATGGCGGATCCTTTATTAGCAGAAAAGGAATCTGCTGGAGTATCACAAACAATCCAACTATTGCAGATAGTATCAGTGAAGGGGGTTCCGGCTCTAGTGATTTCATGGCAGACCTTAAAGATCTGATGGGCTCAACAACGTATTATGTACGTTCTTTTGCTGTCAATGCTGCTGGTATCGCTTATGGTAACCAAATAAGTTTTATAACCCGGCCGCCAGTTCTTGTTACCATTGTGACCACAGCTGCAAGTGAAATTACAGGAGAAACGGCTACCAGTGGAGGGGATATTACCAGTAATGGAGGTGCAATTGTAAGTAGCAGGGGGATAGTTTGGAGCATCGATCCACTTTTCGATCCCGATGCTGTTGTAATAAATAGAACAGGGGAGACGGGTTATGAGAAAGGAATTTTCGTCAGTTACATGAAAACGTTAACAAAAGGAACCACCTACTATGTACGTGCTTATGCGGTAAGTGTTGCGGGTACCTCTTATGGAAATACGGTTAGCTTCACCACTCCCACGATGGCTACCATTACCACTAATTTACCGGGTTTCCTGACTGCTACTACTGCTGTCACGGGTGGTACTATAACAAATTCCGGAGGTTCAGCTGTGCTCAAAAGAGGCGTATTCTGGACTATTGTGAAGGATTTTGTTCCCGATGCTTTATCAGCCGACCAAACCAATGATGGTACGGGTATAGGGAAGTTCGATAGTGTACTCAAGGATCTCACAGCCAATACAACCTATTATGTAAGGGCTTACGCGATTACGATTACGGGTATTTCATACGGTGGACAGGTCAGTTTTACGACATCTCTACCTACCAAAGCCAGGTTAACTACGGTTTCGACAACTGAAATTACCAGCACAACTGTGAAAAGTGGCGGAGAAATTACAGACGAAGGAGGGGCGACCACTAATATTCGCGGGGTAGTTTGGAGCACCCTGCCTAATTTTGATCCTGTTGCAGAAACAGTGAACAGAACGGTACAGATTGGAGCTGGGAAAGGGGTTTTTAGCAGTGCGATTACCGGACTGATTCGGGGTGCCACGTATTATGTACGTGCCTATGCTTCCAATGAGGCAGGGACGACTTATGGGAATGGGCGTAGTTTTACTACTTCCGTAACCGATCCCATTCCAGTAATGGCAACTATTATAACTAATACGGCTGATTTAGTGACTAGTTCCAAGGCTGTTTTGGGCGGTACGATAATGGATTCCGGTGGATCAACTGTGCTTAATAAAGGGGTTTTCTGGAGTACAGTTAAGGGTTTTATTCCTGATATTGCATCAACAGACAAAACCGAAGACGGTACCGGCACCAGTAATTTTTACAGCTATCTCAAAAAACTCACATCTAATACCACGTATTATGTAAAGGCTTATGCAGTTACAACTGCCGGTATTTCTTACGGGGGACAGGTTAGTTTCAAGACATCTCCAACCACTTTAGCAACATTGACTACAATTCCGGCAATCGACATTACAGGCTCAACGGCTAATAGTGGAGGTGATATTACTGATGAAGGCGGGGAAACAACGCATATCCGTGGAGTACTATGGAGTACGCTACCTGATTTTGATCCTGCTACAGTACTGGCAAATAAGACCAGGGAGAGTGGAGCAGGAACAGGGACTTTTGCCAGCACACTGATCAACTTGAATCCGGGTATTACCTACTATGTGTGTGCCTATGCGGTAAATACCGCTGGAATCTCTTATGGGGATAAAATTAGTTTTACTACTCCCTCCCTGGCCATCATTACCACTAATTCACCGGGTATAGTGACCAATACCACAGCAGTTATCGGAGGAACAATTAGCAGTTCCGGTGGTTCAGCTATACTTAAAAGAGGAATATTCTGGAGTACTGCCGGTGGGTTTATTCCTGATATTTTATCGCCAGATCAGACCGATGAAGGAACGGGTATCGGTAGTTTTGATAGTATGCTCAAAGACCTCACACCAGATACAAGGTATTATGTAAAGGCTTACGCAATTACTGCCGCAGGTATTTCTTATGGGCAACTGGTTAGTTTTTTTACGTATCCACCTACCCGAGCTGTATTAACCACTGTTGTTCCAACCAATATTACTGACACAACAGCGGATAGTGGTGGAAATATCGCTGATGAAGGAGGTGTAGCTGTTGATAGCCGTGGGGTACTATGGAGCACTGTACCTGATTTTGATCCCGTTACGGTAACAGTGAATAAAACCGTACAGATTGGGGGAGGGACTGGTGTTTTTACCAGCGCAATTACCGGACTGAATAGAGGTACCACTTATTATGTACGCAGCTATGCTACAAATATAAAAGGGACGGCTTATGGGGACGAGCTTAGCTTTACCACGCAGAGTACCCCCACTTTATTCACATATAGTATTACTGAAAACACTGGAACCGCTGCAGTAAGTGGAGGTCTAGTCCTTTCCGATGGTGGAGCACCGGTGATTAAACAAGGCGTGTGCTGGAGCACCGGCCATAATCCAACTGTAGGATTCGCAACTAGAACAGTAGATTCGGGAGCAGAGTTCTTTACCAGCAATCTCAGCGATTTAGTACCTGGTACCATGTATTATGTGCGGGCCTATGCCACCAACAAAATAGGTACTTCTTATGGAAATGAGGTTTTCTTTGTCACCAATCCGATTCGAGCCAGTTTAACTACGGTCGATCCTGAGGTCACCTCCAGTACCACCGCCAATAGCGGGGGACTTATCAGTTCTACCGGAGGTGCCCCGATTACTGCCCGTGGTATTGTTTGGAGCAGTGACGAAAATTTCGATCCAGATACTATTATTGTGAACAGAACAACAGACGGATCAGGTGTAGGCGGCTTCATAAGTGAGCTTAAGGATTTAGTGAAGAGCATCACGTATTATGTACGTGCCTATGCAACCAATAGTGCAGGAACCGCTTATGGCAATCAACTCACAGTTGTCATATTTGCGACTTCACCGATTCTGGACACCAATAAAGCGAGTTCGATTACAGCTACAACAGCCATTGGCGGCGGGCTGATAACAAGCGATGGTGGAGCGGTGGTAACCCAACGCGGAATATGCTGGAGTACCAAACAGAATCCGACCATTACACTAATCACTAAAACCAGTGATGCTGATTTAGGAGACGGAAGTTTTACCAGCCTGATGACGGGCTTATTGCCTAATACACTGTATTATGTGAGGGCTTATGCCAAAAATGGAATTGGGGTCGCTTATGGCTTTGAAGAATCATTTATCACGCTTGCCGCACCCACTTTAACAGCTACTACCTCGGCAACAGGCATCAGGGCCACTATGGCTACGAGTGGAGGGTGGATTACCGATGATGGGCGTACCCCAATACTCAGCCGTGGAATTGTATGGGATACTTACAGTAATCCTACTGTTGCACTGAGCACTAAAACAGTTGATAAGGGGACTCTGGGCACCGGTATTTTTAGCTCGGATCTTACCGGTTTACTGCCAAATACGACGTACTATGTACGAGCCTATGCGACCAATATCGTTGGTATTACGTATGGTAGCGAGATGGTATTTAAAACAGGCGCGGTAACGCTCCCGGTCTTATCGGCAACTACCGTTACCGATATTGCCGAATATTCGGCAAATGGGCACGCAGACGTACTTGATGATGGGGGAATGCCGATAACGACACGAGGATTTGTATGGAGTACCAGCACCCTGCCAACCATAGGCTTGTCAACCAAAATTGTAAATGGTACCACAGCAACGGGTCCGTTTAACGACTTTTTCTCCGGTTTAATTTCCGGTACTTTTTACTATTTACGGGCTTATGCCACCAATATTATGGGTACTGCTTATGGTGATGAAGTGGTCTTTAAAACATTAGCATTAACTCCTAGCTTGAGCAATGTGACCCTCTCTACTATCCAATTGACAAGTGCAATAGGAACCGCCAGCCTCGACTCTGATGGTGGAGCAGCAATCACCGATCTTGGTCTAATCTGGAATACAACAGCTACGATTCCCGTTGCAACACCGAGTAACAGCCTTTCTGTCGGAGCTGTGGGCACGGCAATTTCAGCTACCCTTACGGGTCTCTTGCCTGGTACTGTGTATTATATTTGGGCATTTGGGACCAATGAAGTGGGAACGGGGTATAGTGTATCTCCTAAGACTTTTACCACGCTGGATCTGGCCACCCTTACGACCACGAATCCTAATACAATTACGAGCACTTCAGCCATTGGCGGCGGTACGATCACTAATAGCGGAGGAGTAGGAGTGTCCGTATTGGATAGGGGCGTTTGCTGGGATACAGCACCAAATCCAACGGTTGGTCTGCCTACCAAAACGAGCGACGGCCTCGGCAGCGGTACATTTGGCAGTACGCTTTCAGGCTTAACAAAAGGAACCCTATATTATGTGCGGGCATATGCCATAACCGCTATGGGTACCAGTTATGGTAACCAGCAGAGTTTTTCCACTGTTGATACCCCAAGTGTAACCACTACTGCTGTTGCAGCTTCCGTTACGGCTGGCACGGCCAGTTGCTCAGGCAGTGTTGCTAGCGACGGAGGCGCATCAGTAACTTCTCGTGGAGTTTGCTGGAGTACGACGCATATTCCAACCATTCTGGGATCCAAAATAAGTAATGGTATAGGTACCGGTTCATTCACTGTTTCGCTTAGCTCTTTGACAGCGGCTACCACCTATTATTTCAGAGCCTATGCGACCAATGCTGCGGGCACTGCTTATGGTAGTGAATCAAGCTTTACCACATTGGCGGTAGCTCCTACCCTGGGCAATGTGTCCATCTCTTCTATTCTAATGAACACTGCAGTAGGAAACGCTACCCTTACCGCTGACGGAGGGGCAACAATGACTGATCTGGGTCTGATCTGGAATACTACTTCTGCATATCCGGTCAGAACAGGAAGTAACAGTTTTTCTGTCGCAGCCAGCGGAACGTCAATTTCAGGAACCCTTACTGGCCTCTTGTCCGGAACGGCGTATTATGTTTGGGCGTTTGGCACCAACGCAATAGGAACGACTCATAGTGCAGCCTATACCACCTTTACCACTAACAAACTGCCAGTAGTTAGTACTACTGCGGTAGTTAGTGCCATTACCGATGTTTCTGCCACTAGTGGAGGTACGATCACTAATACCGGAGGAGCGGGAGTGTCTATACTGGCTAGTGGAATTTGCTGGAGTACTGTAACGGATCCGACTATTGGCCTGCCTACTAAAACGAGCGATGGTCCCCTCGTTACCGGTACTTTTGCCAGTAACCTGTCAGGCTTAACAAAGGGAACGCTGTATTATGTGCGGGCGTATGCCACAAACAGTATGGGTACCAGTTATGGAGCCAACGTGACTTTTAGCACTCCAGCTACTGCGAGTGTGACTACTGCGACCAGCGTGACTCCCATTACGAGTGCCGCGGCAACATGCGTAGGGAGTAATGTTACCAGTATAGGTGGTTCGGCAGTAACTTCCCGTGGAGTTTGCTATGGTACAACGACTGGTCCAACGATACTGGGAACTAAAACGACCAATAGTTCCGGACTAGGTGTATACAATAGTGCGATCAGCGCATTAGCATCGGGGACCACGTATTATTACAGGGCCTACGCTACCAATAGTTCGGGCACGGCTTATGGTGATGAATTAACTTTTACCACATTGGCGGTACTTCCGATCGTGGGTAATGTGACAATTTCAAACCAAACCACTGTTTCGGTAGACGGTTCAGCAACGATAACCGCGGCTGGGGGACCTTATCTGCCCACGGTTTGGTGTGGGGTACGGTGGGTTCGCCAACCCTGGCATCTAACGTGCTGGACAGTGGGGCGGGTGCCGGAGCTATCGCAACTACGATTAGCGGTGCGCCAGAGGGTATAATGATTTATGTACGGGCGTATGCGACCAATAGTGCGGGTACGGCATACAGTGCACAAACCAGATTTAAGTTATGTGCTCCTCTTACGGTTACCCACATAGCAGGGGCAGGGACTAACAAGGCCCCGGTAACTAAAACGGTAACCTATAAAACAGTGGCTGTCAATTATACAGGTAATCCAATGTGCTGGATGACGCAAAACCTTGGAGCCGACCGCGAGGCCGACTCGGCTACTGATGCGTCGGAGGCTGCGGCAGGTTGGTATTGGCAGTTTTCTGGCACGACGGGTTATATGCATGACGGGACTTCCCGCACCCCCGCTACAGGATGGGTAACTGTTGCTGGCAGTGGTACCGGTAGCTATAGCTTTGATCCATGCGGTTATATGTTGGGCTCCCCATGGCTGGTTGCTAGCAATTCTGAATTTATTGCTGCAGATGGGCCTCCCCAAAACTGGACCACAAATGCGGAGGCGTTTGCCTCTGTGCTGAAGCTGCACAATGGAGGAATCCTGTCAACCGCTACCGGTGCGCTGAGCCAGCGTGGTGCGAGTGCCGGAGCATCAGGAAATTACTGGGTCAGCGGTATTAATAGCACCACCACCACTGCCTCGTTTTATTATACGGGTAGTGTCAGTAGCACTATGGGTAATAACGCTAATAAAAATTCGGGGCTTTCTGTCCGTTGTGTGAAATAATACTAATCATCGATTAAATGGCAAAATTGAATAAAATACTAATGAATATAGAGCGGACAGATTCATCATTTATAAATGCATTCAGGCTTTCTTGCCTGGTAATTATATACTTGCTGGCACTACCTATGGAAGGACAGGTACAGAACATCAGTTTAAAAATACATTTGTCGGGCGTCTCCAAAAGTGACATTGCGCTATTGTCCTTAGCAGGATCTTCGATGAAAACCATTGCTGAAAATCCAGGAATAAATAATGGAGAAACAGCCGTGTTGAAAATCTCTGAAGCGGTACTCCCGGCAGAGTTTGTGCTGCGTTTTGACTATCAGGAAAAGCAAGGCAGCAATCCTTATATTGCTGAAAAACACATTTTTGTAGGCAAACAGGATTTGGAACTTTGGGCACGACCCAAAGCCCTGAATGAGCCCGACAGTACCTATTTTCAAAAGGGTGAAAAGGAAAATACCTTGTTTGCCCGTTTTTCGGTAGCCAATGGAAAGCAAAGAGAGCCATTGGGTTTGTTGCAGAATTTTCTAATGAACTACGACCAACAGGAATCAAAATTCTTTTTATTGACTGCGGAAGAATACGAGCAGCGGCGTCTGGTTTATAACAAATGGATCGCCACAGAAGCCGATCAGCACCAAGCTGCCTTTGTAAGCAGTGGGTTTGTGTTCCAACACATTCCTCCCATGGTATGGAAAGGTACGGAGCGCGATAGGACGAACATTGCCATTGATCGTTATTTTGACGGGATGGATTTTAAAAACCCACTGCTCATCAAAACCACCGATATCAAAGAGTGGATGAATAAATATGTAAACCTTTATGGAACGATGTGTACCACAGTGGCGCTTCGCGATTCATTATTCACACTGGCGGGAAAGCGGGCGATAGCCAAAGCCCGGTTGGGGCACCCTTTGGTATATGGCTGGATGGTAGACTATTTCTACAATGGGTTTGAGAGTTTTAACATAACCACAGGTATAAAAATGCTGGAGCCTTACCTGAGTGATCCGCTTTGTCTGACTAGCAAGAGAAGGGCCATAGAAGAAAGACTGAAAGGAATGGAAACGTTGGTTGTGGGGTCGATTGCGCCTGATTTTCCCTGGAAGCTGGACTCGGGTGAGACGATCGGATTCCATGACTATAAAACGGAAGCGAAATATAAACTGGTACTGTTTTGGTCAGCCGACTGTCCGCATTGCAAGGAGATGATAGAAAAATTTTATCCCTGGTACCTGGAGGCGGCTAACAGGGAGTTGATGGATGTTTTTGCGATTAGTCTGGACGAAACGCAGACTGAAATCCCGGTATGGGAAAAAGAGAAGACTATGCTTGCTGCCTTTAAGCATAAAAGGGCAGAAGGGGGAGTCAGGAGTCCGGAAGCCAGCGCATATTTTGTGCTTGCTACACCGACAATGATTCTTGTAGATACTAAAACCAATAAAATTGTGGACCTGCCCGAGACAGAGGCGCAGTTGCATCGTTTTTTATCGAGGAATGGTGCAGATTGATTGGTGCTGTTCGTTGAAATTAAGATTAAGAAGCAGTTGTTTTGTCAATTGCTGAAATACCCATACCGCAGCAATTTTTTAACTGTTTTTGGATGAAGCTGATACCTTATTTAGAAAGTATAAAAATGCCAATAGGAAAAATGAAAAAAATAATAACGTCGATTTTTATGGGAATCTCCCTGTTGCTATGCCCCTCCCTAAGGGCACAGCTAGCCATTGAGTCGGAAGGTGTTTTTATCAAAAAAGAAACCCTCTTTTATACGGAAGGGATGACCCTGGTTCCTTCCAATGATTTGAAAATAAATAATCTGGGTATTACCCTGCACACTGCGGCAGTCATTTGGCCTAAGTTCAGCAGTATCCAGCGCATGTATCGGTTTAGCAGACCGATGACCTTTACGGGTGAAGTGGGTTTTAATTATAAGGAGATAGAGCTGAATGGCAATGAGGAAAAGAATTTAGTCTTGGCCTATACAAAAGCGACCAGCAATAACTACAAGGATTTTAACCTTATGGAAGGAACTATTGTCAATCCCAGCAAGGCGTACATAAGCAAGCTGTTTGGGACTGCGGTTAATTTTTCCGATGTAACCGCTGTAACCATGGAGTCTTCCCTTATATCCTCTTATACGGAACTGGAAGCCAATAATTTAATAACGCCTAATGGGGATGGAATAAATGACTTCTGGATTGTAAAAAACATGCAGCTGTACCCCAATAATGAGCTGAATATCTTAGATCGGGATGGGCGTGTGGTTTTTACGATGAATGGTTACGATAATTCATGGAACGGAATGTCTAATGGTAACCCGCTGCCGGAGGGTACCTATTATTATATGTTATCCATTGATTCCGGTAAAGCTAAAAAGACCGGATTTGTATCTATAGTGAAAGAATAAAAAGAATAAAAAAGAATTGATGATGCTAAAAATTATAATTGAAAAGCCCGTGATTACAATCCTGATCGCAATTAGTGCACTAATAGGCTTGCAAAAGGTTTCCGCGCAAAGCAGCAGACCATTGGGTGCCCAGTTCTATGAAAATCAGTACCTGAGCAATCCGGCTTTCGCCGGTCTGGATTACGGTCTTAATTTGAATCTAAACTATCGCAATCAATGGAAGTCTGTAGCCGGTTCTCCCGTTACTACGTCCATAAGTGGAGATTACCGCTTTGAAAGTGTAGGGGTTGGCCTCAATGTTTATAAGGATAAGGCAGGATTACTCGGGAAAACCCAGATCAAGGGTACTTATGCCTATCACTTGCCACTATATGGCGATCACAGGGATTTGCATTTTGGCGTGTCTTTGGGAATTATGCAGCAGAATCTGGATGACCCAAATATAATTGCAGAATCCGGTGATGTACTGGTAGATCAGTTTAATCAGCGCAAAAGCTATGTGGATGGCGATTTTGGGATTGTCTATACCACTGAGAGACTAACCTTACAGGCCGCAATGCCCAATTTAGGAGAATTATTCTTTCATAAGAACGAGCAAAATACGATAAATGGATATGTTTATTTTGCAGCAATGTCGTATAAAATAGGAACCAACTTGGATGTGTTATCCATTGAGCCAAAAATTAGTCTTAGGGGAGCCAAAGGCATTGACAATATTTTAGATATTGGCTCCAATCTGAAGCTAAAAAATGATATGCTTTCTTTTATGGCGATGTACCATAGCGACAAGAGCGCTACTCTGGGTCTGGGGGTAAACTATGACAAGTTCTTTATCCAGTTCTTTTACACCAGCCAACAAACAAATGGAGGTCAGAATTTTGGAGGAGATTTTGAGATTAATTTAAAAATAAACCTTTTGGGTTATTAAAAAGTTAAGGAGCAAAGCAAAAAATCTGGAAGCTAATCGATACCTGTACAGCTGCTTTTTGAGGTACCATCAAGATAGCCTAATTGACAGCAAAGAACAGTATGAAAAATTTGGACGTTGCTTTTATTAAAATCATATCTAATTTCCTAAAAACCGTTTAGTCGAAAAATATTTATTTTGGTCCATCGTCTTTTTTAAACTAAAATACGATATTTCCAAAGAAGCCATTAGTTTGGCTACTTTTTTATCGGACAATAATGGTTACAATTATGTCTTTTGCCGAAGACCACTTGCTGTTAGTCGAATTTTCAGTAGTAGAAATTAATAAATATCTAATTTTATCTTATTAATTAAATGAATAACTGGCAAATGATTAAAGAAGGTATAAGTTTTAAAGAAGCAGGAAAGTTTGAAGAAACACGCTTTGAGAAAATTCACAATGTTATTTTCGATTCATCTCAAGAGGCTTCTGTCTTAGTAGCACAAGAAATAGCAAATTTAATTCAGAGAAAAGAAGAATTAAATGAACCATGCGTTTTGGGATTAGCAACAGGATCTTCTCCAATAAAAGTTTACGAAGAACTGGTTAGGATGCATAAAGAAGAAGGGCTAAGTTTTGCGAATGTGGTGACCTTTAACTTAGATGAATATTATCCTATGGATAAGAATAATATTCAGAGTTATTATCACTTTATGCACGAGCATCTCTTTAATCATATAAATATTTCTCCTGAAAATATTCATATTCCAGATGGAAAAGTAAGTAGTGAAGAATTATACCAATACTGTATCGATTATGAAATGGCAATTAAATCTTTTGGCGGATTAGATTTTCAGCTTTTAGGTATCGGTAGAACAGGACATATAGGGTTTAATGAACCTGGATCTCATATTAATTCTGGTACAAGAAGTATTACCCTTGATCATTTGACACGTATAGATGCGGCATCTTCATTTTTACAGATTGATAATGTGCCTAGGAAAGCAATTACAATGGGTATTGGTACGGTAAGAAATGCCAAAAGAATTGTACTTCTTGGTTGGGGAATCAGTAAAGCGGGAATCATAAAAAAAACAATTGAAGGAGAAATTTCTTCCCGAGTACCTGCGACGTATTTACAAGAACATAGTAACACAACCTTTGTTTTGGACGCTGAAGCTTCGTCGGAGTTGACAAGAGTAAAAACTCCCTGGCTCGTTAGATCATGCGTATGGACAGATGAATTAAAACTTAAGGCTGTTGCATGGTTGAGTGAATTAACCCAAAAACCTTTTCTTAAATTAACAGATAAAGACTATAACGATAACGGTATGTCCAGTCTTTTAACGGAAGAGGGAACTGCATATGATTTAAATATTAAAATGTTTAATAAAATGCAGCAAACCATCACAGGCTGGCCAGGAGGAAAACCTAATGCTGATGATACGTATCGACCGGAGCGTGCAATTCCGGAAAGAAAGAGAATTATTATTTTTAGTCCACACCCTGATGATGATGTTATTTCAATGGGAGGAACTTTTGATCGACTGGTAGAGCAGGGACATGATGTGCATATAGCGTACCAAACCTCAGGAAATATTGCTGTTTCGAATGAAGAAGCTTTAAAGTTTGCTGAAATTTCGGTGGGATTAAATACCAATTCCAGTGAATCTGAAAGTATCATACACTTTTTAAAGAGTAAATTGGATAATGATATTGATTCATTAGCAGTCAGAAAATTAAAAGGATTGATTCGAAGAAGTGAGTCTTTGGCTGCGACCAGATATTTAGGTTTGCCGGATTCAAATGTTAATTTTCTGGATCTGCCTTTCTATGAAACAGGTACTGTGAGGAAAAATAATTTATCTGAAGCCGATATAGATAGTATGTGTGCTATTATTGAAAGGATAAAACCGCATCAAATTTACGCTGCCGGAGATTTAGCGGATCCGCACGGGACCCATAAAGTTTGTTTGGATAGTTTGTTTGAAGCTTTAAAAAGAGTAAAGCATAATAGTTATATGGATGATTGTTGGGTGTGGTTATATCGTGGCGCCTGGCATGAGTGGGAATCGTACCAAATCGAGATGGCAGTTCCGATGAGTCCGGATCAGGTTCTTAAAAAACGCCATGCTATTTTTTATCACCAATCTCAAAAAGACGGAGTTATGTTTCAGGGTGATGATAACAGAGAGTTTTGGGTTCGTGTGGAAGATAGAAATCGATTAACAGCGAAAAAATATCATGATTTAGGATTGGCAGATTACTCAGCTATTGAAGCATTTAAACGATATCATTTTTAGTCTGTTGTTTATAAAATAATAAAATTATTACTATAGTTTGTTTTGGTTAGTTACCTGGTTTGTTGAAAAAGGCTGTCTAAAGACAGTCTTTTTTTTGGTGTGTCGGGCAGGGTCATTTTCTGGCAGCGTGGGAGCGTTATGCACGCCGCGTTGATCGGGAAGTGTTAGTGAGGTATCCATCCCACCAATTCGTCAATCAGAATTTAATGGAAGGACTAACTGGTACGATAGATCCATTAAAACAAAAATTTTTAAATAGAAGAATTTAAAATTTTTTGTTTTACATCATCAATATAAGATCTTCCCATTACGTATCTAAGACCCTCAATTTCTATACTATTTCCTTCAACAGCATCAATTTTATCAATGGCTATGGTATACGATCTGTGTATTCTTATAAAATCTCTTTCAGGTAATAAGCTGGTAAAATCGGATAGTGTACTGTGGATGATGTATTTCCCTGTTAAAGTGTTTATTTTTAAGTAATCTTTTAAGCTTTCAATAACCAAAATTTCATTTAAAAAAATCTTCTTCATTCTCTTTTTATCTATTTTAACAAAAATGAATGGGTTTTCTTTACTAGTATCCTGAGGAGCTTTAGTAGTATTGTTAAGTCTTTTGTGAATCTTGTTTACCGCTTTCATCAGCCTGGGAAACTCAATAGGTTTTACTAAGAAATCTAAAACATCTAATTCGTACGTTTCTATAGCAAATTGATCATAGGCACTGGTAATAATTAGCAAAGGCGGGTTTTCTAAACTTTTTATAAAATTGATACCATCCAAAACAGGCATATTAATGTCCAGAAAAATGACGTCAATTCTATTGTTCTTTAAAAAATTCAGACCTTCAATTGAATTACTAAAGGTGTTTATTAATTCTATATCTTCAATTTGCTCCAGGTAATTTTTAATAACATTAATTGCCAACGGCTCATCATCTATAATCAAGCACTTTATTTTCATTTCTGTATTATTAGTTGTATGTCGAAATAATTGAGCGGGGATAATTTTAAAAAAAGAGAAGCTGTATTAACATACTTTAATTACAAGCTTCACGACAAAAATATTCTTTTTATTTTTAAAAGAAAGCGTATAGTCATTTTTATTATAACCTAATGCAATTCTTTTTTTTACGTTTTCAATACCGATACCACTAGCTATTTTTAGATTGTCTTTGTGTTTTGTAATCGCAGGCATTGGGTTTGAAATTGTGAAATGAAGAAAATCTTCTTTAATGTTAAATTTTATATCAATTTTTACTTTTCCTATGTTTTTATTTACGCCATGTTTGAATGCATTTTCAACAAAGGTCAGCAATAAAATAGGAGCGATGGTTTTATCGTGAATATCACCGGAAATAGCTATGTTTACCTCCAACCGCTCATCATTTCTGATTCGCTCTAAATCCAAGTAGTTTTGAATACATAGTATTTCGTTTTCCAGGGTTTGTCTCTTGCTTTTGGTTTCGTAAAGCATATAGCGCATCAACTCAGAAAGTTTTAAAATTATTTTTGGCGTTTTATTAGATTTTTCTACCGATAAAGAATAAATGTTATTCAGCGTATTGAAAAAAAAGTGTGGAGAAATTTGAGATTTTAAGAAAAGCAACTCTGTTTCTAATTGAGATTTCTCAAGATCAGTCACTCTTTTTTGTTCTTTTAAAAAGTCCAACGTAATCTTAATTGCCGTAACAAACGTAATGACATAAAGTTCGCCAATCATCATATCAATAGTATAGTTAAGCGATAATTTATCTATATTTTCAGGTCCCTCAGGCCAGACATTATGATTTATTAGAAGGTAAGTGAGGTTGTATTTAATAATAACCATGACAAATATAGCAGAGAAAACAGAAAGTATATAGAGCATATATTTTTTGCGGTATACCAGGTAAGGCATCAGAACTAATATATTCAGATAACATAGTGTCATGTGAATTGGAAAGCCTAATAAATTTGATTTGAATGAATACAGATAGTTATTGAAATAGCTGCCCCAGCGTAAGGTGTTCAATAAAAAGTACGCTAACCAAAAAAGGATGTGATAGTGCAATGGTATTCTACAAAGTTTGCTGGAGTTGAAAATCATAATGGATAAAGTATGTTTTGTTGTTGTTTTTTTGATGTTTAACTCTGTTTATATGTTGTCCGTCTAAATTAATTTTAATCGCGGTTAAATTTATATAAATTTAATTTTAAATTTAGATTGTTTCATATGAAGAACATTATTTTCCTTTTTTTGTTTGTGATTTTAATTACTGGTTGTAAAATAAAGATAGACAAAAATCACGGCCAGGAAGCTATTTTTATTGAACATGTAAATCCTTTTATAGGCACTGGCGGTCATGGTCATACGTATCCTGGAGCAACCGTTCCTTTTGGGATGCTGCAGCTAAGTCCGGATAATGGTGTGTCAAGCTGGGATTGGTGTTCCGGTTATCATTATTCAGACTCTATTGTGGCTGGTTTCAGTCATTTGCATCTAAGCGGAACGGGTATTGGTGATTTGTCCGACCTATTATTTATGCCTGTAAATAAAAAAGTTGATTTAACTGCAAAAGCAACTTCTCGTGATTTACTTCCTTATACGTCATCCTATAGTCATGCTAATGAAAAAGCAAAACCAGGGTATTATCAGGTTTATCTTGAAACTCCCAGAATTAATGTAGAGTTAACCTCGTCGCAACGCACTGCATTCCATAAATATACATTTGCTAAAAATGACAGACAATCTGTAGTTATTGATCTTGGTTTTGCTATTAATTGGGATAAAGCTTTAAAAACAGCCATCACAATTGAAGACAGGTATACCATTAGTGGTTCTCGTTTTAGTACCGGATGGGCAAAAAATCAAAAAGTATTTTTTGTCGCAAAATTTTCTAAACCTATTTCAGAACAGCTGTTGACTGCTGACGGAAAAGTAGTGGAAGGTAGTACAGCGGAAGGGGAACACAGTGCAGCACAATTGTTTTTTAATTCTAATAACAGCAATGAGTTACTGGTTAAAGTGGCTTTGTCTTCTGTTAGTGTGGCCAACGCAAAAGATAATTTAGATACTGGAAAATTTAATTTTGAAGGTGTAAAATCGGAAGCTGCAACTACCTGGAATACTACCCTAAACAAAATTGAGGTAGAAACACCGGTAGATTCACTTAAAACAATTTTTTATACTGCTATGTATCATGCTCAAATCGCGCCTGTAACCTATAGTGATAAAAATGGACAATTTAGAAAAGAGAACGATAGCATTGTTAGGGCAACTAATTATACAGCGTATTCAACTTTATCACTTTGGGATACTTTTAGAGCCGAGAACCCTTTATTGACCTTACTGGCTCCAGACAGGGTTTCGGATATTGTGAATACTATGTTAGCCTATTTCGATACTAAAAAAATATTACCGGTCTGGACACTTTACGCCAACGAGACAAATACCATGACAGGTTATCACTCGATTCCTGTAATTGTAGATGCTTACCAAAAAGGCATTAAAGGTTTTGATGCCGAAAAAGCATATAGTGCTATGAAAACAACCATGATGCAGGACGAACGTGGACTGAATTTGTACAAAAAATACGGGTATATCCCCTATGACTTATTAGACGAATCGGTTACCATTACTTTAGAATATGCTTACGATGATTGGTGCGTGGCACAGATGGCTAAAGCTTTAGGGAAAGAGGATGATTATACGTTTTTTCTAAATCGTTCTAAAGCGTATCACTATTTATTTGATCCTGCAACAGGATTTATGAGAGGGAAATCACAAGATAAAAAATCGTGGAATGTACCTTTTGATGCCAAACATTCCAATCACAGGGAACATACCGATTATACCGAAGGCAATGCATGGCAACACAGCTGGTTTGTACCACAAAATGTTGAAGGTTTTATTTCGTTACACGGAAGCAATAGCATTTTTACGAATCGTTTAGAGCAGCTGTTTACCGAAAGTTCAGAAATTACAGGAACTAATGTTTCCTCCGATATTTCAGGATTGGTAGGGCAATATGCTCATGGTAACGAGCCAAGTCATCATATTGCTTATCTGTTTAATCATGCCGCTAAACCATGGAGAACACAGTATTGGGTACGTCATATTTTAAATACACAATACAATACAACACCCAATGGATTAAGCGGTAACGAAGATTGCGGACAAATGTCTGCCTGGTATATATTTAGTTCAATGGGCTTGTATCCTATGAATCCTGCTTCGGGAGAGTACGAAATCGGAAGTCCTATTTTCGAAAAAGCAACGATCCATCTTCAAGATAAAAAATCTTTTGTAATTGAAGCAGAAAACGTTTCAGACAAAAATTTTTATATCCAATCGGCAACTCTTAACGGTATTGCATTTAATAAAACAGCAATCTCACATC
Organism: Flavobacterium kochi; assembly: GCF_048286715.1. NCBI lineage: Bacteria > Pseudomonadati > Bacteroidota > Flavobacteriia > Flavobacteriales > Flavobacteriaceae > Flavobacterium > Flavobacterium kochi. Next base: position 22,556 of record NZ_JBLVPW010000029.1, read on the forward strand.
AACAAATCATGCAGGGCGGCATTTTACATTTTGTTATGGGACCTGAACCAAATAAAAACTGGGGTTTAACCAACTAACCAATTAACTAATACATAATAATAAATAAAATAATGAATAGTATTGATGTCTCAATAGTTGTGTTTTACGTACTGCTAACCATAAGCGTTGGTATCTGGAGTTCCAGAAAAGCTTCAAAAGGTTTAGATGAATATTTTCTGGGAGGAAAATCCATTAAGTGGTATTTCTTAGGTTTAAGTAACGGCTCAGGGATGTTTGATGTTTCCGGAACGGCATGGATGGTGGGGATCTTATTTTTATATGGCGTTAAAAGTTTCATGTTTATGTGGCTATGGCCCATTTGGAACCAAATTTTTGTTATGATGTTTTTAGCGGTCTGGATCAGGAAATCAAAAGTAATGACCGGTTCCGAATGGATTTTAACACGTTTTGGAAACGATAGGTCAGGAAAAGCATCACATATTATTGTCGCTATTTTTGCTATTATTTCTACTATAGGTTTTATAGCTTATTTTTTTGAAGGCATTGGTAAATTCATCACCATCATTTTACCCTGGGACCTAACGCTTCAATTTGGAAATACAATACTGTTGGATTCTGAGCAATCCTACTCTTTACTGGTTATCTTTTTAACCACAATTTATACCATTAAAGGAGGAATGTTTTCTGTAGTGGCCACAGAAGTATTGCAATACCTGATTATGATTTTCGCAAGTGTACTGGTTGCAGGTTATACTTTTGTGAATTATACGGATATTCAAATAACTTCAGTAATTACGGAAGAATGGAAGAATGTGTTTTTTGGATGGGAACTGGGTCCGCAATGGAGCGATAAATATCAGGCTTTTAATAATTTAATAGATTCTGAAGGCTATAAAATGTTTGGTGCCTTAATAGGAATGACTTTATTTAAAGGTTTTTTTGCAAGTATAGCGGGTCCCACACCAAGTTACGATTTACAACGAATTCTTTCCACTAAATCGGTAAAAGAGGCTGCTTACATGAGTGGTTTTACTAATTTAATTTTATTTATTCCCAGGTATTTATTAATAACAGGAATTGTGGTGATAGGCCTGGTCACTTTAGCGCCTCAAATGAATGCTGACCCTAATCTGAGTGGAGCTGATTTCGAAGTATTAATGCCGAACGTTATTAATCTTCATATTCCGGTAGGAATTAAAGGTTTATTGTTGGCAGGTTTGTTAGCGGCATTCATGTCAACTTTTTCAGCATTTGTCAATGCAGGTCCTGCTTATATTGTGAATGACATTTATAAAAAATATTTTAAACCAAACGCTACTAATGCGCACTATATTAAAATAAGTCAGATGGCTTCCTTTTTAGTGGTGGGCTTAGGTGTTTTCATGGGATTCTTCGCAGATTCTATTAATTCCTTAACCTTATGGATAACAAGTGCTTTGTTTGGAGGTTATGTAGCAGCCAACTTTTTAAAATGGGTTTGGTGGCGTTTTAATGGCTGGGGCTATTTTTGGGGAATGTTTTCAGGACTTATAGTGGCCTCTTTACAGTTCGTTCTGGACCAAAATAAAGCGCACTTTACCGAAGGAACAGTACTCTGTGATTTATCAAGAGTACAAGCGATATACCTGTTTCCAATCATTCTTGTTTTTTCCAGTTTGGGGTGTATTTTAGGAACTTTCCTCAGTAAGCCAACCGATATTGAAGTGCTAAAATCGTTTTATACCAATGTACGACCTTGGGGTTGGTGGAAACCGGTTTACAAAGTATTAAAAAGTGAAGACCAGACTTTTGAAAAAAATAATGATTTTACAAGAGACATGCTGAACTGTCTTATTGGAATAGTTTGGCAATCGAGCATGATTGTACTTCCTATATTTTTTATAATTAGAGATTATCCAAAAGCAATAGTTTCATTGGTAGTGTTTTTGGTGACTTCAACCATTTTAAAATTTACGTGGCTGGACAAAGTAAAAAAAATTACAGATTAATACTAAAGGAGCATTTTTTAAACAAGAATAAAGAAAATTAAAATAGAGTTTAACTTTTAATAAAGATAAAAAGTGAGTACAATTCCTTGGCAAGATAGACCAGAAAACAGCAATGAAGTAATTTGGAGATATTCAGACAATCCAATTATAGACCGGTATGCGATACCCTCTTCCAATAGTATTTTTAACAGTGCGGTTGTCTCTTTTGGTGACGGATTTGCAGGTGTTTTTAGATGTGATAACAAAGCCGTACAAATGAATATTTTTGCGGGGTTCAGTAAAAATGGTATCGATTGGGATATCAATCATGACCCTATTGTAATGCAGGCGGGTAACACCGAAATGATAGCATCAGATTATAAATATGATCCACGTGTTGTTTTTATTGAAGACCGTTATTGGATTACGTGGTGTAATGGGTATCATGGGCCAACAATTGGTATTGGTTATACGTTCGATTTTAAAGAATTTTTCCAATGTGAAAATGCTTTTTTACCTTTTAATAGAAATGGTGTATTGTTTCCACAAAAAATAAATGGAAAATATGCGATGTTAAGTCGACCGAGTGATAATGGACATACTCCTTTTGGCGATATTTACATCAGCTACAGTCCAGATATGAAATATTGGGGAGAACACCGTTGCGTCATGAAAGCAACTCCTTTTGAAGACAGTGCCTGGCAGTGTACCAAAATTGGAGCAGGACCCATTCCTATTCTTACTGATGAGGGGTGGCTGATGTTGTATCATGGAGTTATCAATACTTGTAACGGATTCCGCTATGCGATGGGAGCAGCGATTTTAGAAACAGCTGCGCCGGAAAATGTAAAGTATAGAACACAACCTTATTTATTAGGGCCAGCTGAGATTTATGAGCAAGTGGGAGATGTGTCTAATGTGGTATTTCCCTGTGCTGCTTTACACGATACAGCAGCAGATAAATTAGCGGTATATTATGGGGCAGCAGATACTGTGGTTGCGATGGCATTTGGTAAATTAAGTGAAGTAGTTCAGTATACAAAAGATAATAGTTTATAAAAAAAGCATGCGTGAAAAATTAAAATGGGTATCGGTAGCTTTAGGTTTTCTTTCCATTATGGGTTATGCACAATCCAAAAAAGAAATTACACCCAAAACCTATGTGGCGTATAAAACGGCAGATAAAATTGTAATCGATGGAGACGAGTCTGATGCTTCATGGGCTAAAGTGGATTGGTCTGACCCTTTTATTGATATAGAAGGTGTTGAAAAACCAAAGTATGCAACAAAAGTAAAAATGCTTTGGGATAAAACTAACTTTTATATCTTAGCGAAGCTGGATGAGCCACATGTTTGGGCAAACCTGAGGCAACGCGACACCATTATTTTTAACAACAATGATTTTGAAGTTTTTATTGATCCCGACGGGGATACCTTTAATTATACCGAATTGGAAATAAATGCTTTAAATACGGTCTGGGACCTGTTTTTGTCAAAACCATATAGGGAAAATGATAATGTTATTTTAAACGATTGGAACATTACAGGTTTACAATCAGCTGTTAAAATTAATGGAACGCTTAATAATCCAAAGGATACTGATGAAGGTTGGGTGCTGGAAATGGCAATTCCCTGGGCAGCTTATAAAAAGTCCTATTCTGAGAATAATGTGCCGGCAGATAACTTTTGGAGAGTAAATTTTTCGCGGGTAAATTGGCAACATACGGTAAAAAATGACCGTTACCAGCGCAAGAAAAACCCTGAAGGAAAATTTTTGCCAGAGTACAATTGGGTGTGGTCTCCTATGGGTGTTATAAACATGCACGAACCTGAAAAATGGGGTTATGTTTATTTCTCATCCAAAGAAGTAATGGACAGTTTTATAATTCCGCAGGAAGAAAATCTAAAATGGGAGCTGTATACTTTATACAGAGCACAAAAAGAGTATTTTCAAAAACACAAAGAATGGGCCAAATCCTTAAAGAGTTTAGTTAAGCAGCCTATTAGTGTTGATCGCAATACGGTAGTACCTGTTTTAGAAAATCATGCAACAGGATTTAATATTTCGGTAAAAAGTCCTTTTTCAAATAAAACATTAATTATTAGACAAGATGGCAAAATTATATCAAACTAAAATAGCAATGAAACTAACAAAACTATTTGGTGTTGTACTGGCACTGACTTTCATTTCATGGGTAAGCAAAGAGGAAAATAAAACGGAGTATCACACTGCTACAACAGTAGCAAAAATGCCTTTCAAATTTGGGGTCTGGATTACCGCCGATGCCAAAAGATCAAATGAAAACTATGCCTTGGAATTTGAAAAATACAAAAGTGCCGGTATTGATGAGGTTTTAATAAATACAGGAACAGACCCAAAACTTTTAAAACGATTAGTGCCTATAGCCAGACAAAAAGGATTAAAAGTACATGCCTGGATCATGGCAATGAACAGACCGGGCGACTCAATAGCGCTTCAACACCCGGACTGGTATGCAGTCAGTAAAGAAGGGAAATCTTGTTTTACTACGCGTCCGTATGTAGACTACTACCAGTGGTTGTGTCCAATACGAACAGCATCCAGAAATCACGTCTTAGGTTTGGTGGAAGAATTGGCGAAAGTAGAGGGCATCGAAAGCGTGCATTTAGACTACATTCGTTTTTCTGACATTTTCTTACCAATAGGCATGCTTCCTAAATATAATTTAGTTCAGGACGAAGAGTTACCTCAGTATGATTTTTGTTATTGTGATATCTGTATCAAAGCTTTTGAAAAATTACATCATAAGAATCCAAAAGAGAGTCACAATACAGCTATTGATATGGAATGGAAAAATTTCAGATTGAATGCTATAAAAGCAGTGGTTGATGATGCCTATAAAATTGTACACAAATACCATAAAAACTTAACGGCAGCTGTATTTCCTTATCCGGAAATGGCAGATCATATGGTTCGTCAGCGTTGGGACAAATGGGATATAGATGAAGTATATCCCATGATTTATCATGGTTTTTATAACGAAGAAGTGGACTGGGTTGGCTATGCGACCAAACAAGGAGTCAGCGACTTAAAAGGGAAACCAACAAAGTTGAATACAGGAGTGTATGTACCCGCATTTAAATCTGGAAAGGAATTGAAGGAAGCAATTGTATTAGCTAAAGAAAACGGGGCTATAGGTGTTACTTTTTTTGATGGCCCTGCGTTAACTGCGGATCAGTTGCAAACGATTAAAGAAACCAAAGCAAGTTTAAAATAAATAATAAAACAGTATTGGAAGCAAACCAGAAAATGTGCCCTATTCTTTACGTAATGAAATAAGAATTAGTAAAAAAAACCAACTATATTAAAAATTATAAACCAATTAAAAATGAAAAAAGGAATATTCATACTCGCTATTTTATTTTCAGTCCAACTATTTTCTCAAGCCATTTATGAAGATGAACGCTATGTGCCGGAAACAGATCCATTGGTATTAAAAAAATTAGATGAATGGCAGGGTAAAAAGTTTGGTTTGTTAATGCACTGGGGTACTTACAGTCAATGGGGAATTGTTGAATCCTGGTCAATATGTCCTGAAGATTATGGTTGGTGTGAGCGAACAAGAGGAAGCGATCCGGCCAATTATAATCAGTATGTAAAGGAGTATGAAGGGTTGAAAAAATCATTCAATCCAGTCAAATTTAACCCTGAAAAATGGGCAAAAGCGGCTAAAAATGCAGGAATGAAATACATGGTATTTACCACAAAACACCATGATGGATTTTCGATGTTCGATTCCAAATATACGGATTATAAAGTGACAGATACAGCCTGTGCTTTTAGCAAGAATCCAAGAGCAAACATTGCAAAAGAAGTTTTTAGTGCGTTTAGAAATGAAAAATTATGGATTGGTACTTATTTTTCTAAACCCGATTGGCACAATGAAAATTATTGGAATCCTTACTTTCCTGCTTTTGACAGGAATGTAAATTATGATCCGATTGCCTATCCGGAAAAATGGAAAAAGTATGTCAACTTTACACACAACCAAATTTTAGAATTACTGACAGACTATGGTAAAGTAGATATTTTATGGTTAGATGGAGGCTGGGTTGCAAAAAAAGGTCCAAAAGAAATAAAAACAGCCTACAATGAGAAGTTTACAGAGAACGAATCCGGTAATGGATTTTTAAAACACAGAGTAGTTGATCAGGACATTAAAATGGATGATCTGGTTGTGGAAGCACGCCAAAAACAACCCGGATTAATTGTGGTGGATCGGGCAGTTCACGGTAAAAATCAAAATTATTTAACGCCGGAAAACCGTATTCCTGAAAAAACATTGCCTTATCCTTGGGAATCTTGTATTACCTCAGGTGGCGGGTGGTCTTATACTCCGGATGCTAAATACCTGACCGGCAGACAAGGAATTCATATGCTGATCGATGTGGTTGCCAAAGGAGGGAACTTATTATTGAATGTGGCTCCAGGGCCAGACGGCGAATGGCAACAAGGGGCTTATGATTTACTGGCAGAATATGGTGCCTGGATGAAAGTAAATAGTAGTGCTATTTACAATACAAAACCAATAGCTCCTTACAAAGAAAATAATATCTGTATGACACAAAATAAAGCAGGAAATGTTTTCTTGTTTTATTTGGCTAAAGAGGGAGAAAATAAAATTCCTTCCGAAGTTGCTGTACAATCGATCAGTCCAAAAAAAGGAACAAAAATCTCGATGCTGGGTTCTAATACACCATTGAAATGGGCAAAAGAAAAGGAAGGTTTTAAAGTCATAATTCCAGAACAATTACGAAATAATTTGCCGGCAAAAGAAGCATGGACATTAAAAATTGTAGCGATTAACAGATAGAAAAATGACAATGTATGTTTTTAAATAACAGGATAACAATACCATCAGCGCTTTTTTCTTTGATGCTGGTTTTTGGTGGTGGAATTATTTATGGACAACAGCCGGCAGATTTTGTAAATCCATTTATTGGGACTTCAAATTATGGAGCGGTCTATCCCGGTCCCGTTGCACCAAGAGGGATGGCAAGCATCAGCCCGTTTAACGTGGCGGGACCTCAAAATTTACCATTAGAAAAAGACAGCCGCTGGTTGTCGAATTCGTACGTAAATGAAAATACTTTTCTGACGGGATTCAGTCAGGTAAATTTAAGCGGTGTAGGGTGCCCGGAATTAGGCGTAATTCTAGTCATGCCAACAACCGGAGCTGTTGAAACCAATCATTTGAAGTATGGTTCTGCCTATTCTGATGAGGTGGCAAAAACGGCTTATTACAGTTCAAAAATTAATAAGTATGCTATTAAAGCAGAGTTTACCGCATCCAAAAGAGTAGGAGTCAGTAGATTTACCTTTCCTAAAGGGCAATCCAATATTTTAATAAACCTTGGTTTGGGTTTAACCAATGAAGAAGGCGCAATGGTAAAAGTCGTGTCTTCAACCGAAATTGAAGGAATGCGTTCTGTAGGCTCTTTTTGTTATAATAGCCCGGAAGAAGCGTATCCCGTATATTTTGTTGCCAAATTTTCAAAACCGGCAACTGCATTTGGAGTTTGGAAAAAACCATCAAAACAGGAGGGTACCGAAGCTCAATGGATGGGCTATAATGGAAAAACCAGAATGATGGATAATACCACCAAAATGGTTGTAGGGGACAGCATCGGCAGTTATTTTTCCTATCAATCCGATAAGACAGAAACGGTTGAAGTAAAAATCGGGGTTTCTTATGTAAGTATCGAAAATGCGCGTGAAAATTTAGAAAAAGAAACCGGTAACAAAACCTTTGAAGCCGTTTATAAAGAGACGTATAACCAGTGGAATGAATTACTTTCTAAAATTTTAGTCGAAGGCGGTTCCAAAGACGAAAAGACTGTTTTTTACACTGCCTTGTATCATACCTTAATTCATCCCAATACGTTAAATGATTTTAATGGAGAATATCCTGAAATAAAAAGAGGTAAAGTTGGTACAACAACGGGGACACGATATACGGTATTTTCGCTTTGGGACACCTACAGAAATTTACATCAATTGATGGCATTGGCCTATCCGCAGCAACAATCCAATGTGATTAAGAGCATGTTGGAAATGTATGATGAAAATGGCTGGTTACCAAAATGGGAATTAAATTCAACTGAGACCTTCACTATGGTTGGCGATCCTGCAAGTATTGTGATTGCAGATACGTACTTAAAAGGGATTCATGATTTTGATGTGCAAAAAGCGTACAAAGCCATGCTGAAAGGAGCCGATCAAATTGAAAATAATCCGCTGCGCCCCGGACTTCAGGATTACATCGAAAAAGGATTTTTGACAACCAAGAATCGAGGAGCTGTTGCTACAACACAAGAATACAATGCTGCGGACTATTCCATTTCACTTTTAGCGAAAGCATTGGGTAAAACCGCAGATTACAAGCGTTTTAAAGATCGTTCCCTTTCCTATCGTAAATTATTTGATAAAGATTTAAAATTGCTACGACCAAGGACAGCCAACGGGAAATGGTACGAACCATTTGATCCCGAATCAGGAGCTAATTTTGAAGAAAATGTTGGTTTTATCGAAGGGAACGCCTGGCAATATGTCTTTATGGTGTCGCATGATATCAAGGGACTTATAAAACTCATGGGAGGCAATACCTCTTTTAGTAATCAATTGCAAAAAGTATTCGATACCAAGCAATTTGATATGGCAAATGAGCCAGATATTGCCTATCCTTTTTTGTTTAATTATATAAAAGGAGAAGAATGGAAAAGTCAGGAATTAGTTAAAAAACTGGTGCAACACTATTTTCAAAATAAACCAAATGGGTTGCCTGGAAATGATGACACAGGAACCATGTCCGCCTGGCTCGTGTATGCTATGATGGGAATATATCCTGTATCCCCCGGTGACCCAATTTATGCTATCACCACGCCCATGTTTGATAAGATAAGGATTCAGTTAGACCCAAAATACTACAAAAATAAAAGTATCGTAATTGAACGAGAAGCCAACAATAATGGCAGCATTAAAAAAATAGAACTGGACGGGAAAACGCATGATCGTTATTTTATTTCTCATGATGATCTTGTCAACGGAACAACACTAAAAGTGATTCAAAATTAAAAACCATACCCTTATGTTACAATTAAGAATGAAAAAGACAGTCCTTATTTTCGTCATGACCTTAGGTTTTTTTAACCAGGGCTTTGCGCAAAAAAAATATCCGTATCAAAATCCTAAATTAGCTGTTGAAGAGAGGCTAACCGACTTGCTAAGCAGAATGAGTCTGGAGGAAAAAGTACGTCAAATGGATATGTACAAAGGTGAATACTTTAAAGAGAAGGAAGATTTTTCTAAAACTAAAGCGGATGCTAAAATTGGAAATCTTGGAATAGGAGCTATTCATGACATTTATCCGCGTTCGGCAAAAATGATTAATGATCTTCAGAGAGAAGTTATTAAATACAGTCGATGGGGTGTTCCGGCACTTATTATGTGTGAAATGCTACATGGCTATTTAGATGAAGGAAGCACCGCTTTTCCGATGAGTATCGGTTTGGGAGCGACTTGGGATACGAATCTAATGGGTAAAGTCGGGAGCGTAATTGGAAAGGAAGCCAGGGCCCATGGCGTTCATTTTGGTTTGGGACCCAATCTTGATGTAGGCCGCGAACCACGCTGGGGAAGGGTTGCCGAGACCTTTGGGGAAGACGTTTATTTGACAGGCGAAATTGGCTTGGCTATGGTAAAAGGAATGCAGGGTGATGACCTAGCTTCGGACCATTCCATTATTGCAGAACCAAAGCATTTTGCAGTACATGGTATTCCGCAGGCTGGAGGAAATTCATCACCGGTATTGGTAGGGGAGCGTAGTGCTCGTGAAGATTTTTTACCCTCATTTGAAAAAGCGTTTAAAAAAGGAGGCGCCTTAGGAACAATGTGTGCTTATTCAGAATTGGACGGGATTCCCTGTGCTGCAAATCACTGGTTGTTGACCGATGTCCTTCGAAAAGAATGGGGTTTTAAAGGGATTGTGGTTTCTGATTTAGGAGCTATCAAATACCTTCAAACCACACACCACGTTGCGGATTCTCCAAAAGAAAGTATTAGACAAGCGGTGTCAGCAGGCGTTGATATGCAATTTTATGATTTCACAAATGAATTTTGGCAACAAACCATCATTGATCTTGTTACTGAAAAAAAACTGACGATGGCGCAGATAGACCGTGCTGCAGGCGGTGTTTTGAGGCTTAAGTTTTTATTGGGATTATTTGAAAATCCATACACCGATAAGCAGCTGATAAAAGAACGTTTTCATTCGAAAGAAAATCAGGATTTAGCATTGGAAGCAGGTCGTAAATCTATTGTTTTATTAAAAAATCAGAATAGTATTTTGCCGTTAAGTAAGGATGTAAAGACAATTGCAGTTATTGGTCCCAATGCCAACGCTTCACGATTGGGTGGGTATTCCGTAAAAAATAAAGTCGGAACTACTGTTTTAGAAGGGATTCAACAAGCTGTTGGTACCAAAACAAAGGTGCTTTATGAAGAAGGAGTGTCTTTAATTGTTAAGGGGCAGGTTATTCCATCAAAATTTTTATTTACACCCGACGGATCACAAAACGGATTAAAAGGGGAATATTTTAACAATAGAAATTTGGAAGGAAATCCTGCATTAACACGTATTGACAATCAATTGGAATTCGATTGGCCATGGTCACCGGGTGATGGCGTTACTGATGATGATTTCTCTATTCGTTGGACCGGTTATATAAAATCAGAAAAGGCATTTGATGGTTGGTTAGGTTTAAGTTCTGATGATGGGATCAGAATGTGGGTCGATGATCAATTGGTTATAGATAATTGGACAAAAGGCAGTACCAATATGGTAACTACTCCAAAGCAGATTGAGGCAGGTAAGCAATACAAAGTTCGTATAGAAATGTGGGAAGGCGGCTGGGGCGCCAGAGCTCATTTGCGTTGGAACTTAGAAAAAATAAATTTCCAGCCAGCGATTGATATTGCCAAAAAAGCCGATGTAGCCATTGTTGTTTTAGGGGAATCCAATGAATTGGTGGAAGAAAATAGAGATGTGGCTACTTTGGATTTACATGGTATGCAACAAGAACTTATTGAAGCCATTCAACAAACAGGTACTCCGGTAGTTTGCGTATTGTTAAATGGCCGTCCGCTTTCCGTAAATTGGATCAATGAAAAAATTCCTGCTATTGTAGAGGCTTGGTTTCCTGGAGAAGCAGGAGGAAAGGCGGTTGCAGATGTTTTATTTGGGGATTACAATCCGGGAGGAAGGCTTCCCATTACTTTTCCTAAATCGGTTGGGCAGTTGCCTATTTATTACAATCAGAAACCTTCCGCCATACACCGATATGTGACCGAAAGTGAAAATCCATTGTACACTTTTGGACATGGTTTAAGTTATACCACCTTTGAATATTCTAATCTTTCAATAAGCGCCAAAGAAATTAATGCCGATGGAGCAGTAAAAGTTAGTGTGGACGTGAAAAATACCGGAGATTATGATGGTGATGAAGTGGTGCAATTATACATTCATGACGTGTATAGTAGTGTCACCACACCATTAAAAACATTAAAGGGTTTTAAAAGAGTGTTTATTAAGAAAAGCGAAACAAAACACATCGAATTCACATTGACTCCTGATGAATTGGCAATCTGGAATCGGGAAATGAAAAGAGTGGTTGAACCCGGTGAGTTTGAAGTAATGGTCGGAGGCAATTCTGTTGATTTACTTAAGGTAAATTTCACCGTTTTAAATTGAGGTTGTTACTGCCAAAACAGTAGTTTACAGCTGCTTTTATACAGTAAAAAACACCCCTTTTGTCTATAAAATATCTTGTTTTGAGTCGTTATAATGTTAAAGTTTCCCCAACACCTTTTCAAAATTGTTATTTGTCGAAATAATAATTTAATAACAGAAGGTCTTCATAAATTTAACATGTTATTAACTCTAAAAATAATTTTATGATTCAAAAGGTATTAAAACTACTGTTTGTAATTTGTTTGTTCGGTTTTCAAAATGTTCAAGCGCAAACTACAGTAACAGGAGCAATAACAGATGCGATCAGTGGAATTCCACTACCAGGGGCAACTGTTATTGTTAAAGGGACGACAAAATCTGTGTTGTCAAATTTTGATGGAAACTATAGCATCAGTGTTTCAGATCGGTCAGCAATTTTAGTATTTTCTTTTGTAGGGTATAAAGCAAAAGAAGTTGCTGTTTCTGGATCAGGTACAATAAATATCTCTTTGTCAGAAGATGTCAAAGAATTAGGTGAAGTAGTGGTAACCGCTTTAGGCGTTACAAAAAGTCAGCGTAAAGTGGGATATTCTGTAACAACAGTTGGTGGGGATCAATTGAACAAAGCCAGAGAAACCAATGTAGCAAATTCGCTGTCCGGTAGAGTTGCAGGTCTGGTGGTTAAAGGAACCAGTAGTGGTCCGGGAGGGACATCAAAAGTTCTTTTAAGAGGTATTCCTAGTATTAGCGGTTCGGGATCTCCATTGTTTGTTATTGATGGAATTCCAATTGATAATACGCAAAGAGGTTCTGCCGGAGAATGGGGTGGATCTGACCAGGGAGATGGGATTGGTAATATTAATCCAGACGATATTGAGAAAATGACGGTACTTAAAGGGCAATCTGCATCTGCTCTTTATGGATCCAGAGCTTCTAATGGGGTTATCATAATAACCACTAAAAAAGCCAAAAAAGGGCAAGATTATGCCATTAATTACAATACCAACTTTATGGCTGATGCGCCGGTTGATTATACTGATTTTCAAAGTCAATATGGTCAGGGTACCGGTGGAGCGAAACCTTTAACTACCAGTGCTGCGTTAAGTTCTAACAGAAGTGCGTGGGGTGCTAAATTAGATGGTAGTGCTGTTATCGGTTTTGACGGTAAACAATATGTATACAGTAAAGCAAAAGAAAGTTATATCGACTTTTATAATACCGGGACAAACTTTACAAATAGTTTGTCTGTTTCCAAAGGGGTAGGAGATGGCGCATTTCGTTTGTCTGTATCTAATTTAGATTCTAAATCGATTGTGCCAAACAGTGGTCTTAAACGTACCACATTTAATTTAAGTGCAGATCAAAACATTACCAGTAAATTAAATGTGGCCGCTTCTGTAAACTATACAGATGAACGGTCTAATAACAGACCTTTTTTAAGTGATGGTCCTAAAAACCCAAATAACTTTTTATTATTGGCGCCTAACGTAGATCACAATATTTTTAGCCCAGGTTACGATCCGGTTACCGGTGCAGAACTTGTGTTTAGTGACGATAACTATGTGACCAATCCTTATTTCATAGTAAATCAGGGAGTGGAAGATCCTACAAGAAAAAGAACTATTTCTGTACTTTCTTCTAAATATAGCTTTACAGATAAAATGTATGCTTTGGTAAGATTAGGGAATGATGCTTCCAATGATACAGAATTTAGTGTAAATCCCTGGGGGCTTGATTATACTACAGCGAAGCATGGAAGTTTGGATAGCAAAGCACAAGCTACACGCTCTGAGTTAAACCTTGACGGACTTTTTGGTGCTAAGTTTACTGTTGCTAAAAACATTGATGTAGATGCATTGGCAGGTGCCAATTTAAGAAAAAATCAGTATGAAAAAGTAAAAATTGGCGGAGGCCCATTTGTATTGCCTTATTTATATTCTCCAAAAAATGTCGCTAATATAAATAGAGACTATGAATTTAAAGAAAGAGAGAGTCATTCCGCATTTTATTCTTTAGATTTTAGTTATAAGGACTTTTTAACATTAACAACTACAGGTCGTTACGATGTGTACTCTACCTTGCCAATAAATAATAATGATATTTTTTCACCATCAGTTTCAGCAGCATTTATTTTTGATGATTTCTTAAAGGTAGATGCATTAGATTTTGGAAAATTCCGTATGTCATATGCTGTAACAAGTGGAGAACCCTTTGAAGAATATCAAACTAGTTTTTATTACGATTCCGGAAATTCATTAAATGGGTATACTACAGGTTCTATTCCAGGGTCGCTTCCGAATTTATTTTTAAAACCATTTACTACTGATGAGTTAGAATTTGGTTTAGATCTTAAGTTTTTCAAAAATAGATTAGGTTTAGATATCGCTTACTTTAAGAAAACTACTCATGATGAAATTCAAAAAGCAAGTTATACCAGGGCTAGTGGATTTTCTGAAGGAGTTGTTGCAACCTCTTCCATAGAGAACAAAGGTTTAGAGATCTTACTAACGGGTGTACCGATTAAAACAAATAATTTTTCATGGACATCTTCATTGAATATGAGTTCCATTAAAAACAAAGTATTGGCTACTAATGAAGAAGGTACTCCAATTTCCTTAGGAAGCAATCGGGGAACATTAGGAAATGCGGTTACTGCTTTTGTCGTAGGTGAAGCTGGTCCGCAAATTAGGGCGTATGATTATGCGTATAATTCAGATGGAAGTATTCAAGTGGATGCGGCAGGTTTGCCGGTAAAAGGAGAATTTAAAAATTTTGGTTCTGTAATGCCGACTTTTTATGGGGGATGGAATAATGAGTTTTCGTATAAAAACTTTAATCTTTCATTTTTAATTGATTTTAATTATGGTAACAAAGTGCTTTCTGCAACAGAATACTATTCTCGTTTGCGAGGATTAAATCAAGCAACATTAGTAGGCAGAGAATCGGGAGTTGCTAATGGAGGAGTTACAGCCACAGCAGAGAGCTACTATCAGGCTGAAGCACGAAACATTACCAGTACCAGTGTTGTTGATGGTGATTTTATAAAATTTAGACAATTATCTTTCGGTTATTCATTTCCAAAAAACCTAATGGGCAAAATTTCATTTTTGGAAGGAATCGATGTTTCTTTTGTTGCAAGAAATCTTGCCATATTAATGCGTAAAGCAGATAATATTGATCCGGAAAGTAGTTTTGGTTCTAATATAAGATATTATGGTATTGAAGGGACCAGTTTGCCTTCAACCAGGTCTTTTGGTCTAAATGTTAACTTTAAAATAAAATAATTATGACTAAATATATAAAAATATTGTTTGTTGTTGTTAGTTGTTTTCTAACTTCATGCGATGGTGATTTCGAAGAGATTAATACCGATCCAAATAAATCAGGTGAAGCTACATTTGATCCCAATCTTCTTTTACCTAGAGCTCTTTATGACTATGGACAGCGAACGGTCGGTTATGAAGGTCCCATCTTATTTCAAAGTATGTGGGTACAGCTTTTAGCCTCTCCTTCAACAGGCGGAGCTAATTATTATGATGGCGGGGATAAATATGTTACCACCGGAGGTACTTTTGATTATGTCCAAAGAATTTGGAATGGTGTCTATACAGCGGCATCAACGGCTAATCAAATGTCTAAATTAGCCACTAAAAAACAGCTGCCTAATTTAGCTGCGATCGGTACTATAGTGAAAATAATGTGTGTTTCCTACATCTCTGATGTGTACGGAGATGTTCCTTACAGTGAGGCACTGTTGTTGGATGCGAATATTTCTCAACCAAAGTATGACAAGCAACAGGATCTTTATCCTGCAATGTTAGCTGAATTAGATGCGGCTGTAAAATCCCTGGATGTCTCGGGTGATAAACCCTCCAGCGATATTTATTACAACGGTGATATCGCTAAATGGCGTTCTTTTGGGTATTCATTAATGCTGAAAATGGCAATGAGATTGACAGCAGCCGATGCTGTTACTGCAAAATCATATGTAGAAAAAGCTGCCGCAGGTGGCGTATTTGCTTCTGTTGCTGATGAGGCAATTTCTCCAACCCAAGACGCTACCGGTTTTGATAATGGTAATGGAGCTTCGTTCACGGTTGCAGCAGATGTGTATGAAGTACGCTGGTCAAAAGTCTTGATTGATTATTTAAAAGCTACTAATGATTTGCGCCTTCCTGTTATTGCGGAGGTTCCTGGAGATGGGCTTGCTGCCAATAAATTGTATACAGGAGGGAATACAAATCCAGCCAATCAAATAGGATTTCCTAATGGTTATGATACCAAAGGAGGAGCAACTGATGTTAGCTTAGAGCCGAATTATCCAGGGGCTTCAGGATCAGGATCAGATGTAGCTGCAATTGGTAAATATTCCAGACCCACACCTATGTATAGAAATAGAACGACACCCGTTTTTGTTCTTACGTATGCTCAGGTACAATTTTTACTGGCAGAAGCAGCAATACGAGGTTATGCTGTATCAGGTACAGCAGCTCAATTCTATAAAAATGGACTTATTGGCGCTATGACTACATTGAATAAATTTGGAGGTACTCAAATTGCTTCCGGTGATGCAACTATTTATGCAGCTGCCCATCCTTTAGATATAAGCTCTACGGCAGCAGCATTAAAAATGATCAATGAGCAAATATGGGCTACTACCGGATTGACTGGTAACTGGGTTGAAGCTTGGAATAATTGGAAAAGATCGGATTATCCTGCACTTACTCCTGTTAATTATACCGGAAATTTTAGCTCAGGAAAAATCCCTACAAGACAAGTATACCCTTCTTCTGAGGGAAGTCTTAACACTGCCAGTTATACTCAGGCTGTTTCCAATATGGGCGGCGATACCTGGATTACTAAAGTTTGGTGGGACAAATAGGAACCTAAAGGTTTAGTCTTTGATTAATAATTCAGTTAAAAGGAGCGGAAACACTCCTTTTAACTGAATTATTCCCACGCTATTTATAATGAAAAAAGGAATAGGGTTACTGCGCTTATTGCCAGGGTAATTGATATACCATTGTGGATAGATACATTTTGTATTAATAAAGAAAAGAGGTTCGGTTACAGCATTTTTATAATAATATCAAACAATGCGAGATCAACGTAGTATTGTTCATTCCGATTACAATAAATTAAATCTATTATATCAACAGTATTTGTTTAAATACTAAGCGTTAAAAGGGATCAAAATGCAATTTTAATCGCTGCCACTATTAGGAATTAAACTTTTACGACTGATGTGATTAATCTGGATTAGCAGATAACAATCAAATCATAAAAAATAAAAATTATGAATACTAGCAACCCGTCATTGACTCAAACAAAAAACGACACATTAATTCCAATTATAATTATAGCGGGACTCTTTTTCATTTTTGGGTTTGTAACCTGGATTAACGGAGCTTTAATTCCATTTATGAAAACAATAAATGAATTGACATCGGCTCAATCGCTTTTAGTGGCTTCAGCTTCCTATATTTCTTTTGTAGTTATGGCCTTGCCGGCTTCTTACATTTTGGCACAGATTGGCTTTAAAAAAGGAATGTCTTTAGGATTGTTTATAATGGGATTAGGAGCTTTAGTTTTTATACCCGCCGCCGAGGCAAGAACCTATTGGATGTTTTTAACTGGTATTTTTATTCAAGGTACCGGAATGACCTTATTGCAAACCGCTTCAAATCCTTATATTACGATTTTAGGACCTATTGATAGTGCTGCTAAACGCATAGCGATTATGGGTATTGCCAATAAGGTAGCCGGAGCTTTAGGATCTCTTATTTTTGGAGCCCTTTTATTGTCTGGAATCGATGAGATTAAAGAAAAATTAAATGCCGTTGATGCTGTAGAAAAGGCACAATTATTAGATACTATGGCTGATAGTGTAGTGTGGCCGTATGTAATAATGGCAATTGTTTTATTTGTTTTAGGTCTTCTAATACGAAAAGCGCCTTTGCCAGATGTGGAAGCCGAGCCGATAGAAATACCAAAAGAGGGTGAAACAACAAAAACGAGTATTTTTCAATTTCCGCATTTATGGTTAGGAGTAGTAACTCTCTTTATGTATGTAGGTGTTGAGGTTATTGCCGGAGATACCATCATAGCTTATGGTATTTCTCTAAACTTTCCTGTTGCAGAGGCTAAGTTTTTTACCACATTTACATTAATGGCTATGGTAGCAACCTATGGTCTTGGGGTATTTTTAATTCCAAAATACATTAGCCAGGCTTTTGCTTTAAAAGTAAGTGCAGTTTTAGGAATTGTATTGTCGTTTTGTATCGTGTTTTCTTCCGGATTTACATCTATTTTATTTGTAGCAGTGTTAGGGATGGCAAATGCTTTGGTATGGCCAGCAATATGGCCTTTGACTTTAAAAGGTTTAGGTAAATTTACTAAGACAGCTTCTGCATTGTTGATTATGGCTATTTCTGGAGGAGCAATAATTCCTCCTTTATATGGGAAATTGGTTGATTCAAATAAAACAGACTTTATTGCCCAGGGAATGGGAGAGGCATTGGCAACAGCAAATGCTTCAACAAAGGGCTATTGGATTTTATTACCGTGTTATATCATTATACTTTACTATGCCATAGCAGGACATAAGTTAGGGTTGAAGAAAAATTAATTGTAGCTGAAATCAAGCTTGCCCCGCAATACAGCTTTTATTTTTTTATTAAGGCCCGGAATCTGTTGGAGGACAAAAACGATTTAAATAATTTTATTTACGCTTCTAATAAGCCATGAATTTAAAACTAAATTATCTTGGAATTTTATTGGTTTTAATGTGTTTTTCCTGTGCTTCGATAGCAAAGAAGCCAAAAACAGGTACTATCACTGCTAGTTATTTAGTTAATCAACCAATAACTGGCAATAGCCACGCGGCAACCCTAGTAGAGTTTAAGCCGAACCAACTGATGTCAGCATGGTTTGGTGGAAAATATGAAGGTGCTAAAGATGTTGGTATTTATTTAGCTACTTATAATGGAAAAATCTGGTCTGATCCTCATAATCTTATTAGACCCGTAATCACTCCAAGGGATACGTTGCCTTGCTGGAACCCAGTATTATTCAAAAGTAAAAGCCAAAGTTTATACTTGTTTTACAAGGTTGGAAAAAATCCCAGAGAATGGTTTGGAGCTATGATAGTATCAAAAGATAACGGAGCTACATGGAGTGATCCCAAATACTTACCTAAAGGAATACTTGGCCCTATTAAAAACAAGCCTATTGAGGTAACTCCCGGTGTGATTTTGTGCGGTAGCAGTACAGAAAGTACAGATAATAAGCAATGGCGAGTACATGTAGAAGCGTATACAGAAGCAACGGACAGTTGGGAGAAGTCAGCTGTTGAAAATAAAAAGGGATTTGATATTATTCAACCCACATTTCTTATTCATTCTAATAATACGATTCAGATGTTATCCAGAAGCAGGCATGGTAAGCTCATTAGCAGTTGGTCTAAAGATAAAGGTAAAAAATGGAATCATACAGATAGCCTGCAAGTCGTAAACTCAAACTCAGGGATTGATGCGGTAACTTTATCTGAAAAATCCTTCTTATTGGTCAATAATCCATTACCACAAGGTAAAGACTGGTTTAATGGACGCAATGTCCTTGAGGTAGCATACTCCAATGACGGGGTACATTGGGAAAAGCTTTTGGATCTTGAAAATCAAAGTGAAGGAGAATTTAGCTATCCAGCTATAATTCAGACTGTAGACGGAAAAATTCATATTGTATACACTTACAATCGAAAATACATTAAGCATGTGACATTTAGTATATAAATTAATCTCAAAGTAACGCTTGTTTAAATTTTTAAGTTTAACTTTTTGTGATTTACAAGTAAGAAGATAGTCGTACCGGTCATGACAATTCATTTTTAACAAACAAAAAACATGAAAAAAATTGGGTTATTTATAGGGGCAAGTTTACTGGCTTTATCCTCTGTTTTTTCGCAACAGACAAAATTATTTTCTTTACTCTCTGCCGAAAAAACTGGAATTACTTTTAATAATCGCCTTCCGGAATCTCCTCAGCTTAATATTATTACGTATGAATACTTTTATAACGGTGGTGGAGTGGCGACTGGTGATTTTAATAACGATGGATGGATCGATTTGTATTTTACTTCGAACCTTCAGCCTAATAAAATGTATCTCAATAAAGGAAATCTGAGTTTTGAAGATGTTACGAGAAAATCAGGTGTAGAAGGGTGTAAAGGTTGGAAAACAGGGGTAAGTGTTGTGGATATAAATAGCGATGGTTGGCTGGATATTTATGTTAGTTATTCTGGAGACCTCGAACCCGAAAAAAGAAGAAATCAATTGTTTATCAATAATGGACCTTCATCATCGGGGGAAATTACATTCAAAGATAAAGCGCTGGAAATGGGAGTTGCTGATGAAGGGTACTCCACACAATCCGCTTTTTTTGATTATGATAAGGATGGCGATTTGGATCTTTTTGTGCTGAATCACAATATCAAAGCACTTCGTAATTTTGATGCTTCTTTTGTAAAAAAAATGGTAGATCCCGGTGCGGGTGACCGTCTTTATCGCAATGATAACAATCATTTTACAGATGTTACTGTGCAGGCAGGTATTATTTCTAATCCTTTAGGATATGGACTATCTGTTATTGTAAGTGACATAAATAATGATGGTTGGGCAGATTTATATGTGTCCAATGATTATGTAGAAGAAGATTATCTGTACATCAATAATGGAGATGGAACTTTTACAGATAATTTGAAAGATCAAATCGGCCATATTTCTAATTTTTCTATGGGAGCGGATATAGCAGATATTAATAACGATGGCTGGCCTGATATTTATACGCTTGACATGCTTCCTGCGGATAATAAAAGGCAAAAACTATTGTATGCTCCGGACAACTATGAACTCTATAATAATACTTTAAACAATGGATTTTACCATCAGTTAATGCGTAATATGTTACAGGTGAATAATGGTAACAATACCTTTAGTGAAACCGGACAGTTAAGTGGTATCTCTAATACTGATTGGAGTTGGTCTGCTTTATTTGCGGATTTTAACAATGATGGCAACAAAGATTTATTTGTTTCGAATGGGTATGGCAGGGACATGATTAATCGAGATTTTGTCAAATTTTATGCTAATGAGAGATTGAAGCATTTGCATGGTGAAACCCAAGACAAAATGTTTGAAATGTTGCAGGGAATACCAGCAACACCGCTTCATAATTATATTTTTGAAAATAAGGGAAATCTTCAGTTTAAGGACTGTTCAATGGAATGGGGACTCGAAGATGAAAATTTTTCGCATGGATCCGTTTATGCGGATCTTGACAATGACGGAGATCTGGATTTGGTAATAAACCGAATGAATCAGGTTGCAGCTGTATATAAGAATAATGCTGTTGAGACAGGGAATGGTGGCAATTATATTAACTTGGAATTGCAAATGCCGGGACAAAATAAAAATGCTTTGGGAGCTAAAGTAAAAGTGTTTACTCCTAATGGTACAGTTACCCAGGAAAATTATCCCGTTCATGGTTTTCAAAGTTCCATGCAGCAACCAATGCATTTTGGTTTGCCTTCAGCGACCATAGATTCGATTGCAGTCTATTGGCCAGATGGAAAAATGGAGACGATAAAAAAGGATATCGCGGTCAATAAATATAGTAAAGTGATATACGAAAAAGCCAATCTTAGTTTAGTTGTTCCGGAGGTAAGTAAGAAAACCGTTTTTTCTTCGGCTGCGACTGCTATTCCTTTCCGGCATATAGAAGAAGAAACGAATGATTTCAAGGTACAGCCGCTGATGACTACTATGCTTTCCTATAGCGGACCACATATCGCAAAAGCAGATGTTAACAAAGATGGATTGGAAGATATTTTTATTGGTGGGTCCAGAGGGCAGGTAGGTCAGCTTTTATTGCAGCAGCCCAACGGTGACTTTGTGCCTTCTGTCCAAAAAGGATTTGATCAGGACCGTGCATCAGAAGATGTCGATGCTTTGTTTTTTGACGCAGACAATGATGGAGATATGGATTTGTATGTTGTAAGTGGAGGCTATGCTTTTGGCGAAAAAGACGCTGCATTACAAGACAGGCTTTATATAAATAACGGCGGATTATTTGAAAAAAGTCTGGATGCTTTGCCCATAGAAACAAAAAGCGGTTCCTGCGTAAGGGCAGCAGATAGCAATGGTGATGGAAATCTTGACTTATTTATAGGAAGTCGTGTAGTTCCGGGCCTTTATCCTGAAACTCCTGAGAGTTTGTTGTTAATAAATAACGGTAAAGGAATATTTACCAATCAAATTGCCTCATTGGCTCCGGCCTTGCAACAAATCGGAATGGTTACCGATGCTTTGTGGCTGGATATCAACAAAGATGGCCAACCCGAATTGATTGTTTGTGGTGAATGGATGAAAGTCAGTTGTTTTGAAAATAAAAACGGAAAGCTTTCCGATGCCACTCAAAAATATTTTCCAGATTCCTTGGAAGGGTGGTGGAACCGATTGGCTACAGCTGATTTGGATAGTGATGGAGATCTTGATTTGGTTGCAGCCAATTGGGGCACTAATAGTCAAATTCATGCTAACGAGACAGAACCGGTAACACTTTGCTATGGTGATTTTGACAAGAATGGTTCCACAGATCCATTTGTTTCCTGCTACATTCAGGGAAAATCAT
Organism: Flavobacterium kochi; assembly: GCF_048286715.1. Lineage (NCBI taxonomy): Bacteria > Pseudomonadati > Bacteroidota > Flavobacteriia > Flavobacteriales > Flavobacteriaceae > Flavobacterium > Flavobacterium kochi. The sequence goes on from NZ_JBLVPW010000029.1 coordinate 44,976, forward strand.
ATCCAATGGCCAGCAGAGATGAATTAACAGACCAGATTGTTAGTTTTAGGCAACGATTTCCCAACTATGAATCGTATTCAGAAGTAACCATTAATGAGATTTTATCGGCAGATCAATTGCAGTCAGCAAAGCAATTAAAGGCCAGTACTTTTGAAACCGTTTGGTTTGAAAATAAGAATGGGGTCTTTATTAAACACAGTTTACCTATTCAGGCTAATTATACTCCTGTATATGCCATTGGAATAAATGATTACAATAATGATGGCAAAGTTGATATTTTATTGGGTGGTAATATAGAGAAAACAAGAATAAAAATTGGCAAGATAGATGCTAGTTATGGCGTTTTATTGACCGGAGACGGGAAAGGGGATTTTAGTTATATGCCACAGTTAAATTCTGGTCTGAATATTAACGGCTGTGTAAAGGATATCATTTCTTTACCACTTAAGGGTAAAAAAAGAGTTGTTTTTTCTGTAAATAATCAGCGACCTGTCATGTACAACTATTAACACAATCACTATGAGAAAAATCTATATCGTTCTGTGTGTACTTTTTATAGGGGGTAAATGCTATTCCCAAAATTCAGAAAAATTCTCTTCAAAAGACTATGTCTCCGCTTTAAAAAAAGTAACCGATGTGATGGTAAGTGATGTTGCCTCACCAGTGGCAGCGGCCAGGTATTATGCTTATGTTACTCTTGCTTCAAATGAAGTAGCGTCATTATTTCAAGTGCCTGTAAATTCTTTTTCCCAATCGCTGAGGCATTTTGGAAAGGTACAGGTATCCGATACATTAATTGCAAAAAGTGATGCTTCTTTTGCCACCGTATTTACCGTTTTTAAAATGGCAGAAAAACTTTTACCATCTGGTTACAAGGTTGCAGCCAAAGCTGATTCTCTAACGGATTTAGCGATAAAAAAAGGAATCCCTGAAGAACAGGTCAGAAATACATCCAGGTTGGTTCAAGTTGCAGTAAATCAAATAATGCAGTACGTAAAAGCGGATGGTTTTAGTAAGCTCAGTAGTTATAAGAAGTATACTCCCTTGGACGGCGATGGATATTGGCAACCAACCGGGCCCGGATATATGCAGGCGCTGGAACCGCAATGGTATCGGGTAAGAACTTTTTTGCTTGATTCGGCACAGCAATTTAAGCCAAAAGCACCCACCTCTTTTGATACTACCAAAACGTCAGCCTTTTACAAACAAATGGTTGAGGTTTATACCATTGGGAACAAGTTAACAAAAAAAGAAAAAGCAATTGCCAGTTTTTGGGATTGCAACCCTTTCACTTTGCAACAGATTGGACATGTTGAATTTGGTTTGAAAAAAATTTCTCCCGGTGGGCATTGGATAGGGATTACTGGTATTGCTTGTTTAAAAAAAGAAACAACTTTACAACAAACTGTTTTCATTCATGCAGCGGTTGCCATTACATTGTCTGATGCTTTTGTTTCATGTTGGGATGAAAAGTATAGAAGTAACAGGATTAGGCCCGAAACGGCAATCAATAAATGTATTGATAAGCGATGGAGATCATTATTGCAAACGCCTCCCTTCCCGGAATATACTTCCGGGCACAGTGTTATATCAACAGCAGCTGCTACTGTACTCACTCAAATTTTAGGCGATGATTTTTCTTTTACAGACAATACGGAGTTAGAATTTGGTTTACCTGAAAGAAAATTTAAATCCTTTTTGCAGGCTGCACAGGAAGCTGCCATTTCTAGATTATATGGTGGGATTCATTACAGGGATGCTATTGATAATGGTGTGTTACAGGGAGCGCAAATTGGAACGTTCATTGGAAAAAAAATTGGAAAATCTAATGAAGGTAATTTTACTTTTAAAAATTAGTGCGCCTACCATTTACCTGGCGGTGCCAATAATCGGTCTGTAATTTTGAAATAAAAAAAACAATAAATAATTAAAAACGTAAAATATGATACGATCATTTTTCTTTTCTCTTCTTTTATGCAGCGCATTATCCTTTGCGCAGCAGGTGCAGATTATTCCACAGCCGGTGCAGGTCATTACAAATACGGGCAGTTTTGTCATTAGCCCTAAAACAAGTTTGGTGGTTGCCAATAAGCAGGATGACGCCACTGTTACTTTTTTAAATAAATATTTATTGGATTACTATGGGTTCGCATTGCCAATCGTTAAAAAAGCAACGAAAAACAGCATTACCTTCAAAAGCCTTGAAAAAATTGACGGACTTAAAAGCGAAGGATACAGTTTAAAATCAGCGAAAGACGGTGTTTTAATAATAGGAAATTCTGCTATTGGAACTTTTTACGGCATGCAGACCCTTATTCAATTGCTTCCAACAGCAAGAAGTGCCAGTCTTAAAATTGCATCGGTTGCGGTAAAGGATGAGCCTCGTTTTGCTTATAGAGGAGCGATGCTGGATGTCGGGCGTCATTTCTTTCCGGTTTCATTCGTTAAAAAATACATCG
>NZ_JBLVPW010000030.1:0-46142 GCF_048286715.1 Flavobacterium kochi
ACAACACGTTAATCTAAAAAAAGACCGCAATTTGGCAAAAATTACATTCCGAAGTTAAGCATCTAAAGGAAACTTTGGTAGGTAAATATTGGTGTCAAATTTAAAAAAATAACATAAAACACATATGAAAAAAAAAATAATACAATTGTTATTTTTGATATTGCCTTTTTTATGTAATGCTCAAGAATATATAGATCTGTTTTCCGTAAACTATGGAAAATCTCAAAAAACTACCTTTGAAAATTCATCTTTTAATACCACCATATCCACATTTCAAACGAATCTTACTTTACCAGTTGTTTTAAATGAAAAATACACTGTTGTCTCTGGGATAAATTTCAACAGTTACAGTTTACAATTATTTCCTGATTCTAATAACAATCATTTATATTCAACAACTTTAAGAGCCGGGCTAAGAATTAACCATTCAGAGCACTGGAGTGGAATATATCTTTTCCTTCCAAAAGCCTCATCCGATTACATACATTTAAGTAGTGAAGATTTTTATTTGGGTGCATTAGCTTTATTAAAATATAAAAGAAACGAAAATTTTGGCTATAGTTTTGGACTTTATGGTAGTAGTGAAGCTTTTGGTCTATCTATGACTCCCATTATTGGTTTTTATTATCATAGTCCGGATAAACGTTTGGAACTGAATTTATTTTTACCAAATGACGGCGATTTAAATTATAGTTTAACGGATAAAACAAAAATAGGGGTTGATTTTCTGGGTCATGGAAACAGTTATAAACTGACAACAGATAACATTCGTTCCAATTATGTCGAAAATAAGTCTATCGATTTCTTTTCTTATTTACAACAAAGTATATTCGACAAAAAAATTCTTTTACGTCTAAAAGTGGGATACTCTTTAAACCAGTTCAGTATATATCCAATGGACCAAAAGCTTGATCTACAAATTCTAGCGTTAAAATTTGGTGATAACCGTACAAAATTATTTGACGACAAATCAAACACGATCGTTTTTAAGATGGAAGCCATCTATCGTTTTGATCTAAATAAGGTAAAAAAATAGCCTGTTTTTTTGACTCTTTTTTGCTTGCATTTTACCTGTATTCGAATCCATAAAAAAGCCGGCTCGTTATCCTAAACGAGACGGCTTTTCCGCATTTGAAAATTCAATTTAAATAAATCGATCGTGACTTAAAGAATTCCAATTATTTATTGCTCCAACTATTATCGGATGGCGTAGCATCCATAAAAATTCCGCCATCAAGTGTTACTGATTTTATTTTTTTTGCTCCTTTCAAAGTCACTGTTGCCATTTTTTGGTTGGTTGCCCAAACGGCCGGCGTCTTATGTACTGTTTCTTTAGTACCGTCAACATAAACAATATTCACATCAAAAGGAATAGCGAAACCACCTTCATTTTTAATAAAAATAGAATTTTTGGAGGCAGTCGAATTTACATTCGCAACAACCAGATCAATGTAATTATTACTGAAAAACCAATTGTTGAAAAACCAATTCAAGTTTTCACCCGTACTGTTACTCATAGCATTAAAATAATCCCAAGGAATAGGGTGTTTGCCATTCCAATCGTCCATATATGTGTGCAATGCTTTTTTGAATAAATGATCTCCAAGTAAATCTTTCAAAGCCAGATAAGAGAGCGATGCTTTGCCATATGAATTATTACCGTACCCCGGTCCTGAGACTTGTGTTGACATGGAAATTATAGGCTGATCTTCTTCGGCTGATCTATCATTTATGTAGCGATTTACTCTAAATTCTTTATAAAATTTATCAGCGGCTTCTTTTCCATGTTCTGCAATTCCAATCAAATATTCCAATGTCGTGGCCCAGCCTTCGTCCATAAAAGCATAACGGGTTTCATTGATGCCCATATAAAAAGGAAAATAGGTATGAGCGATTTCGTGGTCTTGCACCAATTGTGCAAAAACAGGATCGCCCGTTTGCGAATCATTCACTATCATTGGGAACTCCATATCAGCAAAACCTTGAAAAGCTGTCATTTTAGAAAATGGATAGGGTACTCCGGGCCAGTTATTAGAAAACCAGGCCAATGCGTAATTGTTATTTTTTACCGAACTGATAAAATCAGTGCCCTTTATGTCGTAAGCCGCTTGTGTACTCACACGACGATTGGTTTTATTGTCTACAACAACACTTCCTGCATCCCATAAATAATGGTTGCTTAAACCAAAACACACGTCCGAAATTGCATTTGCCTCAAATTTCCAAGTATTCCAATCGTTTTGTAAAGTTACTTTTCCCTCTTTCATTTCCTGCTCATTTGCAATATGGATAACCGTATCAGAAGTGTAGGATTTTTTCAATCGAGCCGAAAATTCTGTTTGTAAAACATCGTCTGGATTTAGAAAATCACCCGTGGCATAGACCACATAATTTTTGGGCGCTTTTATAGAAAAAGTGTAGTCATTAAAATCATTATAAAATTCCTGACCATCTGTATGTGGCAATTTGTCCCAGCCATTATAATCATCATAAACGGAAACTCTCGGATAACTGTATGCTACAAAAAAAGTAGTATTGTCAATTTGACCTTCACGACCGCTTTCTTTAGACAAAGGGTAATACCAGTCAATATCTAAAGTAGCTTTGGTATTCGGCAGCAATGGTTTTTTGAGCTTAACAGTACCAACGGTACCCCAATTTTTAGCATTTTCACTATATGCTTCCCCATTAATTTTGAAAGAAGTTATAGTCAATCCCTCAGATAAAAAATCAGCACTTACGCCTCCGCTTCTTGGCGCAGTTGGTTTATGCAGGTTGTTTACAAAACGAATAACTAATACCTTCAAGGTATCCTTGCTATTATTTTCATATGCTATACTTTCGGTTCCGCTCACCATTTTTGTGTCTGGATTTACCGTAATTTCCATAGCATATTTCCCATGATTTTGCCAATAATTTTTCCCTGGTTTTCCGTCTTTGGAACGGCTGCCTTTTAAATACGCTTCTTTTATATTTCTGGGAACATACAGTTCTTGTGCGAAACTATTGAGTCCAAAAATTACGACGGTAAACAAAACTAATAAAAGTGATTTTTTTTTCATAAAGATTTTTTAGAAATAATATAAATACTAATGGAACATTAGTAGCAATAGCTTCTTTTTTGTAACAAAAACTTTTAGAAATAAAAAAATTGATGTCTGGTCATGCCATTTTTGTTATTATTTAAAACAGAACCCATTATTTAACTTTCACTAAATAAAAACCGAATTCGATACCCGAATCTCATAAAAAAAGCCGTCTCGAAAAAAACGGGACGGCTTCAGTTGTACTATTTAATACTTACAATATATAATCCGTATTAATGAAATTGGATTCTTTACTGTTTAATAACTCTTGTAAAATGGCATTGTTATATTCATTGTCTTTAGAAGCTACAAAGGTTCTAATCGAGAACGAACGCAATGCATCGTGAATACTCAAAGTTCCCACAGCTGAATCTTTTCTTCCTGTAAATGGAAAAACATCAGGTCCTCTTTGACATGAACTATTTAAGTTTACTCTACAAACTAAATTTACTAAAGTATCGATAAGCGGCGCAATCGTTTTGATGTCTTTTCCAAACAAACTTACCTGTTGTCCATAATTAGACTCAGCCATATCATTCAATGGTTCTTGAATATCTTTGAAAGAAATAATAGGAACAACCGGACCAAACTGCTCTTCATGATACACGCGCATTTCCTTGCTTATAGGAAATAAAACTGCCGGAAATATATAGTTATCAGTCTGCTCTCCTCCTTTTGCATTAATAACTTTTGCGCCTTTAGCTGTAGCGTCATCTATTAATTCCTGGATATAACAAGGCTTGTCTTTTTCTGGTAAAGGAGTAAGAAATACTGATTTGTCCCAAGGATTACCAAAAATTAACGCATCAACTTTGGCTGCAAATCGTTTATTAAATTCGTCTGCTATTGATTCATGCACGTATAAGATTTTCAAAGCAGTACAACGTTGTCCGTTGAAAGATAAAGATCCCGCTATGCATTCCTGGATCGCCAAATCTAAATCGGCATCCGGAAGGATTATCGCAGGATTTTTTGCTTCTAAACCCAATACCAAACGCAATCTGTTTTTGTTTGGATGCTGATCCTGCAAAGCAATGGCTGATTTACTGTTTCCTATCAAAGCCAAAATATCAACTTTTCCAGATTTCATGATAGGTGAAGCTACTTCACGTCCTCTACCGTATACAATATTGATTGCTCCTTTTGGGAAACTGCTTCTGAAAGCTTCCAATAAAGGGGAAATTAATAAAACGCCGTGTTTAGCGGGTTTAAAAATTACAGGATTTCCCATAATTAAAGCTGGAATAAGCAATGAAAAAGTTTCATTCAACGGATAATTGTATGGTCCTAAGCACAATACAACACCAAGTGGTCCTCTACGAACCATGGCATTTATCCCTTGAACTTTAGAAAAATGCGCGCTACGGGCGTTTAATTCCTTGTAACTTTCTATAGTATCATAGATGTACTCTACCGTTCTGTCAAATTCTTTTTCAGAATCACCCAATGATTTTCCAATTTCCCACATCAAAAGTTTAACAACCTCTTTTCGAGTCGTTTTCATTTGAGAAACAAAATCTTCCATGCATTTAATACGATCCACAACTTTCATTGTAGGCCATAGACCTTGTCCGTTATTGTATGCTGCAGATGCCGCCTCAACAGCATCTAAAGCCTCTGCTTCTCCCATAAAAGGAATAGAACCCAATATAGTAGGTTCGTATTTTTCGGTAGATGAAATCGTAGAAAAAACCGGAGTGGTTTGACCAGTCCATTTTTTTAGTTCACCATTAATTAAATAAGTATCCTGATTTAGTAACGTATTAATTTGAAATTCTTCTGGTATAAAACTCATTATAGGTTGGTTGTATTTTAATTTAAAATTTAATAAAAAGTGGTGCCTTCAAGTATCGTTTTATGGTTAAACGATATCGCCATTCCATGCTATAATTCCTCCCACTAAGTTGTAGGCATTTTCAAAACCCAGTTCGTTCATGATTTCACACGCTTTTGCACTTCTCATTCCGGAACGGCAATACACATAATAATTTTTACTTTTGTCTAAAGCTTCTAATTGGTCTATAAAACCTTGCCCCATGTGAATATCAATATTTATGGAATTAGCTATAATTCCTTCATTGCATTCGTCTTCTGTTCTCACGTCAAGTATTACTGCATTTTCATCAGCTTCGAATTGAGAAACCCAATCTTCTTGTGTTAAATTCATAGTATTGTTTTTTGTAAAAATACAAAGATTTTACCAAACAATAAACCTCTCAATTGTTAATTAGATAAAATTCTAAAGAAAACGTTTTCGCAAAACATTAACTATCAATAAACTATAAATTAAACGTTTATTTTTGCGAAAAATAGCCTATTAAATCCATCGGAAATGCATAAAGAACAATCCGCAATGATGCAGCAGCCGATCTGTTTTTCCTATAGTATAATTCCAATAATCTTTTGAGTTTTTATACTACTTTTACAGTATAGCTGTTGTTAAAATTTAAAATAATTCCAAAATGTTTGATCCAATAAAGAAAATATTCCCTTCATTTACTACTGAATTAGTCAAAGATATTGCTGCTAATGCCACTATTCAATCCTTCAAAGTTGGTGATGTCATTATGCGAACAGGGCAATACATAAAAAACACAGCTTTAGTTACCAGTGGTAAAGTTAAGATTTACCGAGAAGATGAAAATGGAGGTGAATTTTTCATGTATTATCTGCAACCTGGACAAGCCTGTGCTATTTCTATGATCTGCGCCACCAAGAATGAAAAAAGCCAAATAATGGCCAAAGTTGTTGAGGATGTTGAATTGATAATGATTCCTTTACCTCTTATGGATAAATGGATGATGCAGCACCGCAGCTGGTATGAATTTGTAATTGGCACTTACCGCAGTCGATTTGAAGAAGTGCTGGAAGTTATTGACAGTGTCGCTTTTAGAGCAATGGATGAGCGCTTGGAATTCTATCTAAAGCGGCATGCCGACGCTTGTCGTTGTAAAGATTTGAAACTATCCCATCAGGAAATTGCATCCGAATTGAATACATCAAGAGAAGTCATTTCCCGTTTACTAAAAAAAATGGAACAACGAGGATTGGTAAACTTACAGCGCAATAACATCGAGCTTTTGAAATAAAGCTTCTCAATGTGATAAATGTTACCTTTTGTAAAGAATTTACAAACGACCTTTGCAGTAAAATTTTTAAAATGGAATATTTAGGCTATTTCGCTTCAATTATCATAGGACTTTCATTGGGTTTAATAGGAGGTGGCGGATCAATTCTAACCATACCCATTTTAGTCTACTTATTTAAGATAGATCCTGAATTAGCCACCAGTTATTCGTTGTTTATAGTTGGAATCACTGCTTTATTCGGATGTATTGGCCATTACAAAATGGGAAATCTTAAAATTAAATCAGCATTATACTTTGCTATTCCATCAGTCTTTTCCATTTTGATAATTCGGGAAGTTATTTTTCCAAAAATAGCGGCAACACTATTCTCCATTGCCTCCTATCAGGTATCAAAAAGTTTTCTGATCATGATTATTTTTTCAGTATTGATGATGGCGGCAGCCATAGCAATGATAGGCAAAACAAAACCAGTAACGGCTACTGCAAAAACAAATTACATACAACTGGGAATAATCGGATTTATAGTTGGAATTGTAACTGGTTTTTTAGGCGCCGGCGGTGGATTTTTAATCATCCCTGCCTTATTATTTTTTGCTAATTTGCCAATGAAACAAGCCGTTGGTACGTCCTTACTTATTATTTTTATAAACTCCACAATTGGCTTTGGCGGCGATTTATATATTGGCACCCCTATAAAATATCCTTTTTTACTGGGGATTTCAGCCATCGCTTTTTTAGGAATGATTATCGGAACCAAGCTTTCAAAAAAAATTGACGGAGGTAAACTAAAACCAATCTTTGGCTGGTTTGTACTGGTCATGGGAATTTACATTATTACTAAAGAGATTTTCTTTCATTAAAAACAAAAAAGCACTCAAATTTTGAGTACTTTTTTGTTTTTATCATTTGAATATAATTTTTAATGTTCACCATAGCCGATGTCATCCATTTTACCGCTAAAAACTTTATACTGAATTATAAAGTACACTATAACTAAAGCTAAAGCTATAAAAAACCAACTCATTCCCGCCTCTAATCCATATTCGTCAGCAGCAGTATTATAAATAGTTAGCGAAGGATTCACGGTATTGGTTGAAGGCAGGACATTCGGAAAAATAGAAGCCGTCGTTGCGGCAAATCCACCCACAAGAAACATACTTGAAAATAAAAATCCAAGTCCTTCTTTTTTAAATGTTTTTACTTTAAACAAGCCAAAAATGCCAATAAATGCAATCACCGGAAATACCCAAAGAAAAGGATTTTCAACAAAGTTGTGAAACGGTTTTGGTTCGATTCTGTGCCAAATTAATAGTGAAATAATTACCAATCCCAATAACACAAAATTAAGTTTAAAAACCACCTCTTTTAATTTCGCATTCAAAGAGGAATTCGTTTTATAAATAATCCAATTGGCACCATGAATTGTAAGCGTAACTGCACTAACCACTCCTAAAAATAACGTAAACCAATCTATAATTCCTAACTGATCCGCTTTTGGACTAAAAGTCGGGTTCCACAAAGGCAAAAAGAAAAAATGCGCTTCCTGAGTTGAAATACCTTTTTCAACCATGCCCAAATTTACACCTCGGACAATGTTCCCCAAAGCCACTCCAAAAAATATGGATAATAATAAACTGGCGATCCCAAAAGCTTTATCCCAAATCACTTCCCACATAGGATGATGAATCTGACCACGCAATTCCAAACCTACTGCTCTAAAGATAAGCAACCATAAAATCATCATCAGAGGCAAATAAAAACCACTGAAAGAAGAGGCATACAAAGTAGGAAAAGCGAAAAACAAAACCCCACCGGCAGCAATTAACCATACTTCGTTTGCATCCCAAAAAGGACCAATTGCGCTGGTTATTGCTTTTTTATCTTTCTCCGTTTTAGCAAAAAACAAATGAATAATTCCCGCCCCGAAATCATAACCGTCCAGTACAATATAAACGGCCAAAATTCCCATTAAAACTACATACCAAAAGAATTCCATAATTTATATATTTTCTGTTTGAGGTCCTTTATTTATAATTTTGCCAACCAAAAGTAAAAACAACATTCCTAATAAGAGATACAATCCTATAAATCCAAGCAAGGTAAACAATGTATTCCCGGAGGAAACTGTTGGGGAAGCACCTTCAGCAGTACGTAACAAATCATATACTAACCAAGGCTGTCTTCCTAATTCCGCAGTATACCATCCTGTTGTATTCGCGATGTACGGAAATGGAAGCATAAAAAGCAACGACCACAAAATCCATCTAGTTTCGAATAGTTTTTTTCGAATGAGCTGAAAAACAGCAAAAGCCATTAATCCGATGAAAACGGTTCCAAGCCCCACCATGATATGATAGGCGTAATATAATCCTGAGATATTAGTAGGATGATTTTCTTCTTTAAATTGATCTAACCCTTTAATTTCGCTATGCCAGTTGCCATAGGTCAAAAAACTCAAAATGTTAGGTACGGCAATTTTATTGTCTAATTTTTTATCTTTTACATCAGGCTGACCAATCAAAACAATTTCCGAACCCTTTTTTTCAGTATCAAAAATCCCTTCCATAGCGGCAAAAGTAACAGGCTGATACTTTACGACATTTTTGGCTAATAAATCTCCGGTAGGAACTGCAACGATAAGGCTTGAAACCAATCCAAAAATCACTCCCGTTTTTACAAATAATTTTCCAAAATACTGCTGCTTTTTACTTAAAATATAAAAGGCACCTATCCCTGCAACAACAAAAGAACTAGTTACCATAGAAGCCGCCTGATTGTGCAGATAAGAGGGCCACAACCACGGATTTGTGAATAGCGCTGAAAAGTTATTCAAAACAAATTTTCCATTGGCCATAATTTCATAGCCCACTGGATATTGCATCCACGAATGCGTTGCAATGATTAAAAACCCACTGGCCCAGGAACCAATAAAAATCAGTAATCCGGTGACAAAATGCCATTTATGCCCGAGCAATTTTTCTCCAAATAAAAATAGCCCTAAGAAGGACGATTCCAAAAAGAAAGAAAACATGCCTTCCATGGCCAAAGTTTGTCCAATGATTCCTCCAGTTAATTCAGAAAACTTGGCCCAATTGGTTCCAAACTGAAACTCCATCGGAATTCCTGTTACCACACCCATCGCAAAATTAAGTGCAAATATTTTCATCCAAAACTTGGTTGCCTGATTGTACTGTTCGTTTTGCGTGCGTAAAAACTTCCATTTAAAATAAATAATAATTAAGGAAAGTCCCATTGTCAATTGAGGAAACAAGTAGTGAAAGGTAATCGTAAATGCAAATTGCATTCTGTCGTAAAAAAGCATTTCTTCCATTCAAATATATTTTATCAGAGGTGTGCAAATTTACCCATTATAAGTAACATTTCTTTTGCAAAAACAAACTTTATTCGCTGATGTTTATTAGAATTTAAATAGAAATACAATGGATACTATTGGTGTTTTTTTATAAAAAATCAAAAAAACTTGTGTAACTTTAGTCACCAATTTTTCTTAAAAACAAAAGTACCTTTGTATAGCAAAATAAAAAAAATTGTAATCATGCAAATTGAACAAATATATACCGGTTGTCTAGCACAAGGCGCTTACTACATTACTTCAAATGGCGAAGCGGCTATAATAGACCCTCTTCGTGAAATCCAACCTTATTTAGACCGACTGGAACGCGATCAGGTACAACTAAAATACATTTTTGAAACTCATTTTCATGCTGATTTCGTTTCCGGACATGTTGATTTAAGTAGAGCAACTGGCGCTCCGATAGTATATGGTCCGAATGCAAAATGTGAATTTGAATGTGTATCTGCAGCCGACGGACAACTATTTACTATTGGAAATATCAAAATAAAAGCGCTACATACACCTGGGCATACCATGGAAAGCACTACTTTTTTATTGATTGATGAAAATGGTAAAGATTATGCTATTTTCTCGGGAGACACCTTGTTTGTCGGCGATGTGGGAAGGCCGGACTTAGCCCAAAAATCAGCGCAAATGACTCAGGAACAACTAGCAGCGCTATTGTATCATTCGTTAAGAAACAAAGTAATGACTCTGGCAGACGATGTAATTGTATATCCGGCCCACGGTGCCGGAAGCGCTTGCGGTAAAAATATGAGTAAAGAAACAGTCTCCACTATTGGAAATCAAAAAGCAACTAATTACGCGCTGAGAGCCGACATGACTGAGACTGAATTTGTTCAGGAGGTAACCGACGGTTTGTTGCCACCACCAGCCTATTTTGGAATGAATGTAGCTATGAATAAAAAGGGTTATGAAAGTTTTGAAAATGTATTGCACTTAGGAATGCGCGTTTTATCGGTAACCGAATTTGAAGCCACGGCAGAAGAAACCGGAGCTCTGATTTTGGACACGCGAAAAAACACTGATTTTGCTAAAGGATTTATTCCTCAATCGATAAGTATCGGAATCGATGGCGATTTTGCTCCTTGGGTGGGTGCTTTAATTGCTGATGTAAAGCAACCTATCCTAATGGTTTCCGAAGTAGGAAAAGAGGAAGAAACCGTTACGCGTTTGAGTCGTGTCGGTTTTGATAACCTAATCGGTCATCTGGAGGGTGGTTATAATGCCTGGGCAAAAGAGGGAAAAGAAATTGATACCGTAAATAGAATTACAGCTGAACAATTTGCCAAAGAAGTAAAAATTGGCGAAAGCAAAGTAATAGATATTCGTAAAGAAAGTGAATATTGTGCCGAACACGTTGAGGAAGCGTTCAGTAAGCCCTTAACAACTATTAATGACTGGATCAAAGATATTAATCCAAAAGAACAGTTTTATTTGCATTGTGCCGGTGGCTATCGCAGTATGATTGCAGCTTCCATATTACAAGCGCGCGGTTTTAGAAATTTCACAGAAATAGAAGGTGGTTTTAATGCTATAGCTAAAACAAATTTACCAAAAACAGATTTTGTTTGTCAAAGTAAAGTTTTGAAATAATTGATAACCAAAGAAAATTTAAACGATGAAAAAAAACATGGGTTCAGCAGACAAAATCATTCGCATCGCTGGAGCAGTAACTATCGCTATACTGTATGCCACCAAAACAATTACTGGTACTCTTGCCCTAATTTTAGGGGCATTCGCAATTATTTTATTGATTACAAGTTTTGTTAGTTTTTGCCCATTATATTCCCCTTTTAAATTTTCAACCAAAAAAAACAAAGAATGAAAGAAGTACAATGTTGTGTCGTTTCGTGTGAAAGACCTCTTGACGCAGCGTATTGGGAAGCCCAATACAAAGCCAAAACCACAGGTTGGGATTTAGGCAAAGTTTCGCCTCCCCTACAAACCTATATTGATAGAATAGAAAATAAAAACATAGCTATTTTGATTCCTGGTTGTGGAAACAGCTATGAAGCTGAATATCTTTTGGAACAAGGTTTTACCAACGTCACCGTTATTGATATAGCACCAACACCAGTTGCTGATTTAAAAAAGAAGTTCAAAAACAATCTCAATATCCAAATTGTATTAGGTGATTTCTTTGAGCATCAGGGAAAATATGATTTGATTATTGAGCAGACTTTTTTGTGTGCCCTGCCGCCTACCACACGTCAAAAATACGTTTGGAAAACACATCAACTTTTAGCTGATGAAGGAAAGCTTGCAGGACTATTATTCAATAGAACATTTGAAGTAAGTCCTCCTTTTGGCGGAAGCGCAGCAGAATACGAGATTCTTTTTGCAGCAGCTTTTAACTTTTTAGAAATGGAAGTATGTCCAAATTCGATTGCACCAAGAGCCGATTCGGAATTATTTTTCGAATTGCAAAAGAACGACAGGGTCAAAGTTACTCTTTATGAATTTGAAGGAATGACTTGCAGCGGTTGCATGGAATCTGTTACAAAAAAGTTTGCAGCAATAGATGGAATATTAAATGTAAGTATCAGCAGTAATTTTGCTGAAGTGCTAATTGTCAGTAAAAATGATATTGCAATTGAAGAACTACAAAATGCAGTTTCTTATGAAGCAAAGTATACCATTAAAAAAATAAGTTAGAACCATGGTTTACAATTTTCAAAAAATGAAAGAATTGTTGTTTACAAATTGGCATGTTGTACGTTGGATTCGTTTAGCGTTTGCCTTATTTTTATTTGCCCAAGCCTATGTATTGCGAGAATGGATGTTTATCGCCTTTGGGTTATTTTTCTTCATTCAAGTGATTTTTAATTTAGGTTGCGGTTCTCATGGTTGCACTATTCCAAACAATAAATATAATAAAAATGAGTAATTTCAATACTATTATCAAATCAGAAAAACCAGTTTTAATAGACTTTTTTGCAACATGGTGTGGACCATGCAAAATGCTTAGCCCCATTTTGAGAGAAGTAAAGGACAGTTTAGGAGACCGCGTTTCTATTATCAAAATTGACGTGGACAAAAACCAACAGATTTCGAGTCAATATCAGGTTCGTGGTGTCCCAACTATGATTTTATTTCAAAACGGCAAACAACTCTGGAGACAATCCGGTGTACTGACTAAAGAACAAATAATTAAAACTATTATAGAAAAAAGCAATCCATGACCAGAAAAGCGATCCTCATAACAGGATTAGCAATAGTTGTGAAATTCCTGGCGGGTTAACGTTACTATTTTTTGTCGGGCTGTTCTTCTGGAACATCTGCCATAACATCAAAACCCTTGCGCCTTTTTTTTATGGGGAGATATGATCGGCGGATTAATCTTTAACAGGTTTGTAAAAGAATTTTAAAAAAAATTTAAGTATCTCATCTTGAGATACTTTTTTTCGGTACCTTTGTTAACCAAATGGTTAAACCGTATAGTTAAATCACAATGACAACCGAAGAAAAAATATTCAATGCTGCCAGAATCGTATTTCAGAAAAAAGGGTTTGCTGGTGCCAGAATGCAGGAAATAGCAGATGAAGCCGGAATTAATAAAGCCATGCTGCACTACTGTTTTAAAAACAAGCAATTACTTTTTAAGGCGGTTTTCATGAATGCTTTTGGACAATTAGCACCGCAAATCAATGCTATTTTTAATTCTGACGATATGGTTTTTGCTAAAATAGAAAAATTCACTCACAGCTACATTTCGTTTGTTATTGACAATCCGTATCTGCCTTCATTTGTTATTCAGGAAATGAATAATAATCCGGAGTTTGTGATGTCGTTTCTAAATCACGAAAACAGACCCAATCCTAAGCTGCTGATTTCGCAAATCGAAAAAGAGATTGCAACAGGAATCATAAAACCCCTTAACCCAAAACAACTGCTATTGGATATTTTTTCGATGACCGTCTTTCCATTTGCCGCACAAATGATGGTCAAAGGAATCTTGCAAATAACCGATTCAGAGTTTAATGAGTTGATGGAAGAAAGAAAAACCAGCATCGCAAAACAAATTATTAATTCGATAAAAAAATGAAACGAATACTAATCACCTTTTTTTTATTAGTCATTTTTCATGCACATGCACAACAAATAGTTTCGTTGCAAGATTGTTATGCGCTGGCAAACAAAAATTATCCATTGGCAAAACAGACCGAATTGCTGCAACACAAATCAGCCTATGAAATTGATGCCCTCCATAAAGGAAAATTACCAAAAATTGACCTGAATGCTCAAGCGACCTATCAATCGGATGTAACAGGATTACCAATTGCTATGCCTAATGTAACTCCATTAAACAAAGATCAGTATCGGGCTACATTGGATGTAAATCAGTTGCTGTATAATGGCGCACTCATTGATACGAATACCAAACTCAAAGCCGCACAAACCAAAACGCAACAACAACAGGTCGAAATCAATCTGTACCAAATTAAAAATAAAATCAATCAATTTTATTTCACAATTCTGTTATTGCAGGAACGAAAAGCTACTTTGATTTCGAAACAAGAACAACTGATTGCCAAGATCAAAGAGGTGAAAACGGGGGTGAAATTTGGCGCTATGCTTCCCGCTTCGGAGAAAGTTCTGGAAGCCGAAAATTTGAAAATTAAACAACAACTCACCGAAATTCAATTTGACAAAAAAAGAAACTTGGACAATTTATCCACGCTGATTTTTTCTTCGCTGGATGGCAATACCACCTTGTTAAAACCAGGCATTTCTATTGATTTCACAAAAAACAATAATCGTACTGAATTAAAATTATTTGATTTGCAAAACGACCAAATTGAAGTTTCAAAAGAAGTGATTTCGAAAAGTAACTTGCCAAAAGTAAATGCATTTGCGCAGGCAGGTTACGGAAATCCGGGCTTGAATATGTTAAATAATTCATTTCAAACTTTTTATATGGTAGGATTAAAAGCCAACTGGAATCTGATTGACTGGAACAAATCCAAAATAGAAAAACAAGCACTTTCGATCTCTGAAAACATTGTCAATACCGAAAAAGAAACGTTTTTGCTCCAGAACACTTTACAATTGCAGGAACTGAAAAACGAAATAAAAAAAACAGAAGAAGTTATCAGAACTGATTCTGAAATCATTGATTTAAGAGAATATGTTCTAAAATCATCAGATGCACAATTACGAAATGGCGTCATTACTTCTTCTGAATATTTAATAGAACTGACCAATTTATACGAAGCAAAAAACAATCAAAAATTACATGAAATTCAGCTGGATTTGGCCAAAGCAAATTATCAGGTTAATAAAGGTACTGAAAATTAATTTTAAATGGTTTGCAAAACAAATGAACATTAAAAATTTATCACTTATAAATCTGTAAAGGAGAAATATGAAAAAAATATACACATTCTTAATCCTTACAAGTCTAATTTCTTGTACTAAAAACAATGAAAAAGCGGATGGATACGGGAATTTTGAAGCGACCGAAATTACGATCTCGGCAGAAGCCAATGGAAGAATTGACTTTCTGAAATTAGAAGAAGGCGATGTTCTCGAACCAAATATCCAAGTTGGATTGATTGACACTACGCAATTGTATTTTAATAAAAAGCAGTTAATTGCTTCCAAAAACACCGTCTTTTCAAAATCCAAAAATGTTTTATCCCAAACCAATGTATTAAGAGAACAACTAAAAACCACTTTGATTGAACAAAAAAGGATTCAAAACATGTTTGCCGAAAACGCTGCGACACAACGGCAAGTTGATGAAATTATTGGAAAAGTAAATGTGCTGAATGAACAGATAAAAAGCGTAGGAACGCAAAACGCGCCCATCATGAATGAGGCGCAAGCCATTGCTGTACAAATTGAAAAAATCAACGACCAAATTCAGAAAAGCAAAATTATCAATCCAATAAAAGGAACGGTTTTAGCCAAATATGCGGAACCAAATGAAATTACCGCTTTTGGTAAACCGCTCTATAAAATCGCAGATATTTCAGAAATGACATTGCGTGTCTATGTGAGTGAAACCCAATTGGGTCAAATAAAAGTCGGACAGGCCGTTTCTGTTAAAATAGATTCCCAAAAAGACATGAAATCCTATGCTGGAACTATTTCTTGGATTGCTTCATCGGCAGAGTTTACGCCAAAAATAATTCAAACAAAAGAAGAGCGCGCCAACCTCGTTTATGCGGTAAAAGTCAAAGTTAAAAATGATGGCAGTTTAAAAATTGGAATGCCGGGTGAAATGTGGCTTAAATAAGTAACTGATGCAGATAAAAGTTCAAAATATTTCCAAATCTTACCACAACATTAAAGCGGTTGAGGACATTTCTTTTGAAGTAAAGGAAGGGGAATTATTCGGACTGATTGGACCTGATGGCGCAGGAAAAACGACTATTTTCAGAATATTGACCACACTCCTGTTGGCAGACCAGGGAACAGCGTCAGTAGCAGGCTTTGATGTAGTGAAAGACTATAAATCCATCCGGAATGCTGTAGGCTATATGCCTGGAAAGTTTTCTTTGTACCAAGATTTAACCGTAGCAGAAAATTTGAATTTTTTTGCCACTATTTTTGGAACAACGATTGAAGAAAATTATGATTTAATCAAGGATATTTATAGTCATATTGAGCCTTTCAAAAAAAGAAGAGCCGGTGCACTTTCTGGAGGAATGAAACAGAAATTAGCTTTGTGTTGCGCTTTAATCCACAAACCAAAAGTCCTTTTTCTAGATGAACCGACCACGGGTGTCGATCCGGTTTCCCGAAAAGAATTTTGGGAAATGCTCAAGCGATTGCAACAAAAAGGAATCGCTATTCTAGTATCAACACCCTATATGGACGAAGCGGCTTTATGTGACAGAATTGCACTAATCCAAAAAGGAAAAATTCTAAAAATAGACAGTCCGGAAAACATCATCAAAAAATATGATAAAACTATTTATGATATTCAAGCAAAAGACACCTATCAGCTCCTTCAAGATTTGAAGCATTATCCGAGTCAGTACAGTGTTTTTGCCTTTGGGCAATACATTCATTATATCGATAAAAAAGAAGATTTCAATAGCGGAGAATTGCTTAATTATCTTCAAAGTAAAAATCACACTGAAATAGAAATTCATATTTCAAATCCGACAATTGAAGACGTTTTTATGGATTTGACAGCAATACAAAACTAAATTTTGAGCCAGGAAAAAATCATAATCGTAAAAAACCTCACCAAATCATTTGGCAGTTTTACCGCAGTCAACACGATTTCGTTTGATGTGAATAAAGGAGAAATTTTCGGTTTTCTGGGAGCTAACGGAGCCGGAAAAACAACCGCAATGAAAATGCTTATCGGGATTTCAAAACCGACTGCCGGCGAAGCTTTAGTTGCTGGTTTTGATGTAAAAACACAGTCCGAAATGGTAAAGAAAAGTATTGGCTACATGAGTCAAAAATTCTCTATGTATGATGATTTAACCATCAAGGAAAACATTACTTTTTTTGGTGGAATCTATGGCTTAAGCCGAATTCAAATTAAAGAAAAGACAGCAAAATTAATTCACGAATTAGGACTCGAAGAAGTAGCCGATAAACTGGTTGGGGCACTTCCATTGGGTTGGAAACAAAAATTATCTTTCTCGGTTGCTTTGTTGCACGAGCCTAAAATCGTGTTTCTGGATGAGCCAACCGGTGGCGTGGATCCCATAACAAGAAGACAATTCTGGGAAATGATTTATGCAGAAGCACACAAAGGAACCACCCTTTTTGTAACCACACATTATATGGATGAAGCCGAGTATTGCGATCGCGTTTCCATCATGGTGGAAGGAGCCATTAAAGCTTTGGATTCTCCAAAAAATTTAAAAGAACAATATAATGTGGCCTCTATGAATGACGTATTTCTAAAATTGGCAAGGAATGTTGAATAAAAAACTAAAAATTTTAAAATGAAAAGATTCATCGGTTTCGTTACAAAAGAATGCTATCACATATTTCGTGATAAACGCTCAATGTTTATTCTTTTCGGAATGCCCATTGCTCAAATACTGTTGTTTGGATTTGCCATAACTAACGAAATCAACAATGTGAATATTGCCATTTTGGACCAATCAAAAGATACCGAAACACAAAAAATAATCAACAAAATCAATGCTTCTAAATACTTTAATATCGAACAGAAAATCAGCAGTGAAAGCCAAATAGAATCTGTTTTCAAAAAAGGAAAAGTAAAAGCAGTTCTCGTTTTCGAAAACCATTTTATAAAAAATCTCCAAACCAAAAAACAAGCCACGGTTCAGGTAATAACGGATGCCACCGATCCTAATATTGCCAATACAATTACGAATTACGTTCATGCTATTTTGCAAAATCACGCGCAAGAAATAAATAAAAACAATCCATCCCGTTACCAAATACAAACCCAGACACAATTGTACTACAATCCAGAATTAAAAAGTGTGTTCAATTTTGTTCCTGGCGTCATGACCATCATTTTGATGCTTGTTTCCGCCATGATGACCTCGATTTCCATTACACGGGAAAAAGAACTAGGTACTATGGAAGTTCTTTTGGTTTCACCTCTAAAACCCTTTCAGGTGATTATTGGCAAAGTATTCCCCTATATTTTTCTTTCGATTATCAATACCACAATAATTTTACTTTTAGGTTTCTTTGTTTTCAAAATGCCTATTGAAGGAAGCTTATTTTTATTAGCTTTTGAAAGTATCCTGTTCATTATTTCGGCACTGTCGTTGGGCATTCTGATTTCAACCATTTCTAATTCACAACAAACCGCCATGATGATTTCCTTAATGGGATTAATGCTCCCCGTCATTATCCTTTCAGGATTTATTTTCCCAATTTCCAGTATGCCCATGGCATTGCAAATCATCAGTAATATCATTCCTGCCAAATGGTTTATTATCATCATCAAAGCCATCATGCTCAAAGGGGCAACGATTGTCGTGATTTGGAAAGAAACATTGATTTTACTGGGAATGACGGTGTTTTTCATCGCATTAAGCATTCGAAAATATAGAATAAGGTTAGAATAGAATACCTTTTTTAAAAATTATTTCCTGCTACTCGTTCCGATCTTTATTGTCTCCTAAAAAGGGAACCATAAAGAATTTTCAGGTTGTCAGGACTAAAAAACACAAAATGAAAACTATACTATTTATCATCCAAAAAGAGTTTCGGCAAATCTTTAGAAATAAAGCAATGCTTCCCATTATATTTATTTTGCCGTTGCTTCAATTATTAATATTGTCAAACGCGGCTAGTTTTGAAGTAAAAAACATTCAATTTTCGTATGTTGACAGCGATCATACAGTTGCTTCCCGAGAATTAATTTCTAAATTTCAAGCCTCCAATTATTTTAAAGTAATCCAAAGCTTTAATTCAAAAACCGAAGCCAATCAGCAAATGCAAAAAGGAAAAGTAGACATCATTCTCGAAATCCCAAACCATTTTGAACGCAACCTCATCAAAGAAAAAAAATCCAGTCTATCGGTGAGCATCAATGCCATCGACGGTGCATCAGCCGGAATTGAAAATGTTTATATCACTCAGATCATAACTGCATTCAATCAAAATATACAAACTAAATTGTTTCAGTACAACGATGAGACTTTTGTACAACCCCAAAACATTGTCACAATACCTTCTTTTTGGTACAACAACACCCTGAATTATAAAACATTCATGGTCCCTGGGATTTTGGTTCTTTTGGTTACAATGCTTACCTTATTTCTTTCTTCGATGAATATTGTTCGGGAAAAAGAAATGGGAACTTTAGAACAAATTAACGTTACTCCCATAAAAAAACACCAGTTTATCATTGGAAAATTATTCCCATTTTGGTTACTGGGATTAATGATTTTAACCGTGGGATTGCTAATTGCAAAACTGATTTTCAAGGTGCCTATTTTAGGCAATATTGGGTTAATCTATGGCTTTACATCAATCTATTTATTTGTTATTTTAGGAATTGGGTTATTCATTTCCAACCATACGGAAACCCAACAGCAAGCCATGTTTATTGCTTGGTTTTTTTCGGTGATTTTCATCCTGATGAGTGGTTTATTTACGCCCATAGAAAGTATGCCACAATGGGCTCAAAACATTACTTTGTTTAACCCCATTCGGTATTTTGTGGAAATTATTAGAATGGTGATGCTCAAAGGCGCAACTTTTTCAGATATATCATTCCAATTTATTGTTATTGTTCTTTACGCTTTTATTTTAAATGCTTTGGCAGTTTGGAGTTATAAAAAAGTTAATTAACTTTAACGAGTTACTTACTTAATCACTCCGATTTGTTTCCAGCCCCGATGTGGGTGTGACACTAATCGTTTGAATATATTATCAAAAATAGAGTCTTTATATATTGACCTATTCAGGCGATAAAAATATTCATCTAAATATTTTTGCAGGTGTTCTTTCTTTACGTGAGATTGAATTGTTCTTATAGCAGTTTTTACCTGATGAATAATTGTGTGCATTTCTTTGAAATTTTTTCCTGGAACACTTTTTTCTTGGACGATGTTATAGGTTTTTGCTATTATTTTGTAAGCTGTCCACTGGTCTGTTTTGACATTTGCATCCGTACTTATATGCTCGTCAAATAATGGTTTTATCGACTTTGCAGAATAATCATCGATCACATTTGCGTAACCTCTTTTTATCTTTCCGTCATCTGTCAACTCAACAGCACAAGCCACTTTAGATTTTTTACTGTCATAACTTCTTCCTTGTTTTCCAGTCTCTTTTCCTCCAACAACAAATTCATCTACTTGGACAATTCCGGTCATCGGATATTGTTTTGAAGACTTCATAGCCAATCTTACTTTTTGCATAAACAACCAGGAAGTCTTTTGAGTTATCCCATAGCGTTTTGCGGCTTGGGTTGAAGAAATTGATTTGGTTGTACAAGTCATTTCAAAAGCAATACAAAATGCTTTTTGAACTCCAAATTTAACTTTATGAAAAAGCGTTCCAGCTGTTGCACTCTCTTTATATCTGCATTTAGTACACTCTCTTGTATTGTGTTTTTCAAAATATACATACTTTGTATTCTCGCAACGGCGACATTTATAGCCATCTTTCCACTTCTCGTTGGCGATAAATTCTCGGCAACTTTGATCGTCTGGGAATGTCTTTATAAACTCTAAAATATTCTCACCCCGAAATATCTTTTCCATATCCTTGTATTTACTATAAATATAAGTGTTTTTTATGTATGTAAGTCGATAACTTTATATCATTATGAAAAAATTCCCGCAATACTACAGACTTTCAAAATCCGAATCTTTGTTTGTAAGAGAACCATTATCACGATTTAAAAACTTAGTTTTCTTATTTAAAGTCCTTTATAACTTCATTAATGCATTCCGCAAAATGCACTTTATCGGTCCCTGTGTAACCGTCTTTGGCTCTGCGCGATTAGCAAAACTAGGATTTACAGTAATGACCGGCGGAGGTCCCGGTATAATGGAGGCGGCAAATAAAGGAGCTTATGAAGCTGGCGGCTATTCTGTGGGATGCAATATTGTCCTTCCTGTAGAACAAAAACCAAATCCTTATTAACACAAATGGATCCATATCCCCTATTTTTTTGTTCGGAAAGTAATCTTGATAAAATACTCCTATGCATTTGTTGTTATGCCTGGAGGAATTGGCACTTTGGATGAATTATTTGAAGCCCTGACTTTAATTCAGAATAAAATAATAAATAATTTTCCGATAGTAATTTATGATAAAAAATACCACGAGGAGCTCATTCATCATATCCATGTCATGTCAGAAAACGAAAGTATCAGTCCCGAAGATATGAAGCTTTTATTTGTCACTGATTCCGTTGATGAATTAATAGCGCACATAAAAAAACATGCCATTAAACGATTTGGTTTAAAAAAGCAACCGTATAGCGCCAATTGGTGGGTTGGAAAAAGAAAAAATAAAAACAAGTAACTGTACTCTCAGCTTCTCTTTTGCTTTGCTACTAAATTAAAAATTATTTATCCAGCCACTTGTGCAGAATCAATTCTAGATTTGATTTGATAATTGGCTTTGCAATATAATCATTCATACCCGCTTCTAAACATTTTTCTTTTTCTCCGATCAGTATCCCGGCAGTTAAGGCAATAATAGGAACGTTTTTTGCTTTTTTTAATTTTCTGATTTCGACAGTTGTTTCATATCCATTTTTTATCGGCATTTGTATATCCATTAAAATGAGATCCAGTGCTTCCTTTTTAGACAGTTTTACTGCCTCAATTCCATCTGAAGCTTCTAATAGTATGCAATTGGGAACTATTGCTTTAAGAAGTGTTTTTATCAAAAGCATATTAATCTTATTGTCCTCGACAATTAATATTTTAATGGGATTTAAAATTTCAGGGGATGTAATTTCATTTATCCCTTTCGTGCTTTCGCCATGGCTTGGTTCGATCAGATGCTTTGATTTTTTAAGATCTAGGGTAAAGAAAAAATCACTTCCGTGTCCATAGCTGCTTATTAGCTCTAATTTACTATTCATCAAACTTAAAAGTTGATTTGAAATGGTTAATCCTAAACCAGTTCCTCCGAATTGGCGCGTTACGGAATTATCCTCTTGGACAAAAGAATGGAATATTTTTTCCTGATTTTGCTGTTTTATGCCGATTCCGGTATCTTTTACTGAGAAAATCAGGGCAGCTGTTTTATCTGCCGGATTGGATTTGTTATAAATATCCAATAGGATATGACCCGATTTCGTAAATTTTAATGCATTCCCTATTAAATTCACTAATATCTGTTTCAATCGTATCGAATCCCCAAAAACATAGTGGGGTACATTCTTATCTAAATTTAAAATTAAATCGATGTTTTTTAAAGATGCCTGATGCTTGAAAAGATCGATAACCTGATGTGTTAGCTCAAAAAGATCCAATTCATCAATATTTAATTCTAATTTTCCTGATTCTATTTTTGAAAAATCTAAAACATTATTTACAATATCAGCCAATATTATTGCCGATTCATTTATCGTTTTCATATATTCCAACTGATTTTCATCAAGATTTGACTTCATTAACAAATCAGTGAAACCAATTATTCCATTTAGCGGAGTTCTAATCTCGTGGCTCATATTCATTAGGAAACTAGACTTCGCTTTATTGGCTGCTTCGGCCTGATCCCTTGCCTTTGTCAATTCTATTTCCAACATTTTCAGTTCGGTAATCTCAATAAAACTACTAATCACTTCGGTTATTTCACCATTGTAATCAAAAACAGGAAATCCATTTAATAAAAGCCATATCGTTCTGGTATTATCAGGTCTTTTAATTCCGATGATAAAATTTTTGATTGGTTTTTTCTTATCAATAATTTGGCTTACCGGATAATTTTCAATTGGTAACGCTTTATAATTTTCGTCTACAAATCTCCATACCGGATTAATTGCTACTTTGCCCTTCATTTGATTGGTACTCAAACCAATCAATTCCGACGCTTTAGGATTAGATAAAATAATAGAAGTGTCCCGAGCATAAACAATAATACCAACATCGATATTATTCAATAATCCGCGATACCTTTCCTCACTTTCCATAAGTGCTGCTTCGGCCAATTTGAGTTGTGTGATATCAACAACTGAAATCAGTACCAATTCCTTATCCTGAGCAACTATCCCAGTGAGGTAAACATTAGTTACACTATTATTTTCCAATAATAAGTTAATCTCGCAGCTTTCCTTGACATTGCTGTTAAATACCTTCTCTAAAAAATAATTAAAAATTGGCTTTGTATCATCCGAAACAAAAAATCCAAACTGGCTCTCCATTAATCGAGATCTTTCTTTGCCTAACGTTTGGGATCCGGTCAGGTTGAGTGCTATAATTTTTCCTGTCTTTTCTAATGTAAAATAACCTGAGGGAGCAAAATCATATAAATCCTCGTACTTTTCAGTAGCAATTTCTGCCTGTTCTTTTGCAACAATAAGCTCTTCATTCTGTATTTCAAGTTCTATTTGATGAACTTCAAATTCATGAATGAGTTTCAACGTATCCGCTTCAGAAAGTGCAGAACTTAACTTTGATTGGTTTGCTTTTTGCAATTCCTCGGCTTTTTTACGAAGAATTACCCTGGCTTCTAATTTGTTTTCAGTTTTTTTCATAATTTCCGCATATGTTAAATACTGCCATTCTTAAAGATATGATTGGGGAATTATAGGTGTTTTTGTTAGTGATTCAAGATTTCATGAATAAAACATTGAATTACCTTATGACTATCAATAAAATACATGGCACTAATAAACTCAACTTTTATTTTTTTTGCTTCAGCTGTTTCAATTTCGATATCCTGAAAATGAACAAATTCTTTTTCATTTAATTCTTTAAATTTTTCCATGTCAGGAATAATTTTTTTAAAAAAAACAATCTTCCAAATTTCTTTTCCTATGAAATTTTCTTTGGTGAGACCTAATAAATCAATTAAAAAAGGATTTAAAGCAGTTATTATTCCTGTGCCGGGGTCAAGGAATAAAATCCCATCCTTGACCGATTTGAAAAGATGATTATAGCGTGTTTCGGAAAAAACCAATGCTTTTTGAGCCTCTACGCGATCCGAAATATCACGGATAATGCATTGCACTACTTTTTTATCATTTACTAAATAAACGTTACTCACAAACTCAACATTTATTTTTCTTCCATCAGCAGTTTCAAGTGGTAAATTTTCATACCGGACAAATTCCTTTTTTTGCAATTCTAAGAATTTATCTTTATTAGCAACTATATCTTTTAAAGAACCAATTTCCCATATCGTCTTTTCGATAAATTGATCATGCGAATACCCTAACATTTCAACCAAATAAGGATTGACATCCATTATCATCCCTGTTTCCGAATTAAGGATTAAAATACCATCCTTTGCCGATTCAAAGAGACGACGGTAACGATTCTCCATTTTAAGAGACTCTTCTGCTTGTTTTGCCGCTGTAATATCAGTAAAAGTAATTACAATTCCATCAATACGGTCGTCCAGAGTACGATAAGGCATTATTCTGACATAATAATAATATCGTCCATCATTTGTCCCTACTTCCTTTTGAATCGGAGTGAGTGTCTTAATAACTTCAAGAGCATTACTTTCCATTTCCGGATATTTCAAATCACAAACTAAATCGGTAAAAGGCCTTCCTGTATCAGCGCCCCTTAATTTAAATATTTTAGTCACCGGATCTGTAAATCGACGAATATTTAGTTCCTTATCCAGAAAAAGAGTAGCTATTTCTGTACTGTTGAGCAGGTTTTTCATGTCGTTATTTGCCTGTTCAAAATCTACTAATTTACTTTGAAGTTCCGCATTAACCGTTTGCAATTATTCATTTAGACTTTGCAGCTCTTCTTTGGAAGTGGTAAGTTCTTCGTTAGTGGATTGCAATTCCTCATTAGTCGATTGCAACTCTTCATTGGTCGACTTCAGTTCCTCCTGAGAGGTTTGCATCTCTTCACGAGTACTGTTCAAATCTTCATTACAACGAATCAGCTCTGCTTCTAGTTCCTTTTGTTTTCTGGAAACACCTTGTTTTCTTTCTTTTAATGTATTTATATCCGATTCTATACTTTCTGGCACATCACTGAATATCAACATAATCATCCCTTTTAAAGCGTCCGGACTATCGATTTGTTGAAGTGTTAAATTTACAAAATATTTACTTCCGTCATCAACTATTTTTACATTTTCAACTTTTACCGGATCAAAATTTTGCAGCGCTTTACGGAAAGCAACAGGCAATTCATTTCTCAAACCTTCACGGGCCATTGCATGTATATTCCAATTGGCTTTACCGGCTACCGGCTCTAGATATTTACCCGTTCTGCCCGTAATATAAATGATGTCTCCTTTATTATTAACCAATATACTTGCTGGTGAAAAACGCTGAAGTAAAATTTGATCTGCGAGGATTTGTAAGTTTTCAACAACCTTAGTTTCTTTCATAATGTCGGTAGTTAATCTTTTAATTTGGGAAAAAGAGCTTGGAAAATTAGTAAATTCCGGAGCTCCTGCTTTTGAAGTACGTCTAAAAAATTTCCATTTGGAATCAATCACTTCAAATCCTTTGACACTGCTAGCTATAGTTTCTGCGGTTCCCAGTACCATTATCCCACCCGGATTAAGGCTATAATTAAATAACCTCATTAATTTATTCTGCAATTGGGGCTCCATATATATCAGCATATTTCGGCAAGTCAATAGATCTAATTTTGTAAAAGGAGGATCTTTTATGACATCATGAGGAGCAAATACTATCATTTCCCGAATGGTTGAATTCATACGATATCCTGTTTTTTCGGCAGTAAAAAATCGACTGATTCGCTCCGGAGACACATCTTTTATAATATTAAATAAAAAGACTCCTTTTCGCGCTTTCTCAATTGCAACAAGATCTAAATCAGTGGCAAAAATCTGGAATTTAATATTTTTCTTTTTTCCAATTTTCGCCATAGCTTCCTCAAAAACTATAGCCATGGAATAGGCTTCTTCTCCTGTTGAACAGGCTGGAACCCATGCTCTGATAGTATATCCATCCGGAATTTCTTTCAACAGCTGAGGAATAATATCCTCTTTGAGCTTATCCCAAACAGCGGTGTCTCTAAAAAAACTGGTTACACCTATCAATAACTCTTTAAACAGTAATTCAATCTCTTTTGGATTTTCCTGTAAAAAACGGACATAGGTATGTATTTTTTCTATTTGATGTATTGCTTTTCTCCTTTCAATGCGGCGCATTAAAGTACTTTTTTTATACATTGAGAAATCATGTCCGGATTGTTCTCGTAAGAGAATTATAATTTTATCCAGGCTGCTTTCAATTTTGACGGGTACTTCAGAATCCATGTTTATTTCAGGAAAGTATTTGAGTAAGGAAATCAGTTTAGCGGGTAGCTCTTCTACTGGAGCCACAATATCAGCTATAACGGCATCGATTGCATTGCGAGGCATACTATCAAATTTTGCCGAAGCAGGTTCCTGAACAAGCACAATTCCATTCTTTTCTTTAATAGCTTTTATTCCTAGACTTCCATCAGATCCCATTCCGGAAAGAATGATTCCAATACTTTTTTCCATTCGGTCCAATGCCAAGGATCTAAAAAAAATATCAACTGGTAATCGCATACCACGAGATTCAACCGGATCAAACAAATGCAATTTCCCGTTTAATATTGACAGGCTTTTATTTGGTGGAATTACATAGATATGGTTCGGTTTAACCTTAAGCGCATTGGTTGCTTGCAAAACCTTCATTTGTGTCATTCTTTGTAATAACTCAGGCATTATTCCAACATGTGTAGGATCCAAATGTTGAATAACCACAAAGGCCATACCACTGTTATTAGGCATGTTCTTAAAAAACAATTCTAATGCCTCAAGTCCTCCAGCGGAAGCTCCAATACCAATCACCGGAAAATCACTGTCATCGGCTCCAGACAAGACTGAATCTGTTTTCAAATCTAAAACTTTGTCTTCCCCAAGACTGATTTGATTTTTTTTTATCATCACAAAATTAGAATTATCTAGATCTTTTAGTTGTTGAGTCGAATTGCTTCATTCACAATTGCTCTTTTTATTTCAGCACTATTCGTACGACTAAATTAAGACGTTATCATGGGCTAAATCCCTTTTTACAAAGGTAAAGAACGTTAAATATTTATATTTTTTTATAAAGACATCATTGGAATTTAACAACTGACCAACGTATTCAAAGAATAGATTTCGATTTACACAATCCAAAAAAATAGTGTATCTATACCAAACCTGACACTTTATTGTTCTTAATTTAATATTTAATCAAATTTATGGCTAATCAATGTTAAATTTACTAAAAACAAACAGCTATTACAAATAAATTAAATACAATAATCCTTAAACAAACTCAAACTGCCGTAAAAACAAAAAAGTGTTTAAATTTAATAAACACTTTTTTCAATTTCAAAATAAATTATTTTTTAGACAACCATTTGTATAACATTTTTTCCAAATCACTTTGGATAATTGGTTTTGGCAAATAATCATTCATTCCTGCTTCAAGACATTTCTCTTTATCACCAACCATTATTCCAGCAGTTATTGCGATTATTGGAATATTTTCCGCATCTTTTAATTTCCTAATTTGCTCAGTTGCCTCATATCCGTTTTTAGTTGGCATCTGAATGTCCATTAAAACAACATCCGGTTTTTCTTTTATAAACCGTTCAACGGCCTCATTTCCATCCTTAGCTTCAAAAATAGTGCAATTAGATACTATTCTTTTTACTAGTGTTTTTGCCAAAAACATATTGATTTTATTATCCTCGACTATTAAAATCTTTGTATCACTTGGAATTTCTCTGAAAATAATTGCGCTCTCATTACTTGCATCATTCGATTGTAAATCTACTTTTTTCCTATGCTTAGCCTTTTTAAATTTAATGTCAAAGAAAAAATCGCTTCCATCTCCATATTTACTAATCAATTCTAATTTAGTGTCCATTAGCGCTAAAAGCTGATTTGAAATAGCCAAACCGAGTCCAGTACCTCCAAATTTTCGATTTGTAGAATTATCTTCTTGTACAAAAGAATTAAATATTTTTTCATTGTTGCCTCCTTTTATACCTATTCCGGTATCTTTTACTGAAAATTTTATGTTTGACCACTTTTTATCCTCTTGGGATATCTCGTTGATATCCAATCGTATTTCTCCAAAATTGGTAAACTTTACAGCATTACTCAATAGATTAACTATTACTTGTTTTAACCGAACAGAATCCGCAAAAATATATTGAGGAACGTTTTCGTCTATATGCAGCGTTAAATCTATCTTTTTTTGATTGGCTTGGTATTTAAATAAATCAATAACTTGATTCGTTAATTTAAAAAGATTTATTTCTTCAATATCCAACTCTAATTTTCCAGATTCTATTTTAGAAAAATCCAAAACATCATTAACGATTTCCATCAATGAAGTTGCAGATTCATTGATGGTAGTCATATATTCTGCTTGATTTTTCTCTAAATCTGACTTCATCAATAAATGAGTAAACCCGATGATTCCATTTAACGGAGTTCTGATCTCGTGACTCATATTGGCAAGAAAATCAGTCTTTGCCTTATTAGCGGTTTCAGCTTGTTCTTTAGCTTTAACCAATTCCTCTTCCATCAATTTTTGTTCGGTAACGTCTATAAAACTGACCACAATTTCAAATATTTCACCATTGGAATCGATTTCAGGAAAGCCATTAATTAAGAACCAAACAATATCATTCGTTTCAGGCCGGTTCATTCCAAGTCTGAAATTTTTAATTGCTTTTTTATTTTTTACAATTTGATAAACTGGATATTTTTCTATCGGCATAGCAGAATTGTCTTCATTCAAAAATTTCCAGACGGAATCAGTAACCGTTTTTCCTTTCATTTGGCTATTACTCAACCCCAATAATTCTGATGCTTTCTGATTGCTAACCATAATGGATGTATCCGGAGCATGAACCACTATACCTGCCTCAAGATTATTCAACAAACCGCGGTATCTTTCCTCACTTTTCAGCAATGCATTATCTGATTGTTTGGCACCGGTAATATCCCGAGACAGACAAATAAAATGTATCTCATGATCTTCAATTTCCTGCATGGGTGCGATTGAAAGTTCAAACCAATGCAAGCCACTCGGCAACTGCAATGAATATTGCCGTCCAATCGAGAATCCCTTTTCCGAAGCTTCCTGTATCGCTAATTGACATAAATTAGCAACATCTAAAGGCAATACTTCAGAGAATGTTTTATTTAGAAATAAGTTTGCCGGCATCGCTAACAAATCATCCCGACGGGAATGATAATTATAAATTTTACCGTTAATATCGACTTCAAATAGCAAATCAGGAATAGCATCAAGTACAGCCTCCAGTTTTTTGTGTATTTTTTTAAACTCGTCTTGTGCTTTTTTTCGTTCACTTATATCCCGTACTATTGCTACTATCCGTCCGTCAGCAATCATTTTGGCAGTAATTTCAACAGGTATCAACGATTGATCCCTAGACAACATATTATATTCCATCAATGTTTGTTCACCGTTAAGCAATTCTTTAAGCATTACCGGCCTGCTTTTAAGCTGATCGATCGCATACAAATCAATCAGATTTTTTGCACAAAGTTCCTCTTTAGTATAGCCAAGCATTATACAGGCACTTTCATTTGCCTCAAGTAAATTCCCCGAAATATCATTGATAAAAATAGCGTCCGAAGCCTGTTCTATAAGGCTGCGATACTTTTCTTCACTGTTAAGAAGCTGTTCTTTAACATTCTGCAACTCAGTAATTTCAGTCATTGAACCAATAAAACGTCTTGCTTTTCCAGATTCATCCCTAATGATCACGGCACGATCATAAAAGTATCCATAACTACCATCCCCTTTTTGAAAACGAAATTCGTCGGCCCAAATATTTGTTGCACCAGCATAGGTCTCTTCAAGCCTTTTGATGACTCTTTCTTTATCATCCGGATGTATTCTGGAGCGCCATATTACTCTAGTATCAATCGCACTTGGTTCACCATTGCTACCAAAATCAAAAAGCTCGGTAAATGCTTTATTATTCCAACTTTGCCCGGTCACTAAATCTACTTCAGATATAGCATCCTTTGTTGCAACTGAAATCATTTCAAATCGTTCATTAGCAATTTTAATTTTTTCCTCTGCTTTTTTAATTTCTGTTAGATCTAATCCCATTCCAAGCAAACATTTTTTCCCTTCATATTCTATAGCAAGTGAATTGATATAATACGGAACTTTGTTTTTTGTTTTTGTATACAATTCCACTTCTATACCAGAATATTTTTTATCAAACACTGATTTTATTCTTTCCTGAATCCTTTCTTTTTGCGTTTCTTCATAAAACTCAAACGGTCTCATTTGGCTTATTTCTTTACTATTGTATTCAGAAACATATTCAAAATTTTTGTTCCATTTTAAAAATTTTCCGGAATCGTCATAGAGATAAAAAATACCTGGCAGATTATTGATTATTGTTTCTGAAAGCTGTTTTTCCTTTAAAATGAGATCTCCTGCAATTTTGCGCTCCGTAATATCAGTAATGGTGCCTATGTAGCCCACAATTTCATTTTTGCTATTTCTTTCCGGAATCGCCTGTCCCATCACCCAGGAAATTGACCCGTCCGAGCGAACAAAACGATATTCTGACAGCGAGATTTCTTGATTATAAGTTGCATTTTCCCATTCATTAAACAGCATTTTTTTATCCTCTTTATGAACAGCAGTCAGCCAACCATTTCCTAAAGCTTTCTCATAAGATAAGCCTGAAATTTGGCACCAGCGGGGATTAACATAAGTAGTGAGTCCATTTGTATCAGTACAAAAAATTCCTACTGGCGATACTTCAGTAAGGGTGTGATAGCGTTCTTCGCTTTCAAAAACTGCCTCTTCGGCTTTTTTGCGCAAAGCTTCTTTTTCAAATACCTCCAGCGCAAAATTCACATCACCAGTTGCCTCTTCCAATAATGCAATTTCCTCAGCGTCAAAAAAGTTTTTTTCACCAGCAAAAAAAGAAAAAACACCTATTACTTTTCCTAATTTTTTTATTGGCACAGCCATGGACGAAAAATAGCCCCGCTCTAAAGCTTCTTCTTTCCATGGCAGCATCATAGAATCATTCTGAATGTCATTGCAAACGACATATTTCGCTTCTCTGCATGCAATTCCGGCAGGACCATTACCTTCTGGTATATCTTCAGTTGAAATCGTTTTTATTATAGAAAAATACCCGCTATCTTCACCCGCAATCATTCTCGGAATTAATTTTTTTGTATCTTCATCTACCATTCCAATCCAGGCCATTTTAAACTTCCCTAATTCAACAGCTATTGTGCAAGCCTCCTTAAAAAGCGTTTGTTCATCAGTCGTACGAACAATCATCTGATTGATCTGACTTATAAATAAATAAAGTCTATTGGCCTTAATAAGTTTTTGTTCTGCTTCTACCCTTTCAGTGATATCAGTAATAATTCCATGACAAATTACTGTCCCTTCCAGTTCTACGACTGGCAAAGAGTTCATTTCATGCCATACCAATCCTTTTATTGGATGTCGGTAACGGTATTTACCTTTGAGCGGAACTAACTTTGACTTGGTTGCCTTAATACTTTGCATGACATAGTCCAAATCATCAGGATGAATCAGTGAAAAAATGGTATTAGCATCATTTTCAATAGCTTCATAAGTAAATCCGTAGATTTCTTCAACAGCATTACTAGCATAAGGATAACATAAAGAACCATCCTTATTTTGACGCATCGAATAAATTAGACCCGGCGAAGTAGCCGCAATTTTGGCAAACTTATCTCTTTCTTCTTTTAACGTTTCAATTACTTTTTTACTCTCCGTACTATCTTTAACAAAACCCAGAAAACGATTTTCCGACAGTTTTACAGCTTCAACGGACCACCATTTAATGGCTCCGTTTTTATGAATCGCTTTAATTTCTTTTTTTGCAATTCCATTATCTAAAAGATTTCGGAACTCCTTAAAATAATCTTCAAGTGAATCGACGGTTGATAAATCTCCAAACTTCATTGTTAACAGTTCCTCTTTTGAGTAGCCGGTCAATACTGTTGCCGCATGGTTTACATCTAAGTAATTTCCTTTTTCATCCAAGACAAAAACGCCATCCGGTGCATTTTCTAAATAATTCTTAAACTTAGCATTGCTTTCTTCTTCGATTACTTTTAGTTTATAGTCAACTTCTGCTTGTTCTTTGGCTTTAACCGCTTCTTCGATTTGTTTTTTCAAACTAATATCCTGAGTATTCACCCTGATTGCATATACACTTCCACTATCATCCAATAGGGGAAAAACAGTTTCTTGGACCCATTTTATTTTATTATTAAAAAAAACAGCACTTTGTTCGACTTCAAAAGGCTTTTTATCAAGAACCAATTGTGCTATTTTCCTTTGGAATAATGCAGCGTTTTCCTGAGAAAAATGATTTAAATACTCCTTAAATAAGTCTTGATCTATCGTTTTTTCAACTTCAAAAATGGCATACAGTTCATCCGACCAAAATATTTTTTTTGTATTTAAATTGAATTCCCAAGCACCAATTTTTGCAATTTTTTGTGCATGGTTTAATAAGTTTTCGCTTTTAATTAATTTTTCCTGGGTATTTCTTATTTCAGAGATATCTTTTCCTATCGCATAAATATTTTCAGAAGAAATACTGTTTGCAGTCCATTGAATGGTAACAAATTCATTATTCTTTTTTTGGAATCTATTCTCATAATTTACAGAAGGTATCCCCCTAGAAAGTTTTTCAATCTCTTTTAACGACCTTTCAAGATCATCTGGGTGCAAAAGATGGATTAAAGAATTGTTAAGTAATTCTTCTTTTGAATACCCCAAAATGTTAACAAAAGCGGGGTTTATCTCTTTGAAAAAAGCATCAATTCCCACAATGCACACCAAATCATTAGATTCTTCGATAAAAAATTTGAAACTAGCCAATGACTCTTCTTTTTTTAGTAACCGATCTATTTCTATCTCCTGCTCTTTCATTCTCTTGAGTAGATCGTTATAGGTAGGTTCTGCTTCTTTCATACTCATAAAATCAAATTTTAATCAAAAATTCATTAGAACTCTTAAATGTAACAAAAATACCATACCGAATTAAATGTATTTATTTAAATATAGTATTTAACAACTGCTCAGCGCTTTTTTTCTGTGAAAAATAATTAAACAGTAACGTTTTTAAGCAATTACAAGTATCATAGGAAGCAGCAAAAGCGTTGGGAAAACCAAAAAACCGATTTGCGCTCAATAGCAATGCCTCCAAATGAAATCAAAACCTCTTACGGATGCATAAAATCCATCAGATTATTTGGATTTTCTTATAAATTAAGATTACTACAACAACGGCAAATATTTTTTACAAAAACGCAAAAAAAAACACAATCATCTAAAAATCAATTATTTACACAATCTTAAAGTTATTTTAACAAAAAAATAACAAACACTTGTATATACAAATATAAAAAGTGTTACATTTGTACCGACAAATGAGATACATTGAGGCATGAAAATTGAAGATGAAATAAAAAGTACAGTAGCATTGAACATATCAAAAAAAATTATTCTGAATATATTATATACTCAAAATGTTATTACTGATAATTTCAATGAAATATTGAAGCCGTATGACATATCGGGAGAACAATACAATGTGTTACGAATATTAAGAGGTCAAAAAGGGAATCCCGCAAATATGTGTCTGATCCAAGAACGTATGTTAGCCCGAACTAGTAACACAACTCGATTAGTAGATAAATTATTATTGAAAAATTTTGTTACTCGAAATGTTTGCCCTGAAAATAGAAGAAAAATTGAAGTTCAGATTACGCAAAAAGGATTAGACATTTTAACTGAATTAGACCCGAAGGTAATAGAACATGAAGAATTTTTTTCAAAAAAATTAAATAACGAAGAATTAGTACAGTTAAATCATTTATTAGAGAAATACAGAAATTAAATATATTAAAATTATGAATACATTTTTAGAAAATCAAAACTGGAGATATGCGACAAAGAAATTTGATGCTTCCAAAAAAATAACACCAGCAGATTTAAATACTTTAAAAGAAGCCATTCGTTTAAGTTCCTCTTCTTATGGATTACAGCCTTATAAAGTAATAATCGTTGAAAGTCCAGAATTAAGAGCGCAGCTTCAGCCAGCAGCCTGGGGACAATCTCAAATTGTTGAGGCTTCTCACCTAATCATTTTTGCAAATGAGACTAACGTCGACGAAACAACAATTGATAGTTATTTGAAAAACATAAGTGAAACAAGAAATACTCCAATTGAAGCTCTATCTGGTTATGGCGACTTTATGAAATCTAAAATTGCTACTTTAGATAGTGACGTTAAAAACATTTGGACAGCAAAACAAACTTACTTAGCTTTAGGTAATTTATTGAATGCTGCAGCAGAGCTACAAATCGATGCTACTCCAATGGAAGGTTTTGTTCCGGCTCAAGTAAACGAAATCTTAGGATTAAACAAACTGGGCCTGAATGCATCATTGATTGCAACATTAGGATACAGACATGAGGAAGACGCGACGCAACATTACAAAAAAGTCAGAAAATCAAACGAAGAATTATTTATTACACTATAATTATTAATTAAAATCAAATTTAAACACATGAAAAATTTAAAATCAATTGCATTGGCAGTAGTAGTAGTTTTATCTACTTTATCAGTAACAGCACAAACTAAGAAAGTGGATGCTTCAAAAAGCGCAATCAGCTGGGTTGGGAAAAAAGTGACCGGACAACACAATGGAACTGTTGCCATCAAATCAGGTTCATTAGCTTTTAAAGGAAAAAAATTAGCAGGTGGAACTTTTGTTGTTGACATGACATCATTGACCGCAACTGACCTTCAAGGGGAATACCAAGGAAAATTAAACGGTCACTTGAAATCAGAAGATTTCTTTGGAACTGAAAAATTTCCAACCGCAACATTGGTTTTCAAAAAAGTAGCTGTAAAAGCTCCAAATGTTTACACTGTAACTGGTGATTTAACAATCAAAGGAAAAACAAACCCAATTACATTTGATCTTGCAACTACAAAAAATGCTGCTGCAACATCATTTAAAGTGGATAGAACAAAATATGACATTAAATATGGTTCTGGAAGTTTCTTCGACAATTTAGGAGACAAAGCAATCTCTGATGATTTTGAATTAGATGTCGCTTTGATATTCTAATATTTTTCAAAAATAATGAGCAAACCCCAACAGGAAAAAAACTGTTGGGGTTTCTTTTTACAATAAAATAAAAGCCCCTTACAGACTAAGTTAATACTCCGATTTACCAGACCTTATTATAACAATCAAATAACATACAAACAGTACTGTCTTAACATATGCGAAGTAATTTTGAAAATAAAAACATATTCCTCTCTGGAATTGAACTCAAAAAAACTTTAATTATGAAAAAAGCCCTATTTATTATATTCATTGGTCTGCTAAACAACCTGTCCATAAATGGGCAACAAATAAAGGGAGTCATCGGTGAAACTAATTGGATGAAAAACTGGACCAATTTCAAACCTGCTTCTGAAGAATATCCCGATGCAACAAATATTTTAACCGGTACAATAACTACTGATCTCAAACTGTATAAGAAAAACACGTATCGACTAATTGGAGTTGTTTACCTAACTAATAATGCTGTATTGACTATAGAACCGGGAACAGTAATAAGAGGAGATGTTGAAACATGTGGTACACTGGTTATAACAAAAGGCTCAAAAATTATGGCAGAAGGAGAAGAAACAGATCCTATAATTTTCACCTCTAACAGAGAAATTGCGTCCAGAAAACCCGGAGATTGGGGAGGTATTATCCTACTTGGAGAAGCTCCCATAAATAAAATTGGAGGGGTCGGTTTTTTAGATTTTAATCTAGACCCTGCAGTTAGTCATTATGGTGGCGAAAATGAAGACAGCAATTCTGGAACATTAAAGTATGTTCGTATCGAATTCTCAGGAAGAAAACTAAATGCTTTGAAAGAACTTAACGGACTATCATTGGCGGGTGTCGGACGAAAAACTAAATTTAATTTCATTCAAATCAGTTTCTCAAATGATGATTCTTTTGAGTGCTATGGCGGAGACGTAAATTTTGACAATCTCATTTCATTCAGGGCAACTGATGACGATTTTGATTTTACTCAAGGTGCGCAGTGCAATGTAAGCAACAGCATTGCGATTCGCTATCCGTATTCATCCGATATTTCCGGTTCTCGATGTTTTGAAATAGACTCCTTCGACAAAATTGAAAACACAGACTTAACTAAAAAATTAACCAAAATAAATGCCACAAATATAACTTTGGCAAACTTGGAAGACAACAATCAGGGCTTAGTTAAAGAAGCTATTTATATTAAAGACAAAAGCTATTTTAGCCTTCGTAACAGTGTTATTTCAGGATTTAAACTTTGTGCCCTGCTCGACGGAAAAATAGCCGCTTTTTCAGAAAATTTAGCAAAAATAAATCTCCAAAATTTACTCATTAACAATTGCATTGATAAAATCCAAAGTGAAGTAGCAGCCAATAATGCCGAAATAATGAATTGGTATGCTAATGATTCCTTTTCTCTGGAGTATTCTAAAATCAATAACTCCAATCTGTTTTCAGAAGCAAATGTTAAAAAAACACCTGATTTTAGACTAAAAACAAACGCCAACATATCCCTAAGAAATTAAACCTTCTTTTTTAGCGTTCCATTTTTTAATTCCTATAAATCGCAAAAAGCAACTGCCGGAATCTTTTTTCAATCCAATGAATTTTCGATTAAAATCAGCTGTAAAAACTACTACACACATTGGATTGTGGGAATGCATTTATTAATAATTTTATATTGTAAAACTGGTAACAAAATTAACTAAGATATGTCCATTCCGTACATTAAACTTGGAATTGATTTTTGTAACTTTGACTTCGGATAACTAAATTTGGATCACTGTTTATTTATTCAGCCTTGGCTTTTAACTTAAAAATATCATTATGAAAAATTTAAAAAAAATTAGTCTCGTTGTAATACTCCTTTTTACATTTATCAAAGTGGAAGCACAAACCAAGAAAATTGATGCCTCGAAAAGTAAAATTATTTGGATTGGAAAAAAGGTAACTGGTCAGCATGAAGGAACTGTAAAACTTAAGGACGGATACCTTATTTTCAAAAACAATAAAGTGGTTGGGGGAAATTTTACCACAGATATGAAATCAATAACAAATACCGATCAGACCGGAAAATCAAAAATAAAACTGGAAGACCATCTGAAATCAGGCGAGTTTTTTGGTGTTGATGAATACACCACTTCAAATTTAGTTTTTAAAAGTATCGGAGATAAAGGCAATAATATTTATACTGTCACCGCCGATTTAACAATAAAAGGAATTACTAATCCCGTAAAATTTGATTTTATTGTTAAAGGGAATACCGCAACTGCTGCTTTGAAAATAGACCGAACAAAATATGACATAAAATACGGTTCCGGAAGCTATTTTGATGATTTAGGAGACAAAACGATTTACGATGAATTCGAATTAAATGTTGATTTAGTCTTTTAGCCTAAATTTATTTAACAAAAAAACATTAAATTTAATATTTTTTTTGGTTTTTTATTTTTGAATAATCGAAATTCATTTATATATTTGTCATAAGAAAAAAAATGATGAAAACAACAATAAACAATACTTGGTGGTGGAACAATTTACGTCAGTCGTCGTGAAGTAAGCTTCCTATAGTATTATTAAACTATAAATATGAAAGGCTTGTCATCACGACAGGCCTTTTTTTTTGTGCCCATTTTATCACTATCACACAACATTAAAAAACATACAAATTGAAACCTTTTATACTAAATACAAATTACAAGCAAATCCTTGCCGATACCATTACTCCAGTAAGTGTATATCTCAAAATTCGCGATAAATTCCCTAATAGTTTATTACTGGAAAGTAGTGACTATCATGGCAGTGACAATAGTTTCTCCTATATTTGCTGCAACCCGATTGCTTCTATAAAAATAGAAAATGAAATTATCTATAAAACATTTCCTAATGGGAGTTCTGAGAAAACTGCAATCGAAAAAAACACCAATATTCCACAGGTGATTCAAGAATTTTCAGGGCAGTTCAAATCGGAGAAAAATGATTTCAAATTCATCAATAATGGTTTGTTTGGGTACATATCATACGATGCGGTTCGTTATTTTGAAAAAGTAACTATCGCCAAAAAAGACAATAGTATTTCTATTCCTGATGTTTATTATGCGGTCTACCAAAATATTATTGCTATCAATCATTTTAAAAATGAAGCTTACATTTTCTGTCACAGTTTAGACGCAAGAAATAACATTTCAGAAATCGAACAATTATTACAATCGCGAAATATTGCTTCTTATAAATTTTCGAAAGAAGGAGACGGATTTTCTAATTTGACGGATGACGAATTCAAGCACAATGTAGCTTTGGCCAAAAAGCACTGTTTCAGAGGCGATGTATTCCAGCTTGTTTTGTCCAGAAGATTCACCCAAGGTTTCAAAGGCGATGAATTTAATGTATACAGAGCCTTGAGAAGCATCAATCCTTCACCTTATTTATTCTTTTTTGATTACGGGGATTTCAAAATATTTGGTTCTTCGCCTGAAGCACAAATTATTGTAAAAGACCGCAAAGCTGAAATTCACCCTATCGCAGGAACTTTCAAAAGAACGGGTGATGACGAAAAAGATGCGATACTCGCCAAAGAATTATCTGTAGATAAAAAAGAAAACAGCGAGCATGTAATGTTAGTGGATTTGGCCAGAAATGATCTAAGCCGAAATGGTAATAATGTCAATGTCGAAAAATATAGAGAAGTACAGTTTTTTTCGCACGTTATTCACTTAGTTTCAAAAGTGACCGGACATTTGCACCCAAACGCAACAACGATGCAAGTCGTAGCCGATACTTTTCCGGCAGGAACATTAAGCGGAGCG
Source organism: Flavobacterium kochi (assembly GCF_048286715.1). NCBI lineage: Bacteria > Pseudomonadati > Bacteroidota > Flavobacteriia > Flavobacteriales > Flavobacteriaceae > Flavobacterium > Flavobacterium kochi. The sequence goes on from NZ_JBLVPW010000030.1 coordinate 39,098, forward strand.
CCGAAACACAGAGCGATGCAACTGATCGAAGATTATGAAAAAACCAGCAGGACCTTTTATGGTGGCGCTATCGGTTTTATGGATTTTGAAGGTAATTTTAATCATGCTATTATGATTCGTACTTTCCTGAGTAAAAATCATCAATTGCATTCCCAAGCCGGGGCAGGAATTATTGCCAGTTCCGATGAAGAAAGTGAAATGCAGGAAGTATATAATAAATTGAGAGCCTTAAATGCCGCTTTGGATTTAGCGGAAACAATTTAAAAAAAGACGAAAGAGACAACACGAAAGAGACAATACGAAAGATAAAAACATGAAAAAAATACTAGTCATAGACAATTACGATAGTTTCACTTATAATTTGGTGCATTATCTCGAAGATTTAGATTGTGAAGTAACTGTTTACAGAAACGATGAATTTGATATTGATGAAATTGCAGTTTTCGATAAAATTCTTCTTTCTCCCGGACCTGGAATTCCAGATGAAGCGGGATTATTGAAAGAAGTCATTAAAAAATACGGACCAACCAAAAGTATCTTTGGTGTATGCTTAGGACAACAAGCGATAGGCGAAGTTTATGGAGGAACACTTTCTAATTTAGATAAAGTATATCATGGTGTTGCTACCAATGTAAAAACAGTAGTAGATGATGAACTTTTATTCGAAGGATTAGGGAACGAATTTGAAGTTGGACGCTATCATTCCTGGGTGGTTGACACCAATCTGCCGGATGTCCTGGAAGCCACTTCATTCGACGAAAACGGACAGGTGATGTCGTTGCGTCACAAAACTTACGACGTTCGTGGTGTACAATTTCATCCGGAAAGCGTTTTAACTCCAAATGGGAAAAAGATATTGGAGAATTGGGTAAAGAGTTAGTTTACAGATTTCAAATCATAAAGTAAAAATTTTGAGTCTCTGAGCCTTTGTGGCAAAAACAACATAAAAATGAAAAACATATTAAACAGACTGATCAATCACGAAATACTTTCACAAGAAGAAGCTAAAACCGTATTGGTAAATATCTCCAATGGAAGTTATAACGGCAGTCAGATCGCTTCTTTTCTTACCGTTTATATGATGCGAAGCATCAGTATAGAAGAGCTTTCCGGTTTTCGTGAAGCATTGTTGGAACTGTGCATCCGCGTGGATTTATCAGCCTACAACACTATCGATTTGTGTGGAACGGGCGGTGACGGAAAAGACACCTTCAATATTTCAACCTTGGCCTCTTTTGTGGCTGCGGGAGCAGGAATAAAAGTGGCAAAACACGGAAATTATGGTGTATCCTCTATATCCGGATCTAGTAATGTGATGGAAAAGATGGGAATCAAGTTCAGTAATGACACTGATTTCCTTGAAAAATGCATCGACAAAGCAGGTATTTGTGTTTTGCATGCACCATTATTTCATCCGGCCATGAAAAACGTAGGTCCAATTCGAAAAGAACTGGCTGTGAAAACCTTCTTTAATATGTTGGGACCAATGGTTAATCCATCCTTTCCAAAAAATCAATTGGTGGGGGTTTTCAATTTAGAAATGGCCAGAATGTATGCCTATTTGTATCAAAATACTGATGTGAATTTTACCATATTGCATTCGCTGGACGGCTATGACGAAGTTTCATTGACCGGACCTACAAAAACGATTACCAGTGCAATGGAAGGTATGCTAAATCCGGAAGATTTTGGTGTTCGCCTTTTATTGCAAAACGAAATCGAAGGTGGAAAAACTATCGAGGAATCAGCTCAAATATTTACTTCCATCATTTCTGGAAAAGGAACCGAAGCCCAAAACAATGTAGTTTGTGCCAATGCTGCAATGGCAATAGCAACGGTCACAAAATGTTCTCCTCTGGAAGGATTTCAAATAGCAAAGGAAAGTTTACAATCTGGAAAAGGACTTGCCGCCTTGAAAACAATACAGGAATTGAGTAAATAAAACAGTTTAAGGTTTACAATTGCAGCAATGGATTATTGCGAATAATGAGCACTTTAAGCAAAGAAAAATTTAAACAAATAAGAATGAATATTTTAGATAAAATTATAGTTGACAAAAAAAAGGAAGTCATTCTCAAGAAATCAATCATTCCTGTTTCGCAATTGGAAGCTTCAGTTTTCTTTGCAAAAAAGACTATTTCTTTGAGTAATAATTTAAGAAACAGCACATCCGGAATCATTGCAGAACACAAACGTCGTTCCCCTTCCAAAGCAGAAATAAATTATAGTTTTACAGTTGAAGAAGTAACCAAAGGATATGAAAATGCGGGTGCCTGTGGAATTTCAGTATTGACCGATGGAAAATATTTTGGCGGTTCATTAGACGATTTACTTTTGGCAAGAGCCACAGTAAACATTCCGTTATTGCGCAAAGAATTCATTGTTGATGAATACCAAATATTGGAAGCTAAAGCTCATGGGGCCGATTTAATTCTGCTTATCGCAGCGGTTTTAACAAAAAACGAAATCAAATCGTTATCAGAATTTGCTAAAAATCTAGGATTGGAAGTTTTATTGGAAGTACATAATCAGGCAGAACTGGAAAAATCAATCATGCCAACATTGGATATGATTGGTGTAAACAACCGAAACCTGAAAACATTTGAAGTGAGTTTGGATTTCAGCAAGCAATTGGCGTCACAAATTCCAAATGATTTTGTAAAAGTTTCCGAAAGCGGGATTTCATCAGTTGAAGCGATTAATGAATTAAAGCCCTACGGATACAAAGGATTTTTAATTGGAGAAAACTTTATGAAAACGGATAATGCCGGCAAAGCAGCAATGGAATTTATAAATCAACTGTAAAATAATCCAATTGCCATCAGTGTTCGAAAGCCTCGGCTAAAATAAACAATAATTAAACTTTGTGTTTTTGCCTTCATGGCAAAGAATACAAAGTAGTAGCTAAAAAACATACTATGAAACTCAAAATCTGCGGCATGAAATATCTCGATAATATACGCGATGTAGGCTCGCTCCTACCCGATTATATGGGATTTATATTCTGGGATAAGTCCGCACGGTATTTTGATGGTATTATTCCAGCCGTATCAAAGTCAATTAAAAAAGTGGGTGTTTTTGTAAATGCCACACCAGAAGAAATTCTTGAAAAAACAACAAAATATGATTTGCAAGCTGTTCAATTACACGGGCAGGAAACGGTTGAATTTTGTTTGAACTTAAAGGATAAAATAGACCGTACAATTGAAATCATAAAAGTATTCTCAGTCGATGATACTTTTGATTTTGAAATACTGAAGCCATTTGAAGCTGTTTGTGACTATTTCCTTTTTGATACCAAAGGGAAATTACCTGGTGGAAACGGGATTACATTCGATTGGAAAGTATTAGAAAAGTATCCTTCAAGCAAACCATTTTTCCTGAGTGGAGGAATCGGAATTAATGAAATGGCCGCTGTAAATGAGATTTCGAAAACCAATTTACCCGTTTACGCCATTGATATAAACAGTAAATTTGAAATAGAACCAGGATTAAAAAACATACAATTATGTACAGACGCAATTCATCGCGTCTCTACGCATAAATAAAATAAAAAATAAAATTATGTCATACAACGTCAACGAAAAAGGCTATTACGGAGAATTTGGAGGTGCCTTCATTCCTGAAATGTTATATCCAAATGTGGAAGAATTACGTCAGAATTATTTAAAGATCACAGCGGAACCAGAATTTCAGGCTGAATTTGATGCATTGCTTAAAGACTATGTAGGCCGTCCTACGCCGCTTTATTTTGCAAAACGTCTGTCAGAACAATACAACACCAAAATCTACTTAAAAAGAGAAGATTTATGTCATACCGGTGCACACAAAGTGAACAACACCATTGGACAAATTTTATTAGCCAAACGTTTGGGCAAAAAACGAATCATTGCTGAAACGGGTGCCGGTCAGCATGGCGTTGCAACAGCAACTGTTTGCGCATTAATGGGATTGGAATGTATCGTTTATATGGGAGAAATCGACATCAAGCGTCAAGCGCCAAATGTAGCTCGTATGAAAATGTTGGGTGCCGAAGTTCGTCCGGCCCTTTCGGGATCACGCACCCTAAAAGATGCCACTAACGAGGCCATCCGTGACTGGATCAACAACCCAGTTGACACCTATTACATCATTGGATCTGTCGTAGGCCCCCATCCATATCCAGATATGGTAGCACGTTTCCAAAGCGTAATTTCTAAGGAAATCAAAGAACAATTGTTAGAAAAAGAAGGTCGTGAAAATCCTGATTATGTAATCGCTTGTGTAGGTGGCGGAAGTAATGCTGCCGGTGCGTACTATCATTTTCTTGACAAGGAAGACGTGAACATTATTGCGGTCGAAGCAGCAGGTTTAGGCGTAGATTCAGGCGAAAGTGCCGCCACATCGGCATTGGGAAAAGTAGGCGTTATTCACGGAAGTAAAACCTTGTTGATGCAAACTCCCGACGGACAAATCACTGAACCTTATTCTATATCGGCAGGATTAGATTATCCTGGTGTAGGTCCTATGCACGCTAATTTATTTGCAACAGGAAGAGCGCAATTTATCTCGATTACAGATGATCAGGCGATGCAATGGGGACTGAAATTATCTCAAATGGAAGGACTGATTCCTGCTATCGAAAGTGCACATGCCTTTGCGGTTTTGGACGAAATGCAATTCAAACCGGAGGATGTTGTAGTGATCAATCTTTCCGGTCGTGGAGACAAGGATTTGAATACCTATATTGATTATTTTAAATTATAGTGGGGCGTTACCACTAAAAAAAATCGGCAGTACGTTATCTCTTTCTTGTCTTTAAAAAGAGGACAAAAAAAGTTACTTCCAGCTCTAACGCAACGATAAAAAAGATTTGAATTTAAAACTAAATTTTTCAAAACAGAAAACATGGAACAATTATTTGCCTACGGTACCTTAAAGGATAAAGACATTCAGGAAACTATTTTTGGCCGAATACTAAAAGGAGTGCCCGAAACACTAGTTGGATATGTAATAAATGAAATCAATATAGAAGAAGAATTTGGAGTAGAGCAGTATCCAATTATTACACCAACCCACAATCAGGAGGATACCATCAGCGGAATCCTATATGAACTGACAGAAGCGCAACTGCAACAGGCTGATAGTTATGAAGGGATACATTACAAACGAATTCAGGTTCAGTTGCAATCCGAGCAAACGGCATGGGTTTATAGCGCCACCACATAAATTGGTCAAAAACTATAACGTCATAAAACAGATTGTAAATCTGATAAAACATAAAAAATGAACAGAATAAATCAAAAATTACAAGAAACTAAAAAGATACTTTCCATCTATTTCTCTGCGGGATATCCAAACTTAAACGACACCGTACAAATCATTCAGGATTTAGAAAAAAGCGGTATCGATATGATTGAAATTGGATTGCCATTTAGCGATCCATTGGCTGATGGACCAACAATTCAAGCCAGTTCGACCCAAGCGTTGCATAATGGAATGACAACACAAGTTTTGTTTGACCAATTAAAGGATATCCGAAAATCAGTTACTATTCCCCTAGTGGTTATGGGCTACTTCAATCCAATGTTGCAATATGGTGTAGAAAATTTCTGCAAGAAATGTGCAGAGATTGGCATCGACGGATTAATCATTCCTGACCTTCCTGTTGATGTTTATGCCAACGAATACAAGGAAGCTTTCGAAAAATACGGATTAATCAATGTATTTTTAATTACACCGCAAACTTCTGATGAACGCATCCGTTTTATTGACAGCGTCTCTGACGGATTTATATATATGGTAAGTTCTGCAAGTGTTACAGGCTCCCAATCTGGTTTTGGAAGCATCCAAGAAGATTATTTCAAACGCATTGCAGCAATGAATTTGAAAAACCCTCAAGTAATAGGATTTGGAATTAATAATGCGGAAACGTTCAATCAGGCAACTGAATTTGCTAAAGGAGCAATTATTGGCAGTGCTTTCATTCAGCATTTAACAGAAAATGGCACTGAAAAAATTGATGAGTTTGTAAAAGCGATTCGATAAATAAAATCATTCCATCTAAAAACCAAACGGCGTTTAAGTTCATTAAGCGCCGTTTTTTATGGTTACTATTTATAAGTAAACACTTATACCTCTAATAAAGTGTTAGCTTCTATAGCATCCAATGTTTCTGCTACTTCTTCTACTTCAAGTTTAGAAGCTTTGAGCGCATTGAACCTTTCTAATTGCTGTATTTCCCCTTCGTCACCACTGAAATAAGGAAAAACATCCATAATCGGAGATTCCGAAATAGCAGGTATGGTATAGTCTCCCATAGTGCCTTTCATTACACTGGTGGTGTTATCAAAAGCTTCTTTTACATCATTAGCTTGCACTAATAAATACATATTCGACTTTCGTTCTTTGCCACTTTCTTCGTCATACGCCAATAAAGAAACTTTTGATTTAAACCAGCGGTCCGCATTTTCGAAGGGATGTATCTCCGCATAATTTGCCACTTTTATATTCGTGATTTTAAATTCTTCACTAATATAAGCAGACATCTCTTCATTAATTCTGCTTTCTGCTTCCGTATAGGATAAAGCATCTACCAAATAAGGTTCTGTCGTGATCTTTTGCGCTCCAGTATCATCCGTTTTTCTGTATTTTACCTTGCATTCATACCAAATTGTGCTCATATCTTTTTTTTTAGGATGTCAAAGATAGATTTTAAAGGAAAATAAATCCACAATTCATAAAATAGATATTCACAATTTCAGGTGGTGCCAGCATTAATTTTTTCTGTTACTAAACATACACTTAACCATTATTTCAATAGATTTGTAAGACGTGAATTAATCATTGCAGGGCTTGCAAATCAGAACCATCAGACCAAAGAACATCATAAATACAAACGCCCTATTTTCAAATGAATCCCAGAATTGAAACTTTAGAAGAAAAAAAATTATCGAGTTACTTACATAAAAAACACTTATATTTATAGTAAATACAAGGATATGGAAAAGATATTTCAGGGTGAGAATATTTTAGAGTTTATAAAGACATTCCCAGACGATCAAAG
>NZ_JBLVPW010000031.1:0-42271 GCF_048286715.1 Flavobacterium kochi
ATGCAGTTAGCAAGATCCAGAGCAAGAGGTTATAGAAATCCCGAGAATTTTATAAAAATGGTGTATTATTTAGGAAATACCTAAAAAATGCAAATCCACTAATTTAGGCGAAGAACCGTAAAATTTGGTTTTGCTCCCCGTTATGGTGCTATGACCCGAAACGGAAATGGTGAAACCGTTGGTGGTATTGTCCTTATGCAAAAAGGCGAGAATGCTGTTAGCGTAATTACCCGGGTTAAAGAAAGAATAAAATCTATCGAAAAAGGGTTGCCGCAGGGAGTGAAAATTGACGTATTTGTGGACAGGACAAAGCTCATAGATAAAACTGTGAGTACCGTTAGTACGAACTTGTTTGAAGGTGCATTAATCGTTATTTTAGTATTGGTTTTATTTTTAGGAAGTGTAAGAGCAGGTTTAATTGTGGCTTCGGTAATTCCGTTGGCAATGCTGTTTGCAATAATTATTATGAATATGTTCGGATTAAGTGCCAACCTGATGAGCATGGGAGCTTTAGATTTTGGACTTATTGTAGACGGAGCGGTAATTGTTGTGGAAGCCACTTTACATATTTTTTCAAAGCAGTACAAAAGCACTATTCTTTCTCAAAGTCAAATGGACAATGAAGTAATTAAAAGTTCGTCAAAAATTATGAGTAGTGCCATTTTTGGGCAAATCATTATTTTAATCGTGTACATTCCTTTATTTGTTTTGAGTGGTGTCGAGGGCAAAATGTTTATGCCAATGGCACAAACCGTAAGTTTTGCAATCATAGGAGCATTACTGCTTTCACTTACTTATGTGCCTTGGGCAAGCAGTCTTTTTTTGAGTAAAAAAATTAGCGACAGACCCAATTTTACCGATCGATTTATAAACAAATTAAACCAATGCTATCACCCCCTTCTAACCCTTGCTTTAGCAAGAAAGTTCGCAGTGATTGGTGTTGCTATTTTCTTATTTGTATCGTCGTTATTCATTTTCAATTCATTGGGTGGTGAATTTATTCCCGAGTTAGACGAAGGCGATTTCGCGATGAATTACACTATCCGTCAGGGAAGCAGTTTGTCTCAAAGTATTGAAGTGGGTACACAATTGGAAAAATTGGCATTAACATTTCCAGAAGTAAAGGAAGTGGTTAGTAAAATTGGAAGCAGCGAAATACCAACTGACCCAATGCCGATTGAAAGTGCCGATCTTATAATCGTTATGAAAGACAAAAAAGAATGGACAACAGCTGATAACAAAGAAGAATTAGCCGAAAAAATGAATGAAAAATTAAGTATAATTCCAGGCTGTAACTTATCTTTTGAACAACCTATTCAAATGCGCTTCAATGAATTGATTGCAGGTGTAAAATCGGATATTGCCATAAAAATATTTGGGGATGATTTAGATAAACTTTTTTCTGAAGCCAACAGAGCGGTTCCAATAATTAATACAATTGAGGGTTTAACGGATATTAAAGTGGAACAAGTTTCGGGAATGCCACAATTGGTAGTGCACTACAACAGAAATAAAATTGCGCAATATGGTTTGAATATTGCCGAAATAAACCGGATTTTAAACACGGCTTATGCAGGTGGAACGACAGGTGTGGTCTATGAAGGAGAACGGAAATTTGATTTGGTGGTTCGAATTCCTAAAGATGGGAACACCGACATTGACGCCCTAAAATCATTATTAATTCCAACCCCCAATGGAAATCAAATACCACTTAATGAAGTTGCAGAAATAACTTTCAAAACGGCACCTTCGCAGATAAGCCGTGAAGATGCGCAACGAAGGATCGTAATAGAAGCCAACGTCAGAGGTCGTGACGTAGAAAGTGTTGTGCTTGAAATACAACAAAAATTAGGGGCAAAACTAAAATTGCCTGACGGATATTTTATCAACTACGGGGGACAATTTCAAAACCTTCAAGAGGCAAAAGCGCGATTGCAATTAGCGGTTCCTGTTGCTTTGTTACTCATTTTCTTTTTACTCTTTTTATCTTTCCGCTCTTTGAAAGAAGCAACGATTATTTTTTCTGCAATTCCTCTAGCATCCATTGGCGGAATTATCGCTTTATGGGTTCGCGGTATGAATTTCAGCATATCGGCAGGAGTTGGTTTTATTGCACTTTTTGGAGTTGCGGTACTAAATGGAATTGTTTTAATCAGTTATTATAATACTTTAAAAGATGAAGGAGAAGACAATTTACTGCAACGCATTTACAAAGGAAGCAGCGCCAGGTTACGGCCTATTTTGGCAACAGCAACCGTAGCTTCATTCGGATTTTTGCCTATGGCGTTATCAACCAGTGCAGGCGCTGAAGTTCAAAAACCCTTAGCGACTGTTGTTATTGGAGGTCTGATAACCTCTACGCTATTGACATTATTTGTTTTACCCGTTTTATATTATTTAGTGATGACACCCAAAAAAGTAAAAATAATTCCAAAAATAGCAGCAGTAGCAGTTTTCCTTTTTAGTTGTTTTTCTTTTAATGCAAATGCACAAAACTCCCCTTTGCAATTAAATGATGCGTTACAGTCCGCCTTAAAAAATTATCCAACAATTCAGCAGGCAATCTTGCAAACACAGCAACAACATACGTTAGTAAACACTGCCGGCGTTTTAGACCCTTTGAATACCAATAGTAATTTAGGGCAAATCAACAGCAGCGTTTTTGATTACACTATTGGTGTTGCGCAAGGCTTTAAATTGTCAAACAAAGCCGATAGAAATTTATTAAATCAAAATGTAGCTGTTGCAAAATCGTATGAAGCCGTTACAAAAAATGAGTTGATAAAAAACGTATCAAGCGCTTATTTTTTTTGGATTTACAATGTGCAGCAATATAATTTATTACTGGAAGCAGACACTATTTTTGTCGATTATGAAAAATATGCCGACAAAAAATTTCAAGTAGGTGAAACTAGTAAACTGGAGAAAATAAATGCCACATTGCAACGTAAAGAATTAAAAATACAATTGGCTCAAGCCAATACACAAGTAGCTAATTACGTAGCTGAACTACAAAAATGGACCCGAAGTGACGTGCAATTCCAGGCACCAAAAAAATACGAAGCCTTACCCGAAATCAATTGGAGCGATAGTACCTTAGTTAAAAATCATCCGGCATTACACTATTTACAACAGCAAATTATTGCCAAAGAATTGGCCATAAAATCCGAAAAAGCAAAAGCAAATCCGTCATTTAACCTGGGTGTAAATGCGCAAAGTTTAGACAAAGAAAATCCATTTTATTATGGAAGTATCGGTGTGAACATTCCTTTGTTTAAAAATGGGATAAAAGCAAGAACAGCGGTTGCCAGGATAGAAACCGAAATTGCTAAAAAAGAATTAGAAAAGTCGCAACAAGAATTAGCAACACTTTTTTTACAGCAATACCAACTGCAAAAACAATATTCAGATCAACTCAGTTATTACAAAACTGACGGTTTACCCATGGCGGCAATTATAGTAAATTCGGCACAACGCCTTTACAAATCAGGCGATATTGGATATATTGAATACACCCAAAATCTAAAAGATGCCAATAAAATAAAAACGGATTATCTGACTGCAATGAATAATTACAATCAGACTATAGTCAACATTCAATATGTATTAAACAAGTAAAATTTATCAGATGAAAAATAAATCAATCCTCATAACGCTACTATTTCTTGCAATTGTTTCCTGCAAAAATAAATCAGGCGAAAGCACACCAATAGAAACAACTAAAGAACTAACAGGTACTGAAAAAACTTTGGCTCAAGTACATTTTACCGATGCGCAAATAAAAGCCATTGGCTTACAACTGGGTGACTTTGAAAATAAAAATCTCACCACTGCAGTAAAGGTTAACGGAAAATTATCGTTGCCACCACAGCATAAGGCACAAGTAAGTATCCTGACGGGCGGAGTTGTAAAAAATATTTTTGTACAAGAAGGCGAATTTGTGAATGCCGGTAAAACTTTAGCAATTATCACCAATACTGATGTAATACAATTGCAACAAGAGTATTTAGAAAACAGTGCTAATCTTTCCTATTTAGAAAAAGAATACCAACGCCAAAAAGAGTTACGAGACGATAACATAAATGCCGGAAAAACCTACCAGCAAGCGCAGCGGGAATTACAAATTGCACAGGTAAAAAAACAAACGCTACGATCTAAATTGGCACAATTAGGTATTAATACGGGTAATTTGTCATCAAAAAATATTGCTTCAAGCATTGCTATTGCTGCACCAATAAGTGGATACATCCAACACATCAATTTAAGCATGGGTAAATTTGCCGATGCCAATGCAGTCCTTTTTGAAATAGTAGATAACCGGTATTTACATTTAGATCTAAAAGTTTTTGAAAAAGACATTCACAAAATAAAAGTAGGACAAAAAATAACTTTTAATGACGCAAACGATGTTTCACATTCGCACCCAGCCACAATATTTTCAATAAACAAAGCCTTTGAACCCAGCGAACAAGCCGTTTTAGTTCACGCCAAAATAAACGAAATTACGGAAACCCTTTTACCTGGAATGTATGTTGAAGCAAGAATAAAAATTGACAACATACAAACCAAAGCACTGCCGTCAGAAGCAATAGTAAACAATGGTAACGATCATTTTATATTTGTTTCAACTGCCAGGAATACCTTTCAGCAAATAAAAGTAAACACTGGTGCAACTGATATAGGCTATACTGAAGTAAAAGTGATTGATGAAATTGATCCCAATGCAAAAGTGGTGATTAAAGGAGCCTACTATCTTTTATCGGAGCTAACCAAAGGAAGCGGAGAAGAAGAATAGAAAATAAGGTAAATTGAAGACCATTAAAAGTACGGCTATTCTAAAATTGTCCCGACAGTGTCCCCCCCCCCGCAAATCTTGTTTTTTTATCTCAAACGATAAAAAAAACAACCTAACAACCAACAAATCACAACCATAACTTAATTTAATGCTTTATAATTAATAAATTTACATGCTGTTTTCACCTTAGATTAATCACTAAATGATCTTGCAATGGTGCTGGATAAATACAATAAGCAACGTAATTTTAATTTCACCGCGGAACCCAAAGGAGCAGTCGAAAATTCACAAAATGAATTGATTTTTGTTGTTCAGAAACATGCTGCATCCCATTTGCATTATGATTTTCGTTTAGAATTAAAGGGTGTTTTAAAAAGTTGGGCAATACCGAAAGGCCCCTCCATGAATCCGGACGACAAACGACTTGCCATTATGGTAGAGGACCATCCGTATACTTATAAGGATTTTGAAGGTATTATTCCAGAAGGAAATTATGGAGCCGGGACTGTTATCGTTTGGGATAACGGGACCTATACTTTACCGGAAGCACAATCAAAAACAGCTACTGAAAATAAATTAAAAACAGATTTACTCAAGGGACACCTTAGTTTTATCCTGAAAGGAAAAAAATTAAAAGGCGAATTTTCATTGGTTAAATTGAACAGCGAGCAAGATAATTCCTGGCTTTTAATTAAAAAAAATGATCCGTATGCCACTACTGTCGACATTTTAAAAAAAGATAAATCAGTACTCTCAAATGCCACTTTAGAGGATTTAGAAAAAAAGCCGATTGATATTAAGACAAATGGCAGAGCAGCATTTATTAAACCAATGCTGGCACATACTATTGCAACCCCATTTGACAAAAAAAAATGGATTTTTGAAAAGAAATATGATGGTTACCGAACCATTGCCGTTATTAATCCGGATCAGGTCAATCTTTATAGCCGCAACCAGCTGTCCTTTACTAAAAATTTCAAGACAATTGCCGATGAATTAAAAAAAATAAATCATGTTGCAGTACTTGACGGCGAAATTGTCATTGAAGATGAAACGGGCCGATCGGATTTTCAATTGTTGCAGAATTATATTAAAACCGGAAAAGGAACGCTAAAGTATTATGTTTTCGATATTTTAAACCTGGATGGCAACGATACTTCAAATTTATCATTGGTGCAACGAAAAGAACTGGTCGAAATTTTGCTGCGTAACTTCCCGCTGCCAAACGTACTTTTTGCTCCACATATTGAAGAAAAAGGCGTTTTATTTTATGAACAGGCTACAAAAAAAAATTGGGAGGGCATCATCGCAAAAGCATCAGACAGCCTGTATCAATCGGGAAAAAGAAGCAATGAATGGCTTAAAATAAAAATTTCACAACAGGAAGAAGCGATCATTATTGGCCTAACGGAATCAAAAACTACCCGAAGTTATTTTGGAGCTCTTTTACTGGCTCAATACGATCATAACGAATTAAGGTACATTGGAAAATGTGGTACCGGTTTTAAAGAAGATACGTTAAAGGAACTGTACGACAAATTCAAACCTTATTTTACGGAGGAATCCCCGATAAAAGACAAAATACCATTGCATGATAAAATAAAATGGCTTAAACCAAAATTTGTCTGTCAGGTAAAATTCACCGAATGGACTCAGGATCATTATTTGCGCCATCCTGTTTTTCTGGGGTTGCGAATGGATAAAAAAGCGAAAGACGTTACTTTTTCATTTAATAAGTTAAGAAGATGATAGTACTTAAAATAAAAAAATACTGCCATGGCTATCAAAAATGAAAATGATTTTTATTTAAAAATGGGGAAAATAAGTTTGCACTTAACCAATCAAAACAAACTATTTTTTCCAGATGATGGGATTTCAAAAGGAGATCTGGTTAACTATTACAATTCTGTTTCAGCATTGATATTGCCCTATCTAATCGATCGCCCACAATCAATGAACCGGTTTCCGAACGGAATTAAGGGAGCAAGTTTTTATCAAAAAGATGTCGATCTTAAAAATATTCCATCATGGCTTAAAACTGAAAAAATTTATTCAAAATCGAATAATAAATACATCGATTATTTACTGTGCAATGACAAAGCGACCTTGCTGTACATGGCAAATTTGGGTTGTATTGAATTGAATCCCTGGAATTCCACAATCAGGAAAATGGACAACCCTGATTGGGCTGTAATCGATTTAGATCCTGCAAAAAACGATTTTAAAGAGGTTGTAAAAACAGCACTTACGGTAAAAGAAATAATGGACGAATTGGAATCAGAATGCTATTGCAAAACGTCAGGAGCAACGGGTCTGCATATTTATATTCCTTTAGGTGCCCAATATCATTACGATTCCGTTAAATTATTTTCTGAATTAATTGCAAATGAAGTCGTTAAGAGACTTCCTGAAATTACGAGTGTTACGCGGCCCCTTGGAAACAGAGGAAATAAAATTTATATTGATTTTTTACAAAACAGACAGGGTCAGACTTTGGCTTCGCCCTATTCTGTGAGACCCAGACCTGGGGCTACCGTCTCAACTCCTTTGGAATGGGGAGAAGTGAACGAAAAATTATCCCCTTCACAATTTACCATCAAAAATGTGCTGCAACGCTTTGACAAAAAAGGAGATTTGTGGAAACCGGTACTGGGCAAAGGAGCCAATTTAGAAAATATTATAAAAATGATTTCTGAAAATCCATTGTCTTAAGACGATTTACTTTTTTTGTTTTCCAGACTTGCTTTCAGCATGGCCATTAAATCATCGCTCTGTTTGTGTACCACTTTCAGTTTAGGAGCGACTTGTTTTTTACCTTTTGCCTTATCTTTTATAATTTCTAAAAGTTTTGCAGTATAATTATCCTTGTAACTGGTAATATCAAATTTCTCGGTTAATTGCCCGACCAATTTTATGGCCATGTCCATTTCTTTTGTATTCATTTCAGAAAGCGGGGGTACTTTTAATTCTGCAGTATTTCTAATCTCTTCCTGAAATCGAATTCGGTTAAGCACGATAACATTTTTGTAAGATTTTAAAATGACCAGGCTCTCTTTATTTCTTAAAACAATAGAGCCTACGCCTACTTTCCCCGAAGCCTGTAATGCATCCCGAAGTAATGCATATGCTTTCGTAGCTCCTTTATCCGGTTCCAGATAATAAGGCTGTTCATAATAAATAGTGTCAATTTCACCTTCATCAACAAAATTCATTATTTCAATAGTTTTGGTTTTTTCGGCCTCGGCGGCTTCAAAATCCGAATCTTCAACCACCACATACTGATCATCCAGTTTATATCCTTTCACTATATCAGCATAAGTAACTTCTTTGCCTGTATTTTCATTAACACGCTTAAATTTAATGTTAGAATAATCATTCTTATCGAGCATATTCATTTCAATACTGCTGTCCTTAACTGCTGAAAATACTTTAACCGGTATGTTGATCAGTCCAAAAGTGATTGAACCTGCCCAAAGTGATTTTGTTCTGGTTTCCATAAAATTTTTAATTTAATAATGCTGTACCATTGGACATTGAAATTATTATTTAAGAGGAATGCCCCATTTAAAATCGAACCGATTTATATTCCTTTTTAAAACAGGGTTTTGCAACCACAATCTGCCATAGATTTAACCTTCTGGAACGGAAGGACGCTGCCGATATAGCCAGATAAAAATTCCACATTCGGTAGAACGTCTCATCATATTCCTTTTTTAAACAATCACTGGATTTTTTAAAATTTTCTTGCCAGGCCTTTAAAGTATAGTAATAATGCAAACCAATGTTATGCAAATCCTCCAGTAAAAGCTTCTCTTCCATTGCTTTTCCGATTTGGGTCAAGGAAGGAATTAATCCACTGGGGAAAATATATTTATGAATCCAGGGATCCGTATTCAAATCCGTTTTGTTGCCTGCAATAAAATGCAGCAGACAAAGGCCATTATCCGTTAGATTTTTATTAATAATTTTCATAAATCTATCGTAATTCTTATATCCAACGTGTTCTAACATTCCGATCGATACAATGCGATCAAATTTTTCATCAATATCTCTATAATCCTGAAAACGAATTTCAACATTCAAACCTTTGCAACGTTCAATGGCCACTTTTTGTTGCGCTGCAGAAATTGTTATACCAACAACGTTCACTTTGTAATTTTTTGCGGCATAGTAGGCAAATCCACCCCATCCACAACCTATGTCCAAGACCTTTTGACCCGGTTTTAAGTGCAATTTCTCACAAATCAATCTTATTTTTTGTTCTTGCGCTTCACTTAAGGTTGACACCCCTTCCCAATAGCCACAGGAATACATCATTAAAGGATCAAGCATATTTTCATACAACACGTTACCAATGTCATAATGATGCGCGATGGATTGCAGTGCTTTCGATTTAGTCTGAAGGTTAAAAATTTTTGCTTTAAATACTAACAAAAAAAATTTCCAGTTATTTTGTACTTTTTTTTCTATTCCGTTGGTAAATATTTTATTAAAAAAACTATCCAGGTCTTCACAATCCCACCAACCCTCCATATAACTTTCCCCCATGCCAAGCGATCCCTGGCTCAAAACACGCTGATAAAATCGTGAATTATGAACCTGTATGTCATAGGGCTGCTCGCCATTGATAGTAATTCCAGTCTCTGAAATTAATTCTTCTACAGCTACTTTATATTTGTTCATTTTAATTTACTTATTTGTACCGTTGTTGGGTTTAATCAGTTTCTAAAACAAGTGCGTCTAAATCATATAAAATACTGAAATTCAATATATTAAATTTACAAAAAAAATAACATCTATATAAAATATAACAAAAAAAATATTTAAGTGTTTTAGAAATGACAGCCTTCGCGGCATAAAAACAAAAATTATAACTAAGGTGCCATCACCATGGTAAATTATATGCCATCTATGACTTCTGTCCAACGTTTTTTTGGGGAAGCATTACAAAAGCGGCTTCATCGATACAATTAAGGATTCCGGAAGTTATTGAAGACGCAAGCTGCAGTATCCCGAGTATTTTCTCAGATTTTGGGATTAAATTCAGATTTATTCTCCTTTTTTTAGTCCATTTATCCTATTTGGCTTCCATTAATTTAAAAGTAAACAGTAAATTTATAAAATCTTTATTTCTCTAAATAAAACAGCCATTGAACAAAAATACTGCTTACTTCATTTCTTTTTTACTGTTATATATTGGTGGTACACCTATTTTTGGTCAGGTGCAAAAAGACACTACCGCACTTTCTGAAATTATTCTTCAGGCATCACCTATCAGGACTTCGATTCAAAATAGTGCCGCCTCGGTATCCTTTATCCCGAGAAAGGATCTCGACAAAATGGACGGTGTGATACTTACCTCCGTTTTAAATAAAATTCCCGGAGTTTATATGCAACAAGGAGCTTTGAATACCAATAGAATTACAATTCGGGGAATAGGTGCCCGATCCCAATATGGGACCACTAAAGTAAAAGCTTATTTTGAAAGCATTCCGCTGACAAGCGGCGAAGGCGAAACGGCAATTGAAGATATTGATTTGGAATCCATCGGAAGTATTGAAATAATTAAAGGGCCTAATTCCACCAGCTTTGGATCCGGATTAGGCGGTGTAATTCATTTGTTTGCGCGAGAAACTCCTTTACGGGAATCCTTTGGAAAATCGGCAACCACATTCGGCAGTTTTGACCTGGTAAAACAAAGTCTATCCGCAGGCTATGGCGACCTAAAATCAAATCTATTTTCCAGTTATACGGATTTGCAAAACGAGGGTTTTAGAGCCAATAGTTCCTATGACAGAAAATCGTTAAACCTACACGGAAAGCAAAAGCTAAACTCCAAAGGAAGCATGTCTTATTTAGGGATTTTCACCCGTTTAAAAGCTTTTATTCCCAGTTCACTCAATGAGAATGATTTCAGAAATCATCCTGAAAAAGCAGCAGGTACCTGGACCGCCGCCAAAGGAAATGAATCCTATGATAAATTTCTGATGGGCATTGGATACCAGTATCAATTTTCTAAAAAATGGTCTTCCAGGACTAGTGTTTTTGCCCATTTAAAAAAGGCAAATGAAGACAGGCCTTTTGATATTTTAAAAGAAAAAACAAACTCCCTGGGATTTCGCACCACATTAAATTACAAATCCAATTTATTTTCATTGCCCTTTGAGGCAAGTCTTGGAACCGAATTGCTATCCGAAAAATACAATTTTTCTCTTTTCAAAAATTTATACCTGTCTCAACCCGGACAGGGAAGTATTACCGGAGCTGAATTCAGTGCTATAAAACAGCACCGGAACTATAGCAATTATTTTTTACAAATAGAACTACAACTGTTGAAAGATTTGTATTTCGAAACTGGTCTGGCATTGAATACGACCCACTATTCTTTAGAGGATGTTTTTCAACTCAAAACGGTAAACCAGGAACCACCCTATTCTTTTGGAAATGTCTGGTCCCCCAGACTTGGGCTTTCTTATAAAATAGCCGAAGGTGCAACCGGCTATTGCTCCATTAGCAAAGGATTCTCAGTGCCCTCCGTTGCCGAAACACTCACTCTTGAAGGACAAATCAACACCAATTTAAAACCAGAAATGGGATGGAATTATGAATTGGGTTTCAAAGGGAATTGGCTGGGCAATAAATTATACACTGAACTGGCACTTTACAGTACACAAATCACCAACTTATTAGTTGCCAGACGAACGGCCGAGGACCAGTATGTCGGAATTAATGCCGGCGAGAGTTCACATGTTGGAATGGAATTTTCTGTAAATTACATGCTTATAAAAGCTTCCAAATGGCAAATTGCACCTTATTTTTCAGGAACTATTAACAATTTTAAATTCAAGGATTTTGTGGACGGCGCTGCGGATTATTCGGGTAATAAGCTAACTGGTGTACCTAAGGTACAATGGAATTTGGGCTTAGATATTAATACAGCGCGGGGTTTTAGTATCAATACTTCTTTTAGAAGTGTCGGTAAAATTCCAATGAATGATCAAAATTCAAAATATAGCGATGGATACCAGCTGTTGGATATTAAAGCAGCCTATACATTTACGATACAAAAATTCCTAAAAACAACGCTGAGTACTGGAATCAATAACGTAACGAACAG
Organism: Flavobacterium kochi; assembly: GCF_048286715.1. Taxonomy (NCBI): domain Bacteria; kingdom Pseudomonadati; phylum Bacteroidota; class Flavobacteriia; order Flavobacteriales; family Flavobacteriaceae; genus Flavobacterium; species Flavobacterium kochi. Next base: position 11,913 of record NZ_JBLVPW010000031.1, read on the forward strand.
TCATTATGCCGCCAGCATTTTACCTAATGCAGTTGGCTTTGGAACTGCACCGCCCCGGTATTATTACCCAGGGAACCCTAGAAATTTTTATGGCGGAATTTCGGTTTCCTATGTTTTCTTATAGGAGGTCTTGAAAATCCATCCCTATGATTCCCGATTCATCAAGAAAGGTTTTGAGAAGATTCAAAATAACAAATAACCTCTGAAAAGCAATTTCCATATGAACATCCGTTGCAATGCCATTGCTTAAATTTTACGCTTCCTAGTATATTACAATGTTGAACTACGGTACCACAGGATTTAAAATTTTTAAAATAAATAGTACAAATCTGAAGTGTACAGCTATAGAATTTTGTTTCTTTGTTGCGCAACACAATTGCCTTAAACCTGAATTAAAGCCCCTAAATGCCAGACTATTTTCTAGATATCGAATACAACAATACCACTTATAGCGAAGAAGATGTCAATTTTAAGGAATTTGAGTGTTGTACTTTTACCAATTGTAATTTCTCTCAATGTATATTTTTGGCGGTCACCTTTATTGACTGCACTTTCAATGACTGTACTTTTAGCAAAGCAAAAATAAATTATGTAGCCTTTAGAACCGTAACTTTCAATCGCTGCGAAATTAAAGAGGTAAATTTCGCCATGTGTGACAAATTAATTTTCGAAATTGATTTTACAGACTGCATTTTGGATTTCTCAAAATTTTACACCTTAAAAATCAAAGGAACGTCGTTTACCAATTGCAGTTTAATTGCAGTAGATTTTATGGCCACAGATTTGACTGAAGTCATTTTTGAAAATTGCGATTTATACCGTTCTGAGTTTGCAAAGGCAGTTGCCAATAAAGCGAATTTCAAAACAAGTTATAATTACACCATTGACCCAAAAGTAACAAAGTTAAAAAAAGCGGTCTTTGCTTTAGAAGGACTTAAGGGATTGCTTTACAAACATGAAATTGTGGTTCAATAATTATTTCTCTATTAAAAACATTTCTTATGAACCGACAAAATGATAGGAGTCAGCCAGAATTCACAATACAAAATGCAAAATCCGGCGAATTTGACGAAATTGGAAAACTAATGGTCCAGGTCTATTCGCAACTGCAAGGGTTTCCAACTGCGATTGAGCAACCCAATTATTATAAAATGCTGGCTAATATCGGAACATTAACCGATAACCCGACAACAGAACTCCTAGTAGCCGTTACTGCTGAGAACAAAATAACGGGAGCTGTTGTTTATTTTAGTGACATGCAGTTTTATGGCTCTGGTGGAACAGCTACTAAAGAACAAAATGCTTCCGGATTTCGATTGTTAGCGGTAGATCCAGCAACCAGAGGAAAAGGTATCGGTAAACTTTTGATAAACGAATGCATCAGAAAAGCGAAAGATAGTAAGCACAATCAAATGATTATCCATTCTACAATGGCAATGCAAATCGCTTGGAAAATGTATGAAAATATGGGTTTCAGGAGAGCTGAAGATTTAGATTTCATGCAAGGGGAACTTCCTGTTTTTGGTTTTAGATTGCCCCTTTAACCGTCTATTACAAAAAAAGAATTGCTTTACAGACACAATTGTATTGCATGCGAATTACAACTTTTTTTGCATGATATAATCTTCCATCAAATAACCATTTCCAATTTCAGTATCATACTCGTCAACAATTTCAAAACCTATTTTTTGATAAAAGGCAAACGCTTTATTAAATTTATTTACATTTAAAGATATAAAATCTGAATGGTCTTCCCTTGCCAAATTTTCAACAGTATCGATCAACAACTTCCCCACTCCTTTGCCCTGCGCTTCTGGAAGCAAATAGATTTTGTGCAGGCGAGTTATCTTTTTGTTTAAATAATTATGCTCATAAGAAGCAAATCCAAGGCAAACAGACTCGTCAAAAGCTAATATAAAAAAATGCTTTTTATGGGTCATATTATCAATCAAAACATCTTTTGTATACCATAAATCAAGCATATAATGAATTTGATCTTGCGACAGTATGGTGCCATAGGTTTCGGGCCAGGATTTATAAGCAATCTCCTGAATTGTATTTAAGTCAGCTATTGAAGCTTCTTTTATTGTAACCATTGTCATTTATTTTATTGAAATTAAAGTAAATCAACTTTTGGAATAAAAATATAGAATTTAGCTCCCACATGGGGTTCTGCTTTTACTTTTATGAAACCTTTGTGATTCTCTACAATCCTATTGCAAATAGCCAAACCAAGGCCAGTTCCAGAGTACTTGGGGTCGGTTTCTAAACGTTTAAACAACAGAAATATTTTTTCGGAATATTCCTGTTTAAAACCAATTCCGTTATCTTCTACGGCAATTTTATAATAATCCTCCTTATTGATTATTTTATAATCAAGTACTTCTTTTTCAGTAATTTCTTTAGATGCAATGCTAATTTTAGGCGGCACCGCGTCTTTACTGTATTTAAGAGAATTCGAAATTAAATTTATAAAAAGCTGTTTCATCTGAAATGGTATTACTCTGATTGTTGGCAAATCTCCGATTTGAATCGTTGCTTTTTTCTCTTCAATAGTAGTGGACAAATCTTGCAGCGTTTCCTCTAAGACTTTGTTTAAATCCGTTTCGACAAAAACCTTATCTCCTTTTATAGTTCTGGAATAATCCACTAAATCTATTAATAAGGTCTGCATTCTGTTAGCTGTAACCCGAATTTTAGAAAAATATTCTTTTCCTTGCGAGCTAAGCAAATCCAATTCTTTTTCTTCCAGCCTGGAAATAAACATTTGAATCTTACGAAGCGGTTCCTGCAAATCATGACTTACAATATTATTAAAAGCTTCGAGCTCTTTATTGATGTATTTAAGTTCTTTATTATTTTCCTCTAATTCAAGTGTTTTTTTGTATTGATTTGTAATATCACAGTTTACCCCTATTTTGATCAAATTGCCATTTCCGTCATTTGTAAAACTGCCTACGCCTAAAATATATTTCACCTCCCCTTCCGGAGTTAAAAACCTAAATACCATAGAAGTAGACTGGTGACTGATTAAAGAATCCTTATGCACTTTCGACACATAATCTAAATCATCCGGATGAATGTATTTAATGGTATTTTTTATGTTGGGTTCGAAAGCATTAGGCTCCACCCCCATCAAACGGAACAAATTATCTGAAAAAGTATAGGTATTCGTTTCCAGATTAACCATCCAATGTCCAAAACCAGCGGTCATTTCAGCAGTATTATACGACTCGTTAATCAGTTTTAATTTATCATTGGCTTTTTTGAGTTCATCAATATCCACATTCATTTTATTGAACGATAACAACAATATTAAAAGAGAAAGGAGGACCAATAAAAAAGCAGTTATCATAGAGTCCCGCAATTCAAATTGATGGCTGTCATTTTGAAATTTTGTTTTTGCACTTTCTGAAAATATTATTTTAGTGACAAAAGATTTCATCATGTCGGTAACTTCACTGCTTTCAAGTAGCTTAGCGTTCAGGTACAAGGGACCTGAATTTTTACTTTTAGCAATAATTAACGTTTGTCGGAACAGCTTAAATCTGTAATCAATGATTTTCTTAAGCCGGTCAATATCCTTATTTCTGGTCGGATTATTTGAAGTCAACTTTTTTAATTTCTCTAAGTTTTCTTCAATTTTACCCCTGCTCAAAAACCGGTCTTCTAAATACGATTCGTCTTTTGTGATAATATAACTTCGTAAACTTGTTTCGTAATTACTGATTACAGATAACAGTTTTTCTAATTCCAGCTGCGTTTCATTAGAATTTGCAATTAATTCAACTGTTGAATCAAGCTTTTTCATTTGGGAATAAAACATCGAGGCTATATAGCAAACCACAACAATTGCAATAGCCAAAGCTATTTTAAACACTTGAGCGTTTTTATATAGTCCTAAAATTTTCATTGATGCTCCATTATATGCTAAAGAAAAAAGTTTCAATATTCAGTCCTGAAGTATGAAATTGCCAATTCATATTGACCACCTCTTTGATTACTTTTTTCAACATAGAAAAATCATTGGGCTTTTTGATGTAAATATTAGCGCCCTCTATAAAAGTGTCTTCAATATCTTTTTCTGATGAAGAAGTAGAATATATTGCAATAGAAACATCTTTAAAACGAATGTTCGCTCTGATTTCTTTCAGACAATCTATTCCGGTTTTGCCCGGCATATTTAAATCAAGAAATAAGACATGCGGCAACCTAATATCAGGATGTATTAAATAATCCATTAGATCTTTACCATCTTTAAACAGAGTCAACTTATTATTCATTTTAAGCTCCTGTATAGCTTCACTAAAAAAGGTGCGATCATCTTCGTCATCGTCAGCTAAAAGAATATGCATTGAATCTTGATGTGAAATCATAAAATATCGGGGTTATTTTGTGTTTTTTATTTATTCATTATTAGTTAACTCTCTTCTTTTACCTACAATTCTTTTAAACATGGAAGGTGTCAATCCTGTTACTTTTTTAAATTGAGTTGATAAATAAGCCACACTGCTATAATTCAGCTCGTGAGAAATCTCAGTCAAAGTAAGCTTCTCTTCAATTATTAATTTTTTTGCCCTTTCAATCTTTTGGATAATAATAAAATTCTCAATGGAGGTATGCGTATATTCAGAAAAAACATTCGTAATATATCCATATCTAAAATTCAGTTTATCCGATAGGTATTGAGAAATTGTAATGTTGGGAAATTTATCCTTTTCATAGACGATTTCAATTATTGCATCTTTAATTTTTTGAATTAATTGCCCTTTTGGGTTATCGATAATATGAATAGCATACTTCTTTAAACTATCCTGAAGAGCTGTAAAGCTATCTTCTGAAACATCATCGCCGATTTCAATTTGTCCTAAATCCAACAGTTGATATTTAATATCTAAATTTTCTAATTGATCTTGCAATATCGCCCTGCAGGCAATATTTCCATCATAATTAAAATTGAGCTTCATAGCAATAAACAGTTGTTACAGTTAAAAATAAACGCTAAAAGTAAATCAAAAATTATTAATCCGTAACAAATAATTTACTTTAAATATAAAACACTGCTTTCTTTAAAACGCAAAAAACATAAAAAGCTGATTCTTACTACTTTTAAATAAATCACCTGTGTTTTTTTGAAAATCAAAAATACTACAAATAAATTTATCCGTGAATCGTTTCACTTTTACCGTAATTTGTTATAACATTTTCTTCAAATTCAAGCCATTCTCTCCAACGTTTTTCGACATCAATTCCTACTCCATATTTTCGGGCATAGGTTATAAATGTCGTATAATGGCCCGCTTCACTTTCCATCAGATCCCTGTAAAAAACAGCCAATTCTTCATCCTGAATGTTTTCCGAAAGCACTTTGAACCGTTCACAACTTCTTGCTTCTATCATAGCTGAAAACAATAATCGTTCCACTAAAGCTGAAACCCTGCTTCCATCTCCACTTTTCTTCATATACAAATACAATTCGTTCACATAATGATCTTTTCGTTCGCGACCCAACTTCAGACCCCGTTTGATGATAATATTATGTACCTGCTCAAAATGATCGATTTCTTCTTTGGCCAAAGCCAATAAATCTTTCACTAAATCCTGGTGTTCTGAATTGTTAGTGATAATTGTAATGGCATTTGTAGCTGCTTTTTGTTCGCACCAGGCATGATCCGTCAAGATTTCTTCAATGTTTTTCGCTACGATGTTCACCCATCTCGGATCGGTCGGTAATTTTAATCTCAGTACAGACATAATTTTTAAATCAAAATATTAAAAGGCATAAAGTAAAAAGTCGAAAGTCAAAATTAAGAAAGAACCATTAAATTCCTACTCAAGACTTTCGACTTTCGACTTTAAAATTTTAAGACGTATTTATTTAGTATACGAAAATAGCTCTTTCGCTCATCATATCGTTTACTTCAGCAGCCACCTCTTCGATAACAGCTTCGTTGGTATGGTCCATCAGTACTCTGTCAATTAAAGCAACAATAGTTTCCATATCTTCCTCAAGCAAACCACGAGTGGTAATCGCTGCAGTTCCTACACGAATTCCTGAAGTTACAAATGGTGATTTATCATCAAAGGGAACCATGTTTTTATTTACTGTAATATCTGCCTTTACCAATGCATTCTCCGCATCTTTTCCAGAAATATTTTTGTTTCTTAAATCAATCAGCATCATGTGATTGTCTGTTCCTCCAGAAATGATTTCATAGCCTCTTTTCACAAAAGCATCTGCCATTGCGTTAGCATTTTTTTGCAATTGCAAGGCATAAGTAAAGAACTCATCTTGCAATGCTTCACCAAATGCTACTGCTTTTGCAGCAATAATATGCATTAATGGTCCCCCTTGATTTCCAGGAAAAACAGCCAGATCCAATAAAGAAGACATCATTCTGATTTCTCCTTTTGGAGTAGTTAAACCAAATGGATTTTCGAAATCTTTACCCATTAAAATTAAACCTCCACGAGGGCCTCGTAATGTTTTGTGCGTTGTAGTCGTTACAATATGACAATGAGGCAATGGATCGTTCATCAAACCTTTTGCAATAAGACCTGCAGGATGAGAAATGTCAGCTAATAAAATAGCGCCAACACTGTCAGCAATTACTCTGAAACGCTCAAAATCCATATCGCGAGAATAAGCCGAAGCTCCTGCAATGATTAATTTTGGTTGTTCTTTTGTTGCTATTTCTTGAATTTTATCATAATCTAATCTTCCGGTTGCTGCATCTACACCATAGAATGAAGGCGTATACAAACGTCCTGAAAAGTTTACAGGAGAACCGTGAGTTAAATGTCCACCGTGAGACAAATCAAAACCTAAAATTTTATCTCCCGGTTTAATACAAGCGTGATAAACAGCTGTATTCGCTTGTGAACCAGAGTGTGGCTGTACATTTGCGTAAGCAGCACCAAATAATTCTTTGGCTCTGTCAATAGCAATTTGCTCAATAACATCGACTACTTCGCAACCGCCGTAGTATCTTTTGCCAGGATATCCCTCTGCATATTTATTAGTTAAAACAGAACCCGCTGCTTCCATTACTTCGTCACTTACGAAGTTTTCCGAAGCGATAAGTTCTAATCCGTGTATTTGTCTTTCTTGTTCTTCTAGAATAAGGTCAAAAATTTGTTCGTCGCGTTGCATTTCTTTGATTTTCGTTAATATGTTGCAAAAATACAAAAAAACGTTTGGTTAATAGTTAGATTATAATATATTTGATGAGTAATTTTCAACAAAATAATTAACATCCCTATGCCAATAACAGCCAACAATACTAAAAGAAAATCATGGTTAGAAGTAACTGCCGCTAGTGATTTCCCCATTCAAAACATTCCTTTTGGTGTTTTTCTTACCAAAGAAAACATAGTAACTGTGGGAACTCGTATCGGTGATTTTGCAATTGATTTGGGAGCTTTACAGCAATTAAATTATTTTGAAGGTATTGAGCTGACGGATGATATGTTCATGCAGGACACTTTGAATGATTTTATTTCGGATGGCAAAAAAACATGGCGCTTGGTTCGCAATCGAATCGCTGAAATTTTTGATGAAAAAAATCCAAAATTAAGAGATAACATAAAAGACATAGATATTGTCATCTTCAAAATGGAAGATGTAGAAATGCAACTGCCTGTACTAATAGGCGATTATACTGACTTCTATTCCAGTAAAGAGCATGCCACTAACGTAGGAAAAATGTTCAGGGATCCCGAAAACGCATTATTACCGAACTGGCTTCACATTCCAGTGGGCTATCACGGAAGAAGCTCTACCATTGTTCCTTCCGGGATTCCGGTGCACCGACCAATGGGGCAAACATTGCCGAGTGGTGAAACCACACCTGTTTTTGGCCCTTCCCGCTCCGTCGATTTTGAGCTGGAAACCGCTTTTATTACAACCGATGTCAATATTATGGGAGAAAACATTGCTGTAACTGAAGCTGAAGATTATATTTTCGGAATGGTTTTATTAAATGACTGGAGCGCCCGTGATATTCAAAAATGGGAATATGTACCATTAGGCCCCTTCCTGTCAAAGAACTTTGCCACCTCAATCTCCCCTTGGATTGTTACTATGGACGCTTTGGAACCGTTTAGAACAAAAGGCCCAAAACAAGAACCTACTCCACTTCCTTATTTACAGCAAAAAGGAAAACATTCGTTTGATATTAATTTAGAAGTAGCGATTCAACCCGAAAACAGTGAAGCAACTATCGTTTCCCATTCGAATTTCAAACACATGTATTGGACGATGAGCCAGCAGTTAGCACATCATACGTCTAATGGCTGCCGCGTAAATTCAGGAGACATGATGGGATCAGGAACAATCTCAGGACCAACCGAAGATAGTTTTGGCTCCATGTTAGAATTAACCTGGGGTGGAAAAAATCCAATAAAAATGAATGACGGAACAGAACGTAAATTTATAAATGATAACGATACTGTAATCATGAAAGGATTTTGTCAAAACGGACAGGTCCGTATTGGTTTCGGTGAAGTTTCCAGTAAGTTACTTCCGCCATTCGTAAGAAAATAAAAAAAATAAAAATGCGCTTTCAAAACCTAACATTTATGCTATTTTTGTTAGGTTTTTTTGTGGCTTTATTTTTGGAATTTGAATTTCAAACCAACTGACCCACTACCTATAATTAGTAGCAATTACTTCAAAAAACAATCATTTAACAGTAACGCTTATGAAAAAGATTACTCTTTTATTAACCTTATTTCTTTTTGTTTCTTCCTGTGGCGTAAAACAAACCCAAAACTTATTAAGCACTGGAAATTACGATCAGGCAATTGATAATGCTATTTCGAATTTGCGAACCAACAAAGATAAAAAAGGCAAGCAGGAATATGTTTATCTGCTCGAAGAAGCTTTCGCCAAAGCCAAAGAACGTGATTTGAATACGATAAATTTGCTGGTAAAAGAGGCTAATCCGGCACAATTGGAAAAAATATACACCACCTATATGCAATTGAACAATCGTCAGGAAAAAATTAAACCGATACTCCCGTTACAATTAATTAAAGAAGGCAGAACCGCCATTTTCCCTTTTGATAATTATAACGACCAGATTATAGACAGTAAAAATGCCTTGTCAGCTTATTTGTATCCTAATGCCAAAAAGTTAATGCTCACGTCAGACAAGATGAATTTCCGCAAGGCATACGACGATTTGGACTATTTGAACCAAATAAATCCTAATTACAAAAATGTTTTGCAGCTTATGGATGAAGCTAAATTTAAAGGTTCCGATTATGTTTCGGTGTACACCAAAAACGAAACCAATATGATTATTCCCACCCGCCTTCAGAATGATTTACTGGATTTTAGTACCTATGGATTAAATGACAAATGGACTGTTTACCACAGTAACAAACAAAAAGGAATTGATTACGATTATGGCATGATGATTAATTTTCGTCAAATTTATATTTCACCAGAGCAAATCAAAGAAAGAGAATTTGTAAAAGAACGGATCATAAAAGATGGCGTAAAAAAACTGATTGACGCCAACGGTAAAGAAGTTGTAGACGAAAAAGGAAAAGTGGTCATGGTTGATAACCTTAGAATTGTCAACGCCCGTATTTATGAATCCAGACAATTTAAATCCTGCCAAATTACAGCGAAAGTGGATTATGTAAACTTAAGAAGCAATCAACTCATACAGTCCTTTCCTGTGACAAGCGAGTTTACTTTCGAAAATACCTACGCAACCTATAAAGGAGACCGACGTGCTTCTGATGATAGCTATTACTCCTATTTTGATAGAAGAGCAGTCGCTTTCCCCAGCAGCGAACAAATGGTTTTTGATACGGGAGAAAATTTGAAAGCCAAATTAAAAGACATTATTAGTCGCAATAGATTTCGAAACTAATCGGTTAAATCAAATAGCACGGCACCACTCCTTCAAATTAAATTATTTTAAGGAGTGGTGCTGCCACAAAAAACAAACATTGTATTAAAATTTTGTTACAAAAAACAAAATAAGCATTCTATTTGCAAAATAATTGTATTTTTGCACCCATGAATAATATAAGTGTACATATAACTTCTATATCACGGACAAACAGACCTGCGGCTTCTCCCGAAGTACGGATGCTATAATATAGTACCCACAACGTGTTTTGTTTTTGTTTTTATTCATTTTTCATCTATACCGTTTTGAAATCATCCCAGTTATCCATTGGATTAGTATATCCTAAAAAAGCTATATTTCCTTGTTCATTAGCCCACACAACGCTATGCTCATGGTCTATATCTTCTTTTATATCTATTTCAATTGGCATAACTCTTGTTTTTCAAAACTTGAATCCAACTCATTTTTTAACTCAAACAATCTCTTGAAATGAACATTTCTATCATTGTAACTCAGGAAGAACATTATAAGTATTCGCAGGAAATATGCGATACTATTGAATCATCTGCCTTATTAAGAGGTACTGGGATTGCTAAAAGAACTCCTGAATACATCCAAAAAAAGATGGAAAGCAAAGATGCTGTCATTGCATTAGACAATGGTAAATTCGCTGGCTTCTGTTATATCGAAAGTTGGCAACACGGGAAGTTTGTAGCACATTCTGGTTTGATTGTACATCCTGATTACAGAAATTTAGGTTTAGCCAAAAAAATCAAATCAAAAGTATTTGACTATTCATTGGAAAAATATCCGGAGGCTAAAGTATTTGGAATTACTACTGGTTTGGCAGTAATGAAAATCAATTCCGATTTGGGATACAAACCGGTTCCTTTTTCAGAACTTACAAGCGATCCAAGTTTTTGGAAAGGATGTCAAACCTGTACCAATTATGAAATCCTAAAAAGTAAAGACAACAAAATGTGCTTGTGCACCGGAATGCTTTATGACCCAAAAGAAAAACCTAAAGATCCACCTAAACATCCTTTTAATATCAGAGTGTTAAATAGATTAAAATCAATTAAAGAAGCCTTGTTCTTAAAAAAATAATATCATGAAAAAAGTTGTATTAGCTTATAGTGGAGGATTAGATACCTCATATTGCCTAAAATATTTAAAAAACGAAAAAGGATATGAAGTTCATACCGTTCTTATAAATACAGGAGGGTTTGATGAAGCTGAACTAGCCGCTATTGAAGAAAGAGCTTATGAATTAGGAAGTGCGCAACATGCAAATCTTACTATTGTAGATAAATATTATGATAAAGCCATTAAATACCTGATTTATGGAAATGTATTGAAAAACAATACCTATCCGTTATCAGTAAGTGCGGAACGTGTTTTTCAAGCGATGGAAGCGATTAAATATGCAAAAAAAGTAGGTGCAAACGCAATCGCTCACGGAAGTACCGGTGCAGGAAATGACCAAATTCGTTTTGATCTGATTTTCCAAACCATTGCTCCCGAAATTGAAATCATCACTCCTATTAGAGACTTAAAATTATCCAGACAAGAAGAAGTTGCTTATTTACAAGCGAACGGTGTTGAATATTCTTGGGAAAAAGCACAATATTCCATTAACAAAGGATTGTGGGGAACCAGCGTAGGTGGTAAAGAAACATTGACTTCAAACCTTCCGTTACCGAGTGAGGCTTATCCTTCACAACTACAAAAAGAAGGGGAAGAAAAAGTGACTTTGGAATTTGTAAAAGGAGAATTAGTTGCCGTAAACGGTACAAAAGATAAACCATCAAACAATATTGTTGCTCTTGAAAAATTAGCCAGCGCATATGCAATTGGCAGAGACATTCATGTTGGCGATACAATAATCGGAATTAAAGGAAGAGTTGGTTTTGAAGCTGCCGCACCTTTAATCATCATCAAAGCACACCATTTGTTAGAGAAACATACCCTAGGAAAATGGCAACAATACTGGAAAGAACAACTGGGAAACTGGTACGGAATGCTATTTCATGAAGGTCAATTTCTTGATCCTGTGATGAGAAACATCGAGACTTTCCTGGAAGACACGCAGAAAACGGTAAATGGAACGGTAACCGTTTCCTTGAAACCCTATCACTTTTCGCTTGACGGAATTGAATCTGAAAATGATTTGATGAACACTGGATTTGGTCAATACGGAGAAATGAACAATGCCTGGACATCAGACGATGCCAAAGGATTCATTAAAATTCTGGGAAATGCCCAGAACATATTTTCATCTGTAAACCATCTTGATTATGATTAATGTTGGAATAATTGGCGGTTCAGGTTATACTGCAGGGGAACTCATCAGAATATTGATGTACCATCCCAATGCAACGATTGATTTTGTTTACAGTACCACAAACGCCGGAAAACCATTATCGGTTGCACATCATGATCTGATGGGCGATATTGAAATGAATTTTACCGATACCGTAAATCCGAATGTGAATGTGGTTTTCTTATGTTTAGGTCATGGTAAATCAAAATCATTTTTAGCGCAAAATCAATTTGCAGGCCATACCAAAATTATCGATTTAGGAAATGATTTCAGATTGACCCAAGACAAAGATTTTGATAGTAAATCTTTCGTTTACGGTTTGCCTGAACTGAATAAAGCAGTTATCAAAAACGCGCAATTTATTGCTAATCCAGGTTGTTTTGCAACGGCGATTCAATTGGCATTATTGCCATTGGCTAAAAACGAAATGCTTACGACTGACGTTCATATTAATGCTACAACAGGAAGTACCGGAGCCGGAGTTACGCCATCGGAAACGACACATTTTAGCTGGAGATCGAATAATATGTCACATTATAAAGCTTTTGAACACCAACATTTGGGCGAAATAAACCAAAGTGTAAACCAATTGCAGGCGGATTATACAAACGAATTAATTTTTGTACCTAACAGAGGTGATTTTGCGAGAGGGATCTTTGCAACATTATACACAACAATCGAAGAAAGTCTCGAAGATGTGGTGGCCAAATACGAAGCTTTTTACAAAGACCAGCCATTTGTAACTGTTACCACCGCTGGAATCAATATGAAACAAGTGGTTCAAACGAACAAGTGTATCATTAGTTTAATGAAAAAAGGAAACCGGCTATTGATTACTTCAGTAATTGATAATTTAACAAAAGGAGCCTCAGGACAAGCCATTCAAAACATGAATTTAATGTTTGGACTGGATGAAACCATAGGATTGCATTTGAAACCAAGCGGATTTTAATTTTCCGTTTTAAATGATAAATTTTAAATCTAAATTTAAAAACCGATTCATTTAAAAGGAGATCCAACATTTAAAACAATTAAAAATGAACTTATTTGACGTTTACCCATTATACGACATCACTCCTGTAAAAGCACTGGATTGCACTATTACAGATGAAAAAGGAGTGGAATATTTAGATTTATACGGTGGTCATGGAGTAATTTCCATTGGACACACACAACCGGATTATGTTGCCAAACTAAAGAATCAATTGGATAACATTGGTTTTTATTCCAATGCGATTCAGAATCCATTACAAGTAGAATTAGCAGCCAAATTGGGCAAACTTTCAGGATTGGAAGAGTATACGCTATTCTTATGCAGTTCTGGAGCTGAAGCCAATGAAAACGCCTTGAAATTAGCCTCTTTTCACAACAATAAAACCAGAGTAATTGCTTTTGATAATTCCTTTCACGGAAGAACTTCTGCGGCAGTTGCCGTTACTGATAACAAAAAAATTGTTGCACCGATCAACGCACAGCAAATCGTTACTTTTTTACCACTGAATAATATCCAACTGGTAGAAAACGAACTAAAAAAAGGAGATGTTTCTTCTGTTATTATCGAGGGAATTCAAGGAGTTGGCGGTTTAGACCAGGGAACGCCTGAATTTTTCCAGGCATTGGAAAAAATATGCGCAGCATACGATGCCGTTCTGATTTTAGACGAAGTGCAATCAGGATACGGAAGAAGCGGGAAATTTTTCGCGCACCAGCATCATAATATTAAAGCGGATATTATTTCACTTGCTAAAGGAATGGGCAATGGTTTTCCTATTGGCGGAATCCTGATTTCTCCAAAATTCACAGCCAGTTATGGTCTATTAGGAACTACTTTTGGCGGAAATCATTTGGCTTGCGCAGCCGGAATTGCTGTTTTGGATGTGATCGAAAGCCAAAAATTAATGGATAACGTAAATGACGTTTATACCTATTTTTTAGAAGCAATCAAACAAGTTCCTGAAGTTATTAAAGTAAAAGGAAAAGGATTAATGCTCGGTGTAGAATTTGATTTTGACGTAAGTACGCTTCGTAAAAAAATGATTATTGACCAACACATTTTTACAGGAAACGCAAACAATAAAAATTTATTGAGAATTCTTCCGCCATTGACAATCAAAAAGGAAGCGATCGATACCTTTATTAAAGCTTTAAAAGAAACATTGAAAGAACTAAGCCTTAGTGAACAGGCGAAGCAAATACATTCTTAATTATGAATACGCTGCTACCAATAGAAAAACGAAATTCAGTTTTAAGCCGTATGGCCGCGCTTCTTCAACAAGAAAGAGCCAACATTAAAACTGTAAATCAACAGGATTTAAATAATTATTCTGGAGATGACCTGGCCATGGAAAAACGTTTACTGGTCGATGATCCTAAAATTGACGGTATGATTTTATCGCTGCAACAGTTAGCAAGTCAGGAAGATCCTATTGGCGTAGAGCGTTTTAATTTCGAGCATGAAAACGGAATGAAAATCATCAATAAGACAGCGGCATTTGGAACCGTAATGATTATTTATGAATCCAGACCCGATGTTACCGTTGAAGCAGGCGGAATTGCTTTTAAGTCAGGAAATAAAATTTTACTTAAAGGCGGAAAAGAATCCCTGCAATCCAACTTGAAAATTGTGGAATTGTGGCATCAGGCTTTACAAGAAAACAATGTTCCTACTGCATGGGTGGAATACTTGAACTACAATCGGGAAGAAACGCAGGCCTTTTTGGAGAAACCAACACAAAAAGTGGATTTAATCGTTCCTCGTGGCGGTGAAAATCTAATTGCTTTTGTAAAAAAACACGCTACGTGCCCAGTGATTATAAGTGGTCGGGGAAATAATTTTGTTTATGTAAACGCTGAAGCGGATTTAGACCAGGCACTCGCTATAATAATCAACGGAAAAACCTCAAACATATCCGTTTGCAATGCTTTAGATAAAGTTTTAATTGATACTAATCTTGAAAATTGGGAAGCTTTCGTTACCAATATAATTCAGGAATTACAACAAAGAAACGTTACCGTTTTAGGAGATGAAAGCATTTCCAGCATAGCAAACGTTCCTCAGATCGAATCGGATTTAATTTGGTACGAAGAATTTTTAGATTATAAAATTGTTATCGGAACCACAAATTCAAATCAGGAAGCAATTGATAAAATCAATAAATATTGTGGTGGACATTCCGCTTCAATAATCACAAAAAATGATACAATTGCTCAGGAATTCATGGAAAATGTAGATACTGCAGCTGTATATCAAAATGCCTCTACCCGATTTACTGATGGAGGACAATTTGGTCTAGGTGGCGAATTAGCAATAAGCACGGACAAATTACACCAACGCGGGCCAATTGGATTGCAACATTTAGTTACTAATAAGTGGTATATTTACGGAAATGGACAAATCAGGTAAAAAAAGAATTTTATTAAAGTTAGGAAGTAATACATTAACCAAAGAAACCAATCACATTTCGAGAGGAAAGATTGAAGATATTGGTATGCAGATAGCAGCATTGAAAGACGATTATGAATTTGTAATTGTAAGCTCCGGTGCGATTGCCGCTGCCAAGCAATTTGTAAAACTGGAAAGTCAGGACAAAGATGTTTTTGTAAAACAAGCGTTGGCTTCAATAGGCCAGCCTCATTTGATGCGAATCTATCATGAAAATTTCAGCGATTTAGGACTACTAATTTCGCAATGTTTACTTTCTTATTCTGATTTCGAAAAAGAGCAGGCCAAAGTAAATATCGTAAACACCATCAATGTACTGGTCAAAAACAATTACATTCCTATCATCAATGAAAATGATACCGTGGCAACGGATGAGATTCAGTTTGGTGACAATGATAAATTAGCCGCTTTAACAGCCGTTTTATTAAATGTTGATGTTCTTATCATTGCTACCAATACGAACGGGATTTACACCAAATCATCCATCCATGATGCGGTTCCTGAAACCATTTCTTTAGTAACCGATTTAAAATTATTGGAAAAAGAGATTGGCGATTCTAAATCTTCGCACGGAACCGGTGGAATGCAATCTAAAATCGAAGCTTCGGCAATTGCCAAAGCCGCCAATATCGAAACCTGGATTGTCAATGGCCTGGAAGACAACTTTATTTTAAAAGCTTTAAAAAACGAAATCCCTTTTACTAAAATTATATAATGATGAACTACATCTCCATACAAAACATAGATTCGCTCAACAAATGGGTGAAACAAGCATTAAAAATTAAAAAAAAACCGCTTAAAAACAAAAAACTGGGAAAGAACAAAACCTTAGGAATGTTGTTTTTTAATTCCAGTCTAAGGACTCGTTTGAGCACGCAAAAAGCAGCTTTGAATTTAGGAATGAACGTCATGGTAATGAATTTTACCAGCGAAGGCTGGACATTGGAGTTTGAAGATGGAGCCATCATGAACTCCGGTGCTTCTGAGCATATTAAAGAAGCTGCAGCAGTAGTTTCCCAATATTGTGATATTATTGCCATCAGAGCTTTCGCCGGACTTGTAGACAAAGAAAAAGACAATGCCGAAATCGTACTCTCCGGTTTTTTGAAACACGCTACAGTACCAATTGTAAATATGGAAAGTGCTACAGGCCATCCCTTACAATCGCTGGCCGATGCGATTACTATGGCAGAACACAAAACGAAACACAGACCAAAAGTAGTTTTGACCTGGGCACCGCATCCCAGAGCACTACCGCAAGCGGTACCCAATTCCTTCGTACAAATGATGCAATTGCAAGATGCAGATTTTGTCATCACACATCCGGAAGGTTACGAATTGAATCCTGAAATCACAAAAGATTCCAAAATTGAATACGATCAGGATAAAGCATTTGAAAACGCTGATTTCATTTATGCGAAAAACTGGAGTAATTATACCGATTATGGTCAGATTACTAATTCCGACCCAAATTGGACTGTAACTGCCGATAAAATGAAACTGACAAATAATGCTAAATTCATGCACTGTTTGCCGGTAAGACGTAATGTAATTGTTACTGATGAAGTAATCGACAGTGAAAATTCTATTGTTATTGAACAAGCCAATAATAGAACCTATGCTGCACAATTAGTGTTGCAAAAAATATTGGAAAATGGAAAATAAAAAACCGGTAACGCTACTAAAAATTGGTGGAAACATTATTGATAATCAAACGGAATTAGCACAGTTTTTATCTGATTTTTCTAAGATTGATGGGTACAAAGTACTCGTTCATGGTGGAGGAAAATCAGCTACTAAAATGGCGGAAAGCATTGGTTTAGTTCCACAAATGATCGACGGACGACGCATCACCGATGCCGCTATGCTTGATGTTGTTGTGATGATCTATGCAGGTCAAATCAATAAAAATATCGTGGCCCAACTACAGTCAAACAACACCAATGCCATGGGGCTTTCCGGTGCTGACGGGAATTTAATTCAGTCTGATAAGAGAAACCATCCAACCATCAACTATGGTTTTGTGGGCGATGTCAAAAAAGTGAACACACAATTATTGGAGACATTACTTTCAAATGGTATAGTTCCCGTATTTTGCGCGATAACACACGATGGAAAAGGGCAATTATTAAATACAAATGCGGATACCATTGCAAGTGAACTGGCGATTGCTTTATCGGAAGTTTTTGATGTCACTTTGAATTACTGCTTCGAAAAACCTGGTGTTTTATATGACGCCGAAGACGATTCTTCTGTAATTTTAAGCATCAATCAAGAATTATATTCCAAATTAAAAGCCGAAAAAGCGATACATTCCGGTATGATTCCTAAATTAGACAACTGTTTCAACAGCTTGTCCAAAGGAGTTCAAAAAATCAAAATTGGTCATCACAGGATGTTGCAGGACAAGAGCGCATTGTACACTACAATTACACTATGAAGAGTATAGAAATCCTTACACAAGAAGCCATCGCGCTATTAAAAGCATTGATTGAAACCCCTTCCTTTTCAAGTGAAGAAGATAAAACAGCACTGTTAATCGAAAAATGGTTTACGCAAAACAGCATCCCCTTCGAAAGAGAAAACAATAATATTTGGGCTTTCAATAAACATTTTGATAAGACCAAACCAACGCTATTGCTCAATTCACACCATGATACCGTAAAACCAAACCAAGGGTATACGAACGATCCTTTTGAAGCCATCGTAAAAGACGGTAAATTATTCGGATTGGGAAGTAATGATGCCGGTGGTTGTTTGGTTTCGCTTTTAGCCACTTTTGTTCATTTTTATTCGAATGAAACGCTACCTTACAATATCGTGATGGTGGCTTCAGCCGAAGAAGAGAGCAGTGGGAAAAATGGATTAAACAGCGTACTGAAACATTTACCGGAACTGGAATGTGCCATTGTCGGCGAACCCACTTTAATGCAATTGGCCATAGCCGAAAAAGGTTTATTGGTACTCGATGTCATCGTCAAAGGTACTGCAAGTCACGCTGCGCATAACAATCCGGACAATCCGATTTACAATGCGATACCCGTTATTGAATGGTTTAACAGCTATCAGTTCGAAAAAATATCTGAAGTTTTAGGCCCCGTAAAAATGACTGTAACACAAGTGACAGCAGGAAAGCAACACAATGTAGTTCCCGCAGAATGTCATCTGGTCATCGACATCAGGGTGAATGATTGCTATAGCAATCAGGAAATTTTAGCTACAGTAAGAAAACATTTGACTGCTGAAATCAATCCCCGTTCAATGCATTTGAATGCGTCATCGATTCCTGTTGCACACGGATTGGTACAAGCCGGAATAGCACTGGGAAGAACAACGTACGGCTCGCCTACGCTGTCGGATCAATCGGTTTTGAGTTGTCAATCCTTGAAATTAGGACCAGGTGAAACCCTGCGGTCGCACTCGGCAGACGAATTTATATTTATAAACGAAATAGAAGAAGGAATCCAATTGTATATCAAAATACTAACTGATTTTTTCAAACAATAAACACAAACCCAATCAGGTCTCAAACGCCTAACTGGGTTAAAATAAATATCTTATGAAACTTTGGGAAAAAGGAATACCAACCGATCAGCAAATCGAACATTTTACAGTTGGAAACGACAGGGAACTGGACTTAGTTCTGGCAAAATATGATGCCTTAGGATCTATTGCTCATGCAAAAATGCTAGGTCAGATCGGTCTTTTAACAGACTCCGAAACCGTTTCTTTGGTTTTGGCATTAGAAGAAATTATAAAAGATGTTGCAAACGGAAAATTCGAAATCGAAGACAGCTTTGAAGACGTACATTCCAAAATCGAATATTTACTGACGGTAAAACTAGGCGACGCCGGAAAAAAAATTCATACTGCCCGCTCCCGTAACGACCAGGTTTTGGTAGACGTTAATTTGTATCTGAAAGATGTTCTGAAAGAACTGAAAGAACAGGTAAAAAGCCTTTTTGATTTGCTGATGGAATCAGCAGAAAAACATCAAAATGTTTTGTTGCCAGGGTACACCCACCTTCAAATTGCAATGCCATCTTCTTTTGGGATGTGGTTTTCTGCTTATGCCGAAAGCTTAATTGATGATGTAACGATGCTAAATGCAGCTTTAAAAATTGTAGACCAGAATCCATTGGGTTCAGCTGCAGGATATGGAAGTTCCTTTCCTATCAACAGAACATTCACCACACAGGAATTAGGTTTTGAAACCTTAAAATTCAATTCTGTAGCGGCACAAATGAGCCGCGGAAAATCAGAAAAAACAGTCGCTTTTGCTATGAGCAGCGTTGCCGCCACCCTGTCTAAATTCGCTATGGATGTTTGTTTGTATATGAGTCAGAATTTTGACTTTATCAGTTTGCCTTCGCATCTTACAACAGGATCCAGTATCATGCCGCACAAGAAAAATCCAGATGTTTTTGAATTAATTCGCGGAAAATGCAACAAAATTCAAGCATTGCCATACGAAATTACTTTAATTATAAACAACCTTCCAAGTGGTTACCACAGGGATCTGCAACTTTTGAAAGAAGGTTTATTTCCAGCCATTCAAAACTTAAAAGCCTGTTTGGATATCGCTATTTTTGCTATCAAAGACATTAAAGTAAAAGAGCATATCCTGGACGATAAAAAATATGATTATTTGTTTACGGTTGATTCCCTAAACGAGATGGTAGTTGCAGGAATGCCTTTTAGAGATGCCTATAAAGCGGTCGCAGAACAATTAGAAAATGGCACCTTTAAATCTCCGAAAGAAACCAAACATACACACGAGGGAAGTATCAACAACCTTTGTTTAGATGCCATAAAAAAGAAAATGAACGATTCTTATTAATTCAAAACCAAAATAATTGTTGCAACAAAAATCCATTCATTTAAAACGAATGGATTTTTTATATATCAAATTTAAACATTGCAGTCTAAACCTTTTTTCCTAATTCGGCTGCATCAATAGCACTGTGCGAAACATTATAAATCGCTTTCCCATCTTTAATTAATAGCAATTGTGGGGATTCATGTGTAACTCCAAAACGATCTGCTATGGCACTAGAAATATCGCGATATGCTATTAAATCTAAAAAATAAGGCGTAACTTTATCTGAGCTATTAAACTCATTTTCAAACTGTTTCAGCGCCATCCTACTTACGCTGCATCGGGTGCTGTGTTTAAAAATTGCCACCGGTTTTTCATTCGAAATGAAAATAATTTCATTCAGTTGCCCTAAATCGGTCAGTTCATTCCAGTTGATTTTGTTTTCTTTTACATCTTTGTCGTCTGAACTGTTAAAAATATTTTGAAAAAAACTCATAATTGTCTTATTTTAAGACATTTTGACTTTAATACATGATAAAAATCATGAAATTTCTGTCAATTTGTCTGTATTATTGTATTGGAATATATATTGAATATAATTCGCAAAGTTAGTCAAATAACAACAAAACAATATAAGATCATGAACATTAATAAATTTACAATCAAATCCCAGGAAGCCATTCAGCTTTCACAACAATTGGCTCAGAGCCACGGGCAACAGCAAATAGAAAATGAGCATATTTTCAAGGCTATTTTTGAAGTAGATGAAAATGTGGCTCCTTTTATATTGAAGAAACTGAACGTAAATGTGGGTTTATTAGAACAAATAATAGACAGCACTATACAAAGCTTCCCGAAAGTTTCCGGTGGCGAAATTATGCTTTCCAGAACCGCAAACGCCACGCTGAACGAAGCCGAGATTATTGCAAAAAAAATGAATGATGAATTCGTTTCCGTTGAGCATTTAATTTTAGCCATATTTGGATCCAAAAGCAAAGTAGGCCAAATTCTAAAAGACCAGGGCGTTACTGAAAAAGGGCTTAATGCCGCTATCGACGAATTGAGAAAAGGAGAAAGAGTGACTTCGGCATCTGCTGAGGAAACCTATAATTCTTTAAATAAATACGCTAAAAATCTGAACGAATTAGCCCGCACCGGTAAACTCGATCCTGTAATTGGCCGTGACGAGGAAATTCGCCGAGTGTTGCAAATTCTAACACGAAGAACTAAAAATAACCCCATGTTGGTTGGAGAACCCGGAGTGGGAAAAACCGCCATTGCCGAAGGATTGGCCCACCGTATTGTGGATGGAGATGTTCCTGATAATCTGAAGGATAAAATCGTGTATTCCCTTGATATGGGAGCGCTAATCGCTGGTGCCAAATACAAAGGGGAATTTGAAGAACGATTAAAATCCGTAGTTAAAGAAGTGACTTCTGCTGAAGGCGATATTGTTTTATTCATAGATGAAATTCATACACTTGTAGGGGCTGGAGGTGGCGAAGGCGCTATGGATGCTGCCAACATTTTGAAACCGGCATTGGCTCGTGGGGAACTGCGTGCCATTGGAGCCACAACATTGGACGAATATCAAAAATATTTTGAAAAAGACAAAGCTCTCGAAAGACGTTTTCAAAAAATAATGGTGGAAGAGCCGGATACCGAAAGTGCCATTTCGATTTTACGCGGGATCAAAGAAAAATACGAAACCCACCATAAAGTCCAGATCAAAGACGATGCTATTATTGCAGCTGTTGAATTATCGCAACGTTATATTACGAACCGTTTTCTTCCGGACAAAGCCATCGATCTAATGGATGAAGCTGCTTCGAAACTACGCATGGAAATCAATTCGAAACCAGAAGAACTGGATGTTTTGGATCGAAAAATCATGCAATTGGAAATTGAAATTGAAGCCATTAAACGAGAAAAAGACGAAAGTAAACTCAAAATTTTAGGAATGGACCTGGCCAACCTAAAAGAAGATCGCAACGAAATCTATGCTAAATGGAAATCAGAGAAAGATGTAGTCGATAACATTCAAACAGTAAAAACTGAAATTGAAGACTTCAAATACGAAGCAGAACGTGCCGAACGTGATGGTGATTATGGAAAAGTAGCCGAAATTCGTTACGGTAAAATTAAAGAGGCACAAGAGCGTTTAGACATTTTACTCAAGGAATTACAAGAAAACCAATCCGGAACTTCCTTAATAAAAGAAGAAGTTACTCGTGAAGATATTGCCGAAGTAGTGGCCAAATGGACTGGAATTCCTGTAATGAAAATGCTTCAGGGTGAAAGAGAAAAATTACTTAAACTGGAAGATGAATTGCATCACAGAGTGGTCGGACAGGAAGAAGCCATTCAGGCGGTAAGTGATGCCGTGCGCAGAAGCCGTGCCGGATTACAGGATATGAAAAAACCGGTGGGGACCTTTCTTTTCCTGGGTACAACAGGAGTTGGTAAAACAGAATTGGCGAAAGCCCTGGCAGAATATCTATTTGACGATGAAAATGCAATGACCCGTATCGACATGAGCGAATACCAAGAACGCCACAGCGTAAGCCGTTTGGTGGGTGCGCCTCCAGGATATGTGGGCTATGATGAAGGTGGACAATTGACCGAAGCCGTTCGTAGAAAACCCTATTCCGTAATCTTATTGGATGAGATTGAAAAAGCGCATCCGGACACTTTTAATATTTTACTGCAAGTACTGGATGAGGGACGTTTGACTGATAACAAGGGACGTTTGGCTGATTTTAAAAATACAATCATCATCATGACTTCCAATATGGGAAGCCAGATTATTCAGGATAAATTTGACAATCTAAAAGGAAGCGTGGAAGCCGCAACCGAAGCCGCAAAAGTGGAAGTACTGGGATTATTGAAACAAACAGTGCGCCCGGAATTTATCAATCGTATTGATGAAATTGTGATGTTCACGCCACTCACCAATGAAAATATTGCTCAAATCGTAGGTTTACAACTGAAAAATGTCACTAAAATGCTGGCGCAACAAGGCATCACGATGGACGCCACTCCGGAAGCCATTGCCTATTTGTCCGAGAAAGGATATGATCCGCAATTTGGAGCGAGACCTGTGAAAAGAGTAATTCAAAGAGATGTGCTCAATGAACTGTCTAAAGAAATACTATCCGGAAAAATAACAACAGACAGCATCGTTCTGATTGATGCATTTGATGGAAAATTGGTTTTTAGAAATCAAAGTGAATTGGTTCAATAATTGAGAATAATTATAATTTCATGAAAGCACCAGTCGAGAGATTGGTGCTTTCTTTTTGGAGCACAACAATAGTTTTTCATAACCACTTCCCTCCCACCTACTCAATATCTTTTGAGCTAACCCCAGTCCAAAAGGATATTTACCCCCATCGGGGCTAAAGAAAACTTTTATCGTTCTAAAGACAATTCCAAAAAACTCATTTTCAAGGTAAACATCCGCTTGGTACCAGGGCGATCAAATTGTATAAGCCTATTATTAGCTTAACTTTGCGCCTATAATTAATCCTATAAAAACATTTAAAAAATATAACCATGAATATTTTAGAATTAATAAAAAATAGATACACAGCAAAGAAGTACAACTCTGACAAAACAATACCGCAAGAAAAAATTGAAGATTTGAAAGAGGTTTTACGCCTCACTCCTTCCTCTATAAATATTCAACCTTGGAAATTTACATTTGTACAAAATCCAGAAATTAAAGCAAAATTAGCTTCAGTTTCAATGCATAATGAAGAAAAAATAAATCAGGCTAAACTATTAGTTGTATTCAGTGTAGCGGATGATTTGGATGCTTTTCAAAAAGTGGTAGACAACGAATTACCACAAGCTAGAAAGGATTGGTACAATCAAATTAAAGCAAGTATCTCAGAAGCAGATTTAAAAATATGGTTGTCCAAACAAGTTTATATAGCATTGGGAGTTGGTTTGACGGCTAGTGTTTCATTAGGTCTGGATTCGACAGCAATGGAAGGTATAGAATCGGATAAATACAGGACTATTCTTAACATGAAAGAATACAAACCACTATTTGCGATGGCCGTAGGTTACGGTTCGAAAGATGATTTTAACCGAATTGAAGTAACACCAAAATCTAGGAGATCACAAGAAAGTGTAATTGAAACTATTTAAAAAACTGGATTAAATCAGCGATGCATTCTAAGATAAAAAACAATATCCCTACCTTTGCCGCTGCTCTCAAAACAACAGTCGAAAAACGCATTCTTTCGATTGATTTAAAGTATATAAGATGAAGTTCAAAGGAATTATTTTTGATTTAGACGGAACACTGGTAAATTCACTTGAAGACATTGCAGATGCAATGAATAGTGTCCTTCAAGGCCTCAACTTCCCTACACATAGTTATGACACTTATCAATATTTCATTGGTAGTGGCCTCAGAAATCTGGTAAGCAAAGCACTACCTGCCACAACCAATGATGAAACAGAGATTGATCGTTGTTACCATTTGATGCTATCAGCATATCGCACTATTTGTACGCGTAAAACAAAAGCCTATGATGGGATATTCGAATTATTAGACGAATTAAAATCACGCAATATAAAACTAAACGTATTCTCGAATAAAGCAGATCATCTAACAAAGGAAATTACAGCAACGCTATTTCCCGATTATTTTAATCCAATAATGGGTTTGACAACAGAATCGCTAAAAAAACCAAATCCGTTTAAAACAGTGGAAATAAGTAAGAACTTTGGATTAAAAGCCGAAGAAATCATTTTCATAGGGGATTCCGATATTGATATGCAGACGGCAACGAATGCCAATATGTGTGCCGTAGGGGTATTATGGGGCTATAGACCAGAAGAAGAATTGATTTCAAATGGAGCAAAATATGTATTAAACCATCCCTCTGATTTAATTGATATTTTATAATTTTTATCCAAAAAACAAAGTAAAAATATACAATTACTCTAATTTACAGCTGCAATTTCACAAGTTGCAAAGTGTACTATTGGAAAATTACACGAATTAGCTATAAAACAGAGTTGGTTTGCTTTTTTATGCAAACTAAGTGCCTCGGCTATTTTTTCTTTGTTGCTAATACGAACTTTAGGATACAGTTTAATAGTAATGAAACGTCCGCTACCATCGGCCAAAACCTCAAGAGTTGCCTCCGCTTCGTCTGTATAAGACACCACGTCGATACCATTTTGCTTACAAACATATAGGTATGACATCATGTGACAGGAAACCACACTACTCAATAACAGGTCCTCAGGATTGTACAAAGCAGGATCTCCTTTGAAAGCTTTAGCAGCCGAAACATTTAAAACAGCCTTACCGTCAATCGTTATGGTATGACTTTTATTGTATGTCGCCATTTCCTTTTTAGAAAAAAGCCAATCTAATTTGGCTCTAAATACATGTTTGAACCCCATATTATTTTTATTTCAAAAGTAAATAAAAATAGTAATACTAAATACCGAAACGTTTGGGGTGAATAGGGACTAAAAATTAGCCTCTTTATAATAGTGTAAATCAAAAAGTAATAGCTCCGTACCAACAGACAATCAAAAGGCGTTGATCAAATCTTGACAAAACAATACCAAAATCAACGCAGCCTTTAAAACATATTATAATGGCATCAGTTTTTTTGCACTATACTTCCATCCGCAGCCCCATAGGGATAGTATTAATTTACAGCATAAAATCATATGCCAATATATTTTAAATAGAATTAATTTGTATTTCCTCATTTATTAGATACATTTGGGTAATCGATTACATTTTGATGCCTCCTGATTCAAAGGTGCCCTATATAAGATACGAATTACACCAAATGAAGCCAAATGGTTTTATGAACTTTAAAAAAATAAACTAATTAAATTAAAACAAGAATGAAAACTAACCCAATTAACCTGTTATGCATTGCTTTGGCCGTTTTAGTAACAAGCTGTTCTAAAAATAGTATCGGCAATCATCCAGCCTCCGATGGAACTTATAAAAACATTGAATTCAAAATGGCAAAAGTCAAAGAGCCCTCCATTCCGAATAATACAGTAAACATAAAAGATTTTGGCGCTACCAATGGAGGATATGTTTTAAACACTAAAGCTTTTGCAGATGCAATTGATGCCGTGTCAAAAAAAGGAGGCGGAAAAGTGATTATTCCTCCAGGAATTTGGTTAACGGGTCCCATCATTTTGAAAAGTAACATCGAATTGCATGCAGAATCCGGAGCATTAATCAAATTCTCTACCAACAAAGATCTATATCCAATTATCGAAACCAGTTTTGAAGGATTAAATACCTGGCGTTGCATCTCTCCTATTTACGGTAAAAACATTGAGAATGTGGCCTTTACCGGAAAAGGTGTCTGGGACGGTTCGGGTGAGGTATGGCGTATGGTAAAAAAGGGCAAGGTAACCGACAGCCAATGGAAAAAACTGGTTGCTTCAGGAGGAGTGCTCAATGATAAAAAAGAAAGCTGGTATCCCTCTGAACAGTATGTAAAAGGGAATCAGAATGCCGACCAAAATGTACGTGCTGATTTAAAAACCAAAGAAGACTTTGAAGCAATTCGTGATTTTCTTCGCCCGGTAATGGTAAGTATCCAAAATAGTAAAAGAGTATTATTTGACGGCCCTGTATTTCAAAATTCTCCTGCCTGGTGCATACATCCCTTAATGGTAGAAGATTTAATTGTTCGTAATGTAACCGTTCGTAATCCCTGGTTCTCTCAAAATGGGGATGGTCTTGATGTAGAATCTTGTAAAAATGTGATCGTTGAAAATTCAAGTTTTGATGTGGGTGACGATGCCATTTGTATTAAATCAGGAAAAGATAAGGACGGTCGTTTAAGGGGTATTCCCTGTGAAAACATTATTGTAAGAAATAATATCGTTTATCATGGACATGGTGGTGTGACCGTTGGTAGCGAAATGTCAGGAGGCGTTAAGAATATGCATGTTTCTAATTGTACTTTTATGGGAACGGATGTTGGACTGCGTTTTAAAAGCAACCGTGGACGTGGCGGTATAGTCGAAAATATCTTTATCTCCGATATTTTCATGACCGATATTCCTTCACAGGCTATTTCTTTCGACCTTTATTATGGCGGAAAATCCATTACAGAAACGTTGGCTGAAGGAGGAAATCAAATTAACACAAAAGTGGTACCCGTAAATGAGGAAACACCACAGTTCAAAAACATTTCAATAAAAAATGTAACTATTAAAGGAGCTTATCAGGCAGTATTCCTGCAAGGTTTACCTGAAATGAACCTTGAAAACATCGAAATCTCCAATTTGACCGCAAAAGCTGAAAAAGGCTTTTCGATCATTGATGCCAAAGGAATCAAAATCAGCAATGCTAAATTGGACATCGAAAACAGCAATGTATTTGACATTTATAATGGTAAAAATATGTCCTTTACAAATATTGAATTTAACTCCGCATCACCTAAAGCAGTTAGCATTAACGGAGCGGCTTGTGAAAACATTGTATTGGATTCTTCGCCAAATTTGGACTATTCCAAAAAAACCAGCATTGGCAATACGGTCCCTAAAGGAGCTATAAAATTATAAAGTAATAAAACCTAGCTTCTCCTCCGTAGGCGCAGCTCCAGCAACGATGAGCTGACCTGAATTGACTTCGTCTGGGTGCAAGCGGCTACTAACAACTACTCCGAATGCTCCTGACTTCGGAGTAGTTGTTAAAATATAATACAATACCAGCAGACAATTTAAGCCAAAAAAAACACATTAGTCCTATTTTCTACTCTTTATAAAATTTACTATTTTTGCAGTCTAAAATTTAGTCATGCCAAATAAGAAATACAAAATAGCGGTCATTCAATTGAATCTTAATGACATTGCCGAAAACAACTTAAAAAAATGCTTAAGCTGGGTTCGTGATGCCGCCAATCTTGGTGCCGAAGTCATTTCGTTACCGGAATTATACAGCAGTCATTATTTTTGTCAAAGCGAGGATGTGGACAATTTTGCTTTGGCAGAACCATTATACAGTACTTCATTTATTGCTTTTAGTACTTTGGCAAAAGAATTAGGTGTGGTAATTATTGTTCCTTTCTTCGAAAAAAGAATGGCGGGAATTTACCATAATAGCGCTTACATCATTGACACTGATGGATCGGAGGCAGGACTGTACCGTAAAATGCACATCCCGGATGATCCTCATTTTTATGAAAAATTCTATTTCACACCTGGTGATTTAGGTTTCAAAACGATACCAACCCAAAAAGGAAAAATTGGAACGCTAATTTGTTGGGATCAATGGTATCCTGAAGCAGCTCGTTTGACTGCTTTAAAAGGTGCTGAAGTGTTGTTTTACCCTACAGCCATAGGATGGCATCCACAAGAAAAAGAGCAATATGGCGAAAACCAGCATGGCGCTTGGATGAGCGTGATGAAAGGACATGCAGTAGCCAATGGCGTATATGTAGCAGCAGCAAACCGAATTGGGTTAGAACAATACCTGCCTGATACAGCGGGAATACAGTTTTGGGGATCTTCATTCATTGCGGGACCACAGGGCGAAATTTTGGCGCAAGCCTCGCACGACAAAGAAGAGATTCTGATTGCCGAAGTTGATTTAGATTTACAAGAAAATGTACGTCAGAACTGGCCGTTCTTCAGAGACAGAAGAATTGACGCTTTTGGTGATATTACAAAAAGAGCAATCGATTAATTATGACTACAAATAACAGAAGATTTCCTGCCGAATGGGAAAAGCAACAAGGCATTTTACTTTGTTTTCCGCACAACGGTAAGGATTGGCCGGGAAAATACGAGGCGGTTCAGTGGGCTTTTGTAGAATTCATAAAAAAAGTGGCCACTTTCGAGCCCGTATTTTTAGTTGTTGCCGATGAAAAACAAAAGGAAAAAGTCAATGCAATGCTCCAGACAGCTCATGTCGCACTGACAAATATTTCTTATATCATTCATAAAACCAACAGAAGCTGGATGCGTGATTCGGGCCCAATTATCATTAAAAATGGAACCAAAAGAGAAGCTTTGAACTTTAATTTTAATGGTTGGGCAAAGTACAAAAACATTCAGCTTGATCAATTTGTTCCAGCTAAAGTGGGAGAATTTCTACATATTCCTGTTACCCAGGTTTTACATAACGGAAAACCGGTTATTGTTGAAGGAGGAGCTATTGATACCAATGGAAGAGGTACTTTACTGACTTCGGAAGAATGTTTGATGCATCCTGATATTCAGGTTCGGAATCCAAATTTCACCAAAGCGGATTATGAAGCGGTTTTCAATGAATACCTTGGAATTACAAATGTGATTTGGTTGGGAGATGGAATTGAAGGGGATGATACGCACGGTCATATTGACGATTTATGCCGATTTGTAAATGAAGATACGATTGTAACCATTATAGAAACAGATCCTAAAGACAATAACTACAAACCATTACAGGACAATTTAAAACGATTGCAAAATGCCAAATTAGAGAATGGCAAATCACCCGTAATTGTGGCGTTACCAATGCCAAAACGATTGGAATTTGATGGCCTGCGATTGCCTGCCAGTTATGCTAATTTCCTGATTTTAAATCATTGTGTTTTGGTCCCTACTTTTAATGATGTTAAAGATCGTGTGGCTTTAAACATACTTTCAGAATGTTTTCCTGACAGGGAAATTATCGGAATTAACGCTACTGATTTCATTTGGGGTTTTGGAACGTTGCATTGCCTGAGCCAACAAATTCCAGCTTAAAAAATCAAACTTTTGCTTTTACAAAAAAAAAAAACCAACATTTTTTTTGAGGCCACTGAAAAACATCGCCTATTTTGATTAGTGCCGTTTTTTAGACAATAAAAAAACGCTTGTAACAGGATTTTAAACATCCGTTATAAGCGTTTTTCTTTTTGCAACTGTTTT
>NZ_JBLVPW010000032.1:0-42120 GCF_048286715.1 Flavobacterium kochi
CACCAATTGGTTCTTCAAAGCCCCGACTACTCAATATAGTTGGGGTTTATACATTTCAACCAGAATTCCGGCAGGGATAGTATTCACCATTGAGGTGCTAGGTTTTACCGCTGCAATTAAAGTTAGCTATTTGGTTCTACTTTTTGTATGTATTTGAATTCCGGGGCAAAGTGAATATATACGGTAATTAACTTTCTAAAGTTTTTTACGGGACAACAATGCTTTATATTTGACAAAACCAACAAATTCAATTTTCATTCAAAATTGAATTGTTAACTTGCGGTATGAAAATTTTAATCATTGAGGACGAAATCGATATTGCCACTAGCATAAAAAGTTATTTAAAAGCAAATGATATTCATTGTGAAGTGGCAAGTAAATTTGAAACTGCTTTCGATAAAATTACTATGTATGATTATGATTGTATTTTAGTAGATTTAATGCTTCCTGACGGTGATGGTTTTAGTATTCTGAAAGAGTTGAAAAGTCTAAACAAATCAGAGGGAATTATTATAATTTCTGCAAAGGAAACTTTGGAGACTAAAATTGAGGGCTTCAACCTGGGAGCCGATGATTACTTAACAAAACCTTTTCATCTTTCTGAACTTTTGGTAAGAATTCAAGCATTGGTAAGAAGAAAAAAGTTCAATGGAAATAATAAAATTGAATTTAATGAAATTGAAGTGGATACATTAGCTAAATCTGTAAAAATTGGAGAAAGGAAAATTCTATGTACCAAGAAAGAAATTGATTTGTTATTATTTCTAATTGGGAATAAAAATAAAGTTTTATCAAAAAGCGCAATAGCGGAGCATCTTTCAGGTGATATGGCAGATATGTTAGACAACCACGATTTTGTTTATGCACATATTAAAAATTTGAAAAAAAAACTAAGTGATGCCGGAAGTAGCGATTACATAAAATCGGTTTACGGCATTGGTTACAAATGGGATAATGACTAAAAACCTATTACATAAAACCCTAAAATACTATTTGTCATTTTCGTTGCTAGTCATGCTATTGGTAGCAACGTCATTCTATTTTGTTACTCAATTTTTATATCTTGAAGAAGCAGACGAAGGGTTGGTACTTTTAAAAAAAGAATTTATTCAAAATTCAATACCAAAATTAAAAGAAAATGACATTGAGGTTTGGAATAAACTCAATAGAAATGTAAAAATCAAAAAAAATCAAAAAAAATTAAAAGAAGATACATTCTTTTATAAAAATTATTACGACACTTTAGACATAGAAAAAGAACCTTACAGAGTTCTTATTTCTCCCGTTACAATTAGAGGAAAAAAGTATACTTTTTTTGCCCAAACAAATTTAGTGGAAAAAAAAGATTTGATATTAAGTATTATTATATTGTTTATAGTAATAATAGCTATACTTCTCATTGGCCTATTCATCATTACAAAAAAAGTGTCACTCACACTATGGAAACCATTTTATGAAACACTAGAACAAATTGAGAAATTTGAAATAGATAAAAATTCTAATCCTCAATTAGCATTAAATGATATAGAAGAATTCAGTCGGCTTAACCAAGCAATAAACAAGTTGATTGAAAAGAACACAATCATCTATAAAAGTCAAAAAGAATTTATTGAAAATGCCGCACACCAATTACAAACACCAATAGCTATTTTTAAAGGTAAGCTGGAAACATTACTTCAAAGATCAGATGTGACTGAAGAGCAGTTTGAAATACTTGATAATTTAAATGATACAGCAACTAGGTTAAACAGGTTAAATAAAAATCTTTTGCTTTTATCCAAGATTGAAAGTAAACAATACAACATTCGGGAAGATGTAATTCTGAATACGGTTATCACTAATCAACTGGACTTTTTTAGAGAACAGGCATTCGCAAAAAACATTAGCATTGCAACAAATCTAAAGTCTGGTACAGTAATTAGGACTAATCCGTTTTTATCTGAAATCTTGATAAGCAATTTATTCTTAAATACGATTAATCATAATATTATAAATGGGATTATAAATGTTGTATTGGATAAGAATTCTTTAATTTTTTCTAATACAGGTATACCAAAATCATTAGAAACAAATAAATTATTCGAGCGTTTTTCTGAAGTAAATCCCTCTTCAAAAGGAAATGGTTTGGGCTTATCAATAATTAAAAAAATTGCCGATAACAATGAATGGAATGTTATTTATAATTTCAAAGATAATCTTCACATTTTTGAGATCCGTTTCTAAAAATTCAATATTTCTTCAAAATTGGTTTGCAACTTTACCTATTATAAATTCTTAAATTATTAACAATGAAAAAATTAGTTATGATTATGTCAATTGTATTCGTTTGCAGTTGTGCATTTGCCGGAACTCCACCGGATACAGTAAAAAAAGCGTTTGCTAAAAAATTTCCTACGGCTACGAAAGTGAGTTGGGGGGTTGAAGGTCCAAAAGAATGGGAAGCAGAATTCACATTGGAAGGGAACAAAATTTCTGCTAATTTTTCAGAAGACGGAACCTGGCTGGAAACGGAAAGAGAAATTAAAGCTGCCAATTTGCCAAAAGCAGTTTTAGCAGCTGTAAAATCGAAATATAGTGATTGGAAAATTGCGGAGGCGGACAAAACAGAAAGTTCGAAACATGGAACTATTTATGAAGTAGATTTAAAAAAAGGTATGAAGAGCAAAAGCCTTGCTTTTAAAGAAAATGGTATGTCTATAAAAGAATAATTTTTGCTTTTTTTAATAAATTAATATCATAAAGAGTTGGGTGTTACATCCAGCTCTTTTTAATTTAGCAAACGTTTCCATTTTTTAGTAGATTTAAAATAGAATGGTAACTATTTGCTCTTTAAAAATTAAATACAATCAATCTTTAAATTTTTAAAATGAAAAAAACGTTACTATTGTTTATTGCTATTGCTGCTATTTCAAACAGTTACAGTCAGACCTATAAATTATCTAAGAAAATCAATACTTCAGGAGATAACGGCTGGGACTATCTCGCTGTTGATGATGTGGCCCAACATTTATTTGTCTCTCACGGAAATGTTGTAAAGATTATTGATCTAAAATCAGATAAAACAATAGCTACCATACCTGATACAAAAGGAGTTCATGGTATTGCCATCGCAAATGATCTGAATAAAGCATTCATTAGCAATGGTAAAGACAACTCTGTTACTGTTGTAGATCTGAATTCTTTTGAATTAGTTGAAAAAGTAAAAATTGCAGGAAGTAAACCAGATGCCATTTTATACGATCAATTTTCGCGAAAAGTGTTTGTTTACAATGGGGAAAGCAAAGATGCCACAGTTATTGATGCCAATACGAATAAGGTTGTAAAAACAATTCCGCTGGGTGGAAATCCAGAGTTTTCCGTAACCAATACGAAAGGGTTAATTTACGTAAATATTGAAGATAAAAACACCATTAAAACCATCAACACTTCAACATTAAAAGTTACCAATTCCTGGAGTATTGCCCCTGGCGATGAACCATCGGGACTGGCAATAGATTTAGTTACGAACCGATTGTTTTCTGTTTGCAGCAATAAGTTAATGATAGTTGTTAATGCTGCAAATGGAAAAATCATAAAGACTTTGCCTATTGGAGCCGGTTGTGATGGCGTTGCATTTGATGCCAAGAAAAAGCTTATTTTTACTTCTAATGGTGAAGGGACAATTACGGTTATTAAAGTGGGTAGTGGTGCTGCTTTTTCAGTCCTGGAAACTATAAAAACTCAAAAGGGAGCCCGAACCATTGCGCTGAACAAAACCAAGGGTCAATTGTATTTGCCTACGGCAGATTTTGGTGCAAAACCAGCACCAACAGCAGAAAACCCAAAACCACGAGCAGTAATAGTGCCTAATTCTTTTGTTGTTTTAGTTGTTGAGCCAATTTCGAAATAGTTTCATTCTTTTTACATAAATTTATCCAATGAAATGGAAGCTTTTACTACTAATTTTTATTTGTTTCAAATCTTTTTCGCAAGAAAAAGATTTGAATTATTTCATTGTTAAAGCACAAAATAATTCTCCTTTAATTAAAGATTACAACAACCAAATTAAATCGGCTACACTGGATAGTTTATTGAATCGGGCAGTTTACAAACCACAAGTTACCGGAAATCTTAATGCTAATTATGCGCCGATAATTAATGGTTTCGGTTATGATTCCGCATTAAGTAACGGTCAATCCGTTTCGGGTTTGATCGGTGTTAACCAGAAAATAATTGGAAAAAACAGAATCAATTCGCAATCAGAGTCGTTCCAATTGATAAAAGAAGCGTTGGTCCTGAACCAAAAAATCACTGTAAAAGATTTAAATAAAGCCATTGTTGCTCAATATATTTCAGCTGCTGCAAGTTCAGAACAAATTGGTTTCAACCAGAAAATTGCCAATCTTTTAAAACAGGAAACAAGCATCTTAAAAAAATTAACCCAAAATGCAGTTTATAAACAAACGGACTATTTAATTTTTAGCGCCACTGTGAAGCAGCAGGATTTAGTATTATTACAATTAAAACAGCAGTATCAAAATGATTTGGCTTTGTTGAATTACCTTTCAGGAGAAACCGATACGACTTTGATCCATTTAAAAAAGCCTGAAATCATTTTGAAAAATAGTCAATCGTCTGATAAAATAGTTTTTCTGAAACAATTTGAAGTAGACAGTCTGAAACTTCAGAATCAAAATAAATTTATTGATTACAGTTACAAACCATCCTTGTCTTTATTAGGTGATGCAGGTTACAACTCCAGTTTTGCCTATCAGGCGTATAAAAATTTTGGATTTAGTGTGGGTTTGGGACTTTCTATTCCTATTTATGACGGAAACCAACGCACGTTGCAACATCAAAAAAATGATGCCGCATTAGCTACTACTTTGGCCTATAAAAACAATTTCAAGACCCAATACAAACAACAATTATTGATGTTGAATCTGAAATTGAAACAAGCGGCCGAGGTTGAAAATCAGCTGCAATCGCAACTTCTTATCGCCAATGCATTAATTGAAGCCAATGAAAAATTATTGCGTACCGGTGATGCACAAATCACCGAATATAGTATTGCTGTAGGTAATTTAATAGCAATCAAAAATGCCGTTTCCCAAAATAATAGCAACAAACTTCAAATTATAAATGAAATTAATTATTGGAGTATTAATGACTAATTCTATGAAAAAACCACTGCTGTTTTTTATCCTGACAGCGCTTTTGTTTATTTCCTGCAAAAATAACAACGAAGGCGAAAAAATCATTGATGCGAGCGTTCCGGTAACTTTAACAACAATTGATACCAGTTCCATTCAGAGTTACATTGACCTGAATGCGACGGCAACCTATTTAGTCAAAAATGTTATAAAAGCAAATGCTACGGGCTATTTAAATTCTGTTAATGTAGCTTCTAATGATTATGTTTCCAGGGGGGCAGTATTGTTTTCGATAAA
This sequence comes from Flavobacterium kochi, assembly GCF_048286715.1. Taxonomy (NCBI): domain Bacteria; kingdom Pseudomonadati; phylum Bacteroidota; class Flavobacteriia; order Flavobacteriales; family Flavobacteriaceae; genus Flavobacterium; species Flavobacterium kochi. The sequence goes on from NZ_JBLVPW010000032.1 coordinate 5,430, forward strand.
AACCCGTGAAGCAAAAGTATTAGGCAATACGATTAATAAAATTGATCCAAGTTTACATTTTGGCGGGGCCATAACAGTAAGGGCGAATACAAATGGGTTTGTAACGGCTGTAAATGCACAACAAGGTGATTATGTTCAGGATGGTGACGCTTTAGTGACAATTAATGACGCCAATAGTTTTGCTATCGTGCTGAGTTTGCCTTATGAGTTCAAAAAGTATGTTACAGTCAATGAAGAATTAACTGTTGTCTTGCCGGATAGTACTTTTATAAAAACGAAAGTTCAAAAATACATGCCTACCGTTGATGCCACTTCACAAACTCAAAACGTTATTCTAAAAGTCATTGGGAAGCATGATATTCCGGAGAATTTAATTGTAAAGGTCAGAATTAATAAAAGTTCCAATTTAAAAACTATTTCGTTGCCAAAAGCAGCTGTTTTGAGCAATGAAACGGAAACGGATTTTTGGATTATGAAATTGATTAATAACAATACTGCCATAAAGATTCCGATAAAAAAGGGAGTAGAAACGGCAGATAAAGTGGAAATTCTAGCACCAGTTTTAACTGCTGAGGATAAAATTTTACTTTCTGGAAATTATGGTGTGGCAGATACAATTAAAGTAAAAGTGATAAAAGCAGATTGAAATGAATAATTTTTTTGTCAAACATAAAAACGGACTGAGTGCCATCATTTTTCTAATTATTCTGGGAGGCTTTTTCGCGTATTCTAAAATGCAAACGAGCTTGTTTCCCGAAATTACTTTTCCGAAAATAAAAATCATTGCTGATGCAGGACAGCAGCCTGTAGATAAAATGATGATTACGGTTACAAAACCGTTGGAAAATGCCATCAAAAAAGTCCAGGATTTAAAAATCGTCCGAAGTACAACCAGCAGGGGAAGTTGCGAAATTTCGGCATTCATGGATTGGAAATCGGATATTGATTTAAGCAAAACCAGAATAGAAGAGCAAATCAACCAGATAAAAAATAACCTTCCGCCTGATACTCAAATTTCAGTCGAAAAAATGAATCCTTCCATTCTTCCGGTAATTGGATATGCTATAGAAGGAAATGGAATTTCCGCTATTGAACTCAAAAAAATAGCCAGTTATACCATAAAACCTTTCCTTTCGCAAATTGAGGGGGTCTCCGAGATTAGGATTATTGGTGGAAAAGAAAAGGAGTACTGGCTGTCGCTTGATTTTACTAAAATGACAGCATTGGGAATTACCCCCGATGCAATTACGCAAGTTTTAAGTCAAACTAATTTTATTAAGTCTAACGGGTATTTATCGGATTACCGCTATTTGTATCTTACCATTACGGACGCTCAGGTGGATAAAAAGGACGAACTCGACAATTTGGTTATTCGTAATAATGGAAAAGGAATTGTAACTTTAAAAGATATTGCCAGTGTCGAAATTCGCGAAGCTAAAGAATACATAAAAGTAAATGCGAATGGTAAAGAGAGTATTCTTATTGCTGTTCTCAAGCAACCCAATTCAAATTTGATTACGTTGTCCCAGGCCATGGGTGAGAAACTGGAATCATTAAAAAAAATCCTTCCAAAAAACATCAAAATCACTCCCTTTTATGAGCAGGCCAGTTTTGTAAATGATGCGGTAAAAAGTGTAACGGATAGTTTATTAATAGGGCTTTTATTAGCCATAATTGTTGCTGTTTTATTTTTGAAATCAGCAAAAGCCAGCGCTACCATTTTGATTATTATTCCCGTTACTTTAGGTTTAACACTGATTGTTTTGTACCTAACCGGACAAACATTCAATATTATGACTTTGGGTGCGATTGCAGCGGCTTTAGGACTAATTATTGATGATGCGATTGTAGTTGTTGAACAAATTCACAGAACGCACGAAGAGCATCCTGATGAGCCTACTGCATCGCTTTTACAAAAGGCGATTCACTATTTATTCCCGGCAATGGTTGGTTCGTCCATCAGTACAATTGTGATTTTTATTCCTTTTGTTTTAATGAGTGGTGTAGCGGGTTCTTATTTTAAAGTGTTAACGGATACAATGATAATCACTTTAATTTGTTCTTTTTTTGTGACCTGGCTATTACTTCCGGTGGTTTATTTAGTGCTTTCCAAAAAAGAAAATAATGAAACGAAAAAAGAAATAGAAATTCATGACGTAAAAACACAGTCGTGGGTCGCTTATTTTATTGGCAAACCGCTAATTAGTATTTCATTTTGTATCGTTTTGGTGCTTTCTATTTTTATTATTCTACCCAATTTAGAAACTGGTTTTTTACCAGAAATGGATGAGGGCAGTATCATTTTGGATTATGAAAGCCCGCCAGGAACTTCACTTGAAGAGACCGACAGCATGCTCAAAGAGGTAGAAAAAATAATTATAAAAATACCTGAAGTAGCAGCGTACAGTCGCCGAACAGGAACACAAATGGGGTTTTTTATAACGGAACCCAATCGTGGGGATTATTTGATTCAGTTAAAAAAAGACCGAAGTAAAACCAGCAACGATGTTATTGATGAAATCAGACAAAAAGTGGAAGCGACTCAGCCTGCTTTACGTATTGATTTTGGACAGGTAATAGGGGATATGTTGGGTGATTTAATGAGTTCTGTTTCTCCAATTGAAGTGAAAATATTTGGCAGTAATCAAGCTGAATTGCAAAAAATAGCCCAAAAAGTAAATGCAATAGTAGAAAAAGTAAAAGGGACAGCCGATGTCTTTGATGGTATTATTTTGGCCGGACCGTCGGTAAATATTGTACCCAACTATAGTCAGTTGGCACAATATGGGATTACTCCCGCGGACTTACAATTTCAGTTACAAACTGCCCTTGAAGGGAATGTTATTGGAAATTTATTAGAGAATGAACGATTAACTCCCATCAGATTAATCTATAAAAATTCTGAAAAAAGAAGTTTGGAAGACATTAAAAAATTGCAATTGTTTTTACCAGATGGACAAGTCATCCCTATTTCAAGTTTAGTTGCTATTTCAGCTCAAAAAGGAGTCGCTGAAATAGAACGTGAAAATCTTCAGATGATAAGTGTGGTGACCGGTAGACTTGATAATAGGGATTTGGGAAGTGTCATGAAGGATATTCAAACCCAAGTGTCAGAAAATATCAATTTACCAAGTGGTTATTATATAGAGTATGCAGGAGCCTATAAAGAGCAACAGCAATCTTTCAAGGAGCTATTGATGATATTAATAGCTTCCTGTTTATTGGTTTTCGGGGTTATTTTATTTTTATTTAGAGATTTTAGGGTAGCTTTAGTAATCCTTTTAATTTCGGTATTGGGAATTGCAGGAAGTTATATTTTGCTTTTCATAACGAAAACACCATTAAACGTTGGGAGTTATACAGGGATTATTATGATAGTTGGAATTATTAGTGAAAATGCCATTTTTACTTTTCTGCAGTTTAGAGAAACATTCAAAGTAACACGTAATGTGCATCAATCCATAATTTATTCGATTTCAACGCGGTTGCGTCCAAAATTAATGACTGCGCTGGGAGCAATTATAGCCCTGTTTCCACTTGCAATAGGCGTTGGAACGGGTTCAGAACTGCATCAGCCACTGGCTATAGCCGTAATTGGAGGATTTATAATTGCAATGCCTTTACTTTTGATAATATTGCCTACTTTATTATTTTTTGTTTTTAAAAATGAAAAACACTTTAAACATTTCACCTAGTTAAGTAGTAATAGCGTTCAGAATTAATCTATAATTTAAAAGATAAAGAGATGTTAAAAATCATTGTAGTAGTATTTTTTAGTATAGCCACTATAAATGCGCAAGAACTAAAAACAGATACTATTTTGAAGAAAGAGATTCCTCAAAATATCAAATTCAGTTATAAACAACTTATTATTCCGGCTGTATTGATGGGATATGGCTTTATTGGTATTGAAAGTGACCAGATAAAAAAATTTAATTTAGACATCCGAACGGAAGTAAAAGAAGATATTGATACCAAAACAACTATTGATGATTTTTCACAGTATGTGCCCTTCGTTTCAGTTTATGCGCTGAATGCAGCAGGAATAAAAGGGAAAAATAACCTGAAGGATCGTTCTGTAATATTGGTTACTTCCTATATCATAATGTCAGCCTCCGTTTTGGGATTAAAATCTTTAACCAAGATTGAAAGACCTGACGGAAGTTCCAATAATTCTTTTCCATCAGGACACACTGCTACTGCTTTTGCCGGAGCTGAATTTTTATGGCAGGAATATAAAGACAAATCCATTTGGTACGGAATTTCAGGATATGTGGTTGCAACAGGAACAGGAGTTTTTAGAATTATCAATAATAAACATTGGCTGACAGATGTTGCTGCTGGCGCTGGAATAGGTATTTTAAGCACAAAAATTGCCTATTGGATGAATCCTTATATAAATAGGAAATTATTTAGATCCGAAAGAAATAATACAACATCAGTTATTGTACCTTTTTACAATGGAAAAGAATTAGGATTATGCTTTGCGAGGAATTTTTGAAATAACATTGAACCTCTTTTTTGTTTCAGTAATTTTAAAATATTGAAATTAGTAATTGTTTAGAAAAAAATAAAATGTATAAAAATCTATGTTTAATCGTATTATTTTTTTTCTTAACTATTCCAAATGTTCAAAACGTAGATATTAATCTTCTGAGATACATTAATGGTAATAGAGATCGATCATTAGACCCGTTTTTTATATTTTTAACTAATAGTGTAACTCCTATTTGCATTGCCACACCTGTCATTTTGTTCTTATGGAGTTTGTTCAGAAAAGAGGCAATTCTTCAAAAAAAATCCACATACATTGGATTTTCGGTGGTGATTTCATCGCTCATTTCAGTCCTTTTGAAATTAAGTATTAACAGAACAAGACCATTTTTGGCCTATTCCTTTATAGAAAAAGTAACTAATGTTAGCAGTGCATCTTTTCCGTCAGGACATACTTTAACAGCATTTGTGATAGCCACTTCTGTAAGTATTGCTTTTCCAAAAAGATACATAATTGTATTTTCTTTTTTATGGGCTTTAGCCATTGGTTACTCTCGTTTAGTTTTGGGTGTTCACTATCCAAGCGATGTATTTGCAGGGGCAATTATAGGTAGCGGTACAGCACTTCTTATTTATAAAATAAACGAATATATAAGTAAGAAGGCCAAACAAAAAAGCCATAAAAATTGATTTTCACTCGGCAATTTCCTATCTTTAACATAGAAAATAACTCGTTATGATTTATTCAATGTTAACAATTGTCCGAAAATCGGTTTTAGAAGTCCCCATAATACCATTCGTATAAATTATTGTTTTTTTTAAATTCAAAGAATTATATTTTTAAAAACGTAATAACAAAATAATGAGTGATCTAATTTCTATAACAAATCTCAACAAATCGTTTGGCCCGTATAAGGCGGTCGATAATTTGAATTTATCAATAAAAAAAGGCGATTTTTTTGGTTTTTTGGGACCAAACGGTGCAGGTAAAACAACTGCTATAAGACTGATAACAGGAATATATCGACCTGACTCTGGAAATATTTTTATTGACGGATTACCTCAAACTGAAAAAATAAAAATTGCTCACAAACTTGGAACAGTTCCCGAAAGTCGTGGGTTTTATAACTGGATGAATGCCGTTGAGTATTTGTCGTTCTTTGCTACTATTTATGGTGTGCCTAAAAATAAAATTACTGAAAAAATAAATCAATTGTTATCGCAGGTTGTTTTAACGGAGCACAAACACCAAAAGATTGGTACATACTCCCGCGGGATGAAGCAACGATTGAGCCTTGCACGTGCTTTAGTGAATGATCCGCAGATACTTATTCTTGACGAACCAACCATTGGACTTGATCCGAAAGGGCAAGAAGATATTGAAAACTTGCTTAAAGAATTAAATAAACAAGGAGTCACTATTATCTACTCATCCCATATTCTTCCGGAGGTTTCTAATCTTTGCTCAAGGCTTGCTATTATTAATCACGGACACTTAGTGGCACAAGGAACAGTGAATGAGATAATAAAGAACGCAGGCAGCAAAGATTTAACGGAAGCATTTTTAAATTTAACCAATTCCTAAAATGATAACACAAATCTGGCTTAAAGAAATAAGAGCAGAACTTTATACTTGGAAAAGTTTAGCTTGGCTTGTTATATCTTCTTTGCTATTCAGCATAACCTGTTACCTATTGCTTACCGATACCGAACTGAGTTTGCTCGATCAAACTGAATTGTTATTGTTGCTCGGAAAAGTAATTATTGGCATTGCTATATTGATGGTTACTATAGATGCTTCGGCAATCATAACTTCTGAATTTGAAAATGAAACCGCAGAGAGTCTTTTTTTATCACCTATTTCCTTAAAAAACCTAGTTATTGGAAAACTCTTGGCATCGCTAACACAGTGGCTCTTAATTTACATTGTTGCAGTACCCTATATTATTGTGGCTTCCAGCGGAAGTAATTTAGCATTGGCTTTTCTCATTTATACTGCTTTGCTCGGAACAATTAGTATAACAGGTTTAATCTTAATTGTTTTTGCTGTCTCTTTAATATATCGTTCCGCCAAAAACACACTAACTACTTCACTTATCATTGTTCTGATTTGTACGCTTCCCGCATTATTTCCTGCAACTATAACGGGAAATGCTTTCATCAGTTTCTTTAAGTCGATAAATCCAATTGATAACATTTTCGCTTCATTGGATAATGTGCTAGTAGATTACCAAACCTCATTAGCGCAGAATCTAAAATACTTATTGCCCTTGTTTGGATTTCTTGTTGCCGGTTTTTTGATGCTTTTGCTTTCAATGAAAAAATTTAATCATGATGGAGTTATTAAAACCAACTGATATGAAATATTTTTTTAAATATTTATTCGCTTCATTATTTCTGTTGACTTTTGTCAGCTCTCTGCATGCGAAGAACATCCCTCCTTTGGTTTTAAATATTAAATCATCACAAAACTTAAATGGTATTGCCGGTGATTATGTAACGGTTAAAAGTGAAATTACAAATTCAGGAGTCCAACCTGTTACTAATGTCATAACCTATCTTTCTTTGGTTGATAATGAAAATAAATTGCCTGTTGATCTTGAAGATTGGAGTGCCGAAAAAGGAGTTTACATTCCTACAATTAAAGCTGGAAAGACAATGCCTCTCAACTTTAAAATTCACTTTGTAAAAGCAGGGGATTATTCTTTAATAGTAATTGCATCCGCACAAAAAACAGAAACACCTGTTGTAAGCAGGATGATTCATTTTCATGTAAGTCCTAAAATAAATTTGAATCCTGGAAAAATCTTACCTGTAGCTATTGGGATGCCATTACTATTAATGCTTATTTTAGGCTCAATTAATTTCATCCGGAAAAGACGCAGCAATAATCACAATTGGGACAGAGAAATAACACCGAAAGACAAAACTGAAGTGCTATGGAAAAAAGAAAGCAAGAAATAAGTGGACTAAGAATGCGGAGCGCTATAAGTCCCGAAGGGTGGCGCAGCCATTATGCGCGTGCAGCATACGACGGACACTATCTTAGCTGCCCTTTTAGTCCGTTTTAAGTATTCCAATGAAAGTGGTTCTTCGTCAATTTTGGTGAAAATATAAATAGTCGGAACACCTTTATTTTTCAACAAATCCCTTCCTTTTACAAAGAACATTCCAATTTTACCATGTAAATTATATACTTGTCAACTTTAAAAGTCCTTTTTCCAATCAACAATTATTAAATCAGTTCATTTTTGAGCCACGTCAATACACTTAAGAATATCACAAGAAAAATAAAATTAAAGACCTGTATTTTAATAATTTAAGATGCAATACATGACGATTCTATATCACCAAAATTGACGAAGAACCAGTTTCGAGTGGAATGAGTGGAACAGTTTGCACTGGAATATCCAGTTTCGAGTGGAAATCTGATTAAAACTTCTTAATAGAATTTAATTGGAATACAATTCTACTGCGAGCATGAAACGGCGAAAAAAAATTGAAGGCACCTTTAGGTGTTCCTTGATTTAGGGTAAAGTGCTAACAGAGCCAAAGCCGATGTCTGTGCGAAGAGCACCAATGCTGAAAAAACAAAGGGAGACAGACATAATACGGCTGGAATACAGTGGAGCGTAGCCTGCGGAGTAAAACGGAATGAAACGGAATGAAACGGAATGAAGCGGTATTGTGGATGTAGTAGCCCTGCCGAACGGAGGGTAGAAAACGTGTAAAAATGAGGAACAAAGCGACGCAATAAAAATAGCTGCTTATTCTCAAGCTGCTAATTTTATTGTGCTGAGTAGTGCCTACAGAATTGAGAGAGGAGGCTTTTTTTAGCCGACGACCGACTGGAGCTGGCGAACGGAACAAAGAGAACGACCGAAGAGAGACCGCTTGATTGCCCGTGATGTTAACGTGATGTTTTTTATGGAAATGAAAGTTTTGGAAGATATACTTTCTAAAGTATTCTATTCGGGGAACATATTGGGAAAGATATTATGATAATTTACTAAAATTTTGAAGGGAATACTAAACTGCGCGAGGGATGGCAGCGGAAATCCTCCTGCGTAGTTTACGAAGCAGGAGATTATAGCGAACAGCCCACCCCGTAGGGACGCGCCATAAAGAATGGTCAAAATCAATTAAACAGAACAAATGGAAATAAAAACTCCGAAGACTCCTGTCTTCGGAGAGCTGGGATTTGTTTTAACCATCTAAGTTACTATTGATTTCAAAATAGTATTAAAAAGGTAAATCGTCAGGATCAGAATCTTCTAACAATTGAAAATCTCCGTTGATATTTAGCTTTTCAATAAAGATTTCATTTCGTTTTTTTGCTCTTTTTAATAGGGTTGTATATTTTATTACTTCTGTATATAAACTCCCATCGGATCTTCCATTTTTGCCTACAATATCTTTTTTAGGTCTAAATACATAATCAAAATGAGGAGCGTGTTTAAAATCTGAGTCGAAATCCCTAACATCTTCCGCATCTATTTTCTCCCCAATCAAATATCCATAGAAAGTATCAAACGCAAATTTATCTTTCGTCAAATTCCGCAACAACGTAGCGTATCTGCTTATTTGATTTAAATGCTCTGACACATTTACATTTGGGTTTTTTAATTCAATTATTATGCACTTTCCTTCATCTGGAAACAATAATATATCGGTTCTTTTCAAAAGTCGATTTTCATCCAATGCCTTTATATAAACTTCTTCTTCATCGGTCAACTTATCCTTAATTATCTTTTCTCCGTTTATTTCGATATCCTTGATTAAACTTTCGGAAGTGCCTTTGAAATAAATAAAATCCTCATTTATAAGCCATAAATCACTACTGTTAGGATTCGTGGCAGATTGTTGGAAAAGGATATTGTGCAACAATTGTTCATCATTGTTTCTACTTCCGTCATTTTGAACAAGTAATTTCCTATCTAAAACTTTTTCAAACAATTCTAAAATGATTTTTCTACGAGCAACATAATGAGTTAATGCTGTTCGATTTTGAATCGGAATTTCTTTTGTTAGTTTTTCAATCGTTGAGGTTAAGTTAGTATCAAAATTCTTATCCGCAGGATCTAAATTTTTCAAGCTATTCATCTGATTAAAAATTTCAGTATCTCTTTTAGCCGAAATTTTTGACTCAGCAATATGAAGTTTCTGGATTATCTTGTCTTCTGTATCATTCAGACTTATGGAAAGATGTTGTAAAACCTCATCGTTAAACAGAAATAGTTTTCTTATTTCATCAATTTTATTCGATTTCTCTATGCTTTTGATACTGATCTCAGGGTATATTCTATCAATAATCTCATCAACGTTATCTTCGATGTCCTCAAATAAAATTTCTTTTCTGCCTACGCTGAATAAATCATCACTTTTACTGAAATACTCTCTTTTTACAATCGACAAATTGCCTCTAGTATCACAATCTTTCGCATTCAAATAATTACTCGAAATTAAAACTAAATAGCGCATATTCTCTAATGATTCATCAGGCGACAGAAACTTAAATTTTAATTTAAAATCTTTATTGTCAACTAATTCATCCTTACTTACAAGAGAAATCGAATTCTGATCAAGATTTGTTTTATTAATTTTAAAGCTCAATAATTCAAAATCCTCAGTTTCATCCAATTTTGTAATCTCTGCATTTTGTGTTAAAATAGTACTATAATGAACTTGAAAAGGTTCGGTCTTATCAGGGACAGGTATTTCATCTTTTGTAATTTCAATAGTGTTAGTAAGAGTTTCATCAACATATTCATTTAATATGATTCTAGGCAATGTTTCCCTATGCGAACAAAAATATCTCAAATACCTTTTTAATAACTCGATTTTTAAATTACTGATACTAATAGTCAGTTTTTTAGCATCATCTTGAATCAATAAATCAGATAAAATCAAAACAGTACCCGATTTTTTAGCTTCAATTTCTTTAGTGTAATTATGTTTAATTACAGAATCTTTGTCTAAGTAAGCAGGTGATTTTGAAATAGTAAAACTTCTTTCAAAATACTTACCTTCTTCTTCGAATACACTATTGAATTCACATCTTCCAAAACAATGGACATACTGAATTCTTCCACTTCCTTTATTGTGAAACCCTTTACGATTATCTTTTAAAGTTGTAAATCTTGTAAATTGCTCATTGTTAAAACCAATACCATCATCTTCTATTACGAATTTTTGAAATTCCTTTTCGGACAATATATTTTTTGTAAAATAGATGTTTAAAGAAATCACACTATCAACTTCATTAACGCCTTTCTTCTCTTTGTTTATTTTAATTGATTCTAATGAATTTGTAAATGCTTCAAAGAACGATTGAATTGGGTTTTCATGTTTTTTTATTTCTCTAAGAATCGTTGGTAAAAATACTCCTACAACCTTTATAAATTCATTTTCCTTGTAAGTATTCATTCCTTAAAAATTTAGTTCTCGAATCATTATACAACAGCCAGCTTACTTCTAGGAACAACACAAGCGGCTACTCTTTGTAATTGCTATACTTTATTTGTTTTCAAATGTAATTAAACATTCCCATAATACATACTTTAAACCGTTTTGTGTTTTAAACTAATATCGCTTTACGATTACTTTGCTTTCAATATTGTAAAAGTAGTTTACTACCTCCCCACTAATAATCAATTCAATAGCTTGTTCAATAACATCAATCGGTGCAATGAACCATTCCCTTGGGGTATGTCTTCTTTTTTTCTCATCAAAAACGTCAATATTCAGACAAGATTTGCCAAAGAAATTATGAAGTAATTGTTCCAGTTTTTGTGGATTCATATTATAACATTTCCAAGAAGTTATAATTTTTACAGGAGCCATTAAATATGTTGGGTCTTTTTCGGCATTTTTGATTCTTTCTTCAACCTCAACCTTAGAATATCCAATTTTGTACAAATCATCGATCGCTATAATTCTTTCGTCTTTGCTTTTGGAACGTAGGACATAAATATATCCTGCTGCTGCATCTTCATCAGTTATATTGCTAAATCTTTCAATGAAGTTTTCGTTTACTTTATCCATGTTCTGTGTTACCACTCTACCATTGGCATATAGAATTTTGGCTGCTGAACGATACAACATATTTGATTCGGTGCCATTTTCGAAAATACATCTTGTTCTACCGTCTTTTCTTAAACGTTTGCCTTCTACATAGGTTTCTTCTTGGGTCAAATTGATGTTTTCTAATAACATCAAAACGCCGTTGTGGACATAAAAATCGCCCTGCCTTAAATTATCTTCTTTAAAATCAACCAGCTTTCTTTTACCATCCCCTAAATCCTTTTGAATATCCTTGAAAAGCATTTCGTATTTATCAAAATCTTTACAAGGTTTTCTTCTTGCTACAAAATCAGAAGGGGCTCTTTCGTCCGTTTTTGGTGTGTGATTGAAATCAAATAGATCTGTATCATCCCCCAACAAATCAAAAGTATCATCGCTAAAAATGTCATCGAGTGAGTTAAGCTCTTTTGCTTCCAGTTTCAACAAACCATGGATATCCTGCTCCGCTAAAGATTGCATTTTTTCTATATCCGATCTAATACTATTTAGTCGGGAATAGAGTTGAAATTCTGAAATATTAGCCGGATTGGGTTTAGGTTCTTTATGGTGTTTTTCAACGAAATCATTTACTTCACCGAATGAAGCCGATAGTCGTTCGTCCGCATTTCGTGCATTTGAAACTTTAGGTTTGACATTTAGAATGTCATATTGATCGTTTGCAAAAATGTCCTCTAAGGTTTGAAATTTATCCATTTGCATTGGTCATTCGTTTTCTTTTTTCCTCTTTCAAGTAAATAATACATTCTGCCATTCTTCTTTCTAATGGGTCGTTTGCATTTAGACTCGGTTCTTTGTCATACATTTTTTTGAACTCAACAATTTTTGGCCATAAAATTTTAGCTTCTTCAAAGTCCATTTTTATTCTTGTGGCTTCAATAGTGTCCTGAATTACTTTCAACACTTTTGTAGTCACTGATTTCGAAAGGATTTCGAAAGCTTTTTGGAATGGATTAATCGTGTCAATCAGGTCAATATGCAAATCTTCTATGTTTACAAATTTATCAGCCATCCTGATGAACCTTTGGTCTCCGACTTCTTTTATTTCGCCCGATTTTATAACTGAATCCACTACAACATATTGACGAATTTCTTCAATTTCCTCGTCTGTTAATTCCGGGTATTTAATTCTGATGATTTTCGGCATTAACACTTTGTTGATTACTTCGGGATCTATGTTTCCCGGCATTGCTTTCAGCATAGTGTCGTCCTGCAAGATTGTAGCTTTCAAATCATTCAAATCTGATTCTACAATATCTTTTACTCTTTTGGAAGTCGGCGCTTTGAATCCTCTAATTTTTATTTCACCTGGTTTAGCCTCTTCGTCATCATTATCTAATCTAGTTTTGAATTTGAAGTTTGGTGCCAATACTTGTTCCATTAGCAATGATGCTGTAATAGCTTTCAGCATATTATTGGTAGCCACTTTTACATCATCCTGAATGGCTTCCGGGCTGGCGATTAGATTTGTAAATTGGGCGTGGGTTTTATTGTTACTATCGCGTGTACAACGACCAATAATTTGGATAATCTCGGTTAATGAACCACGATATCCCATCGTTAAAGCATGTTCACAAAAGGGCCAGTCGAAACCCTCTTTTGCCATTCCTAAGGCGATGATTAAATCCATATCATCAACAGAATTAACATTTCGTAAGTAGTTTACAATCTTGTCTCTTTCTCTGGAACTGTCTTCTACCAAATCGGCCACTTTTATTATTTTGCCGTCGCTGTGTCGTTTGATATGAATTACACCAGTATCGGAATCCTGCTTGATTACATCGCCAATAGCATCTAAAATGAAATTGACCTCATTGTGTTTGTTTTTAGTGGATTCGCCTGAATTTACATTTGGAATATGGAGGATTGTTTTTTTATCGGTATCGAGAATATCAAGTATTGCAGAGGGGATTCCGTGCCTATTCCTAATGATTTCAGGAAATTATACCCGTTTAATTGTTCGTAATAGTTGTACGTTACTTTAGTGAACTTGGCTTCGTTTTCTGGAGTTAGAATAGGCACGGAATCCCCTCTGAAATAAGATCCTGTCATGGCTACAATATGAGCCGTAGATTTGTTCATTATCGATTTTAATAATTCTCCCAATCTGTTATTAGCATCGGCAGAAACGTGATGAAATTCATCTATCGCCAAAAGCGTGTTGTTGAATTTTGCTTCATCCAATTCCTCACAGGCAAAGCGTAAGGTAGCGTGTGTACATATTAATAATTGCTCCTCACTATCCATGAATTTATGAAATGCCCTGACTTTACTGCTGCTTCCATCATCGCCGGGCGTACAAAGATTGTAATTGTCGTTTGGTTCCCAATTGGCAAAAAAGCCATCTTTTTTCAAATCAGTTTTAGAGAATGAACTACCAATAGAACGCTCGGGAACAGCTACAATTACTTTTTTGATCCCTTGATTGATTATTTTATCCAAAGCCAAAAACATCAAGGCACGGGATTTTCCCGAAGCCGGAGGTGCTTTTAATAATAAATACTGTGCATCACGTGATTCAAAAGCACGGGTTTGCATTTCTCGCATACCCATCGTATTGATTTTGGTACTATTTCCTGTTTTGTGGTAGTTTACATTTACTATATCTGGCATGGTTTGTTTCTTGAAGTTTGTCTAAGTTTGTCTAAAGTGTTTTTTATCTATACCGATTTTAGACAAACTTTTTCCAAATAGGTTTTCTGTTAGTTCTTTTATTTACAAGGGTTTCATCCTTTTTATGCATTGCGTAAATCAAATTTTTTACTTTATTTTCTTTCTGTTGTTTATCTAAAACATCAGGAAGTATGTCTAAATAAGTTTATCTATATCTTCTTTAGACGCATATTCATATTTATCTAAATAGTCTAAAACCATTTTTTTATAATGTTCGTCTTTAAATCCTCGATTACGAATATATTCGGCTTTTTCTCCTTTAATCTCGGCTAATTCAGCAGATATATGATAATTCGGCTTTCGTCCCTCTATCAATTTATTCTTCCTTCGCTGGGGGCAAAAAATTTTCTCCTGTAACTACGCTTTTCCCTGTTTTGTTCTCTAATGCTATTCTTGCATTTTTAGCAATTGCACCTCCTTTTTTACCTGCTTTTGCATTTTCGGGCACTCCTTTGGCTTCATCATTTTCGGCTATTTGTCTTGTGGATAATTCTGCAAGAGCCGTAAAGATTAATTCGGCTTCGCTCATATGATCTCTCAAATTTTGCGATTTTAATCCTTTTACTTCTTTGTGATTTTTTACCGTTAGACCCGTCCATTCCTTATGAATGATATTGGTTAGAATAGCGAAATCCTTTTTTTCTTCCACACCGCTTTCTTTCCAATAATCGGTCAATTTGTTTCGGGTTTCCTGACCCATCATTCTTTGCTGAATCCATTTTTCGCTTCTGCCGTGTTGTTTCCAGTTTTCTCTGGCTCGGTCTATACTTTGCTCGGGATCGGCAATTTCCTTGATTCTTTCATAGCCTACTTTAGCCAACCATTGTTTGAAAGGTTCGGCTTTTGGCGACGGAATAGATTGAATTAATCTTAGCAGCGCTTCGGTATCAGCGGTATCAGTAATTCTATTTTTACCATCATCAGCAAGCATTTTCAACCGTACGATTTTATCGTACACTTCACTTCCTTCTTTGGTCAACTTCTTTTTTAAGTCGCTCCAATATCTTTTTGGCACTGAGCTTCCTGTTAGAATAGCAATAACATCAATAACCGAAAAATACCAAATTTCCTTCTCGGCATCATAATGGCTTCGTACTTTTTTATCTTCAAATAGTTTGATTTCATTTTCCATATCTATTTCATTTTTTCGGTCTTTTATGATTTTGAATTACTCATTCTTAAAACTGCATGTAATGTTGCTAAATAATAATAAAATATCCAGCTATACCAAATCGCTTTGTCATAATTAGTTTTTTGGGCAGCATTGTGATGTCTTATGCCAAAATTATTAGCAATACTAAAAATGTCATTTTCATCTTTTTTATCCAAATGTTTTTTTATTTCAGGTCTGACAAATTCTAGTACATCAGCCAATTCTCTAATGGCTTCTTTTCTATCATCTAATGTAGATTTAGCTTTCCTAAATTTTAGTATTGCAGCATTCATCTTATTAGAAATATTATCTGCATCATTTGTTGGAATATCAGCTTCAAATAAATTAGATAGCCCATTATCAGATAAAATTAAAACCTCTCCCTTATCCGAAATTTCAAATCCATCTTTATAATCACCTAAAACATTATTCATAGTTTCCCTAAAATGTTTCTGTCCTTCAAAATCATCATAAGATTGATAATGAAATCTTTTACAACCTCCTCCCCAACTATTGTCATCATGATAATAACCTTCTTGACCTTTTGAACAATGATCATATAAAAATTCTAAAATATCAAAAAAATCATCTTCTGTATAATCTTTAATTTTCGTCTCAACTGGGAATAAATTTTCCTTCCGAATATTTAGAAATACATAGTCGTCAAACTGTCCACTTATTTGCCCTCTTTGGAAGCCCTCAGAACATTCAAAACCAAAATATTTTTGAAAATAACCTGCATTGTCAAGGATATTATAATTACTCAAAAAAAGTTTTTTTAACATTTCAAAATCAATTTCTCCATCAGAATCAAGCTTTCTAGTACGAACAGAATAATAGTTTCTTTTTATCATTTTACTTCCATTACACTTTGACTTTTTTAGCTTTTTTCTCCTCTGCAAATAGCGTGACTTTTTCTTTTTCGGCTGCTATCATCTTTTCATACAACTTAAACAAATATTCCAATCGTTCTTCATCGCTGTCAAAAGGTTTGGAACGGTAGCAACGCTCTACATCGTATATTCTTTACCAAAATCAATCGCTAATTTACATTGATGTGGTATTAATGTGAAAACGTAAATCTATAAATTTTAATAGATATAACCTACTCCTATAACTTACAGATTCCCTAGTATTTCCTGTTAATTTAGGCTCAATATTTATAAACAGGTTCATGTCATAAAAAATCAAAGCTAAACATGTGTTTTTATATAATTTTACGGTTTTCCACATTTTGAAAAAATAAATATTTCAATCATCTAAATTTAAAATGTCTATAAACATTTGAAAATCATATAAATGAATCAATTCTTCCTTGTATGAATGTATTGGTCAATG
Source organism: Flavobacterium kochi (assembly GCF_048286715.1). Classification (NCBI taxonomy): domain Bacteria; kingdom Pseudomonadati; phylum Bacteroidota; class Flavobacteriia; order Flavobacteriales; family Flavobacteriaceae; genus Flavobacterium; species Flavobacterium kochi. The sequence continues at coordinate 22,168 of NZ_JBLVPW010000032.1, forward strand.
TTCAAATAGAGATTGATCATTTCGGTATTGATTGCTGTAATCGCTTTTGATCTTGACTGTCTTATCAATTGGATAATATCAGTAAATTGTTCTTGTAACATCATTTTAATAATTTAAGTTTTTTTAATTAAAATTACTTCTTGACAACCAAATGTGCCAGTCCAAAATCATTTAATAGTCTTTCTTTTTCAGAATAAATAATGTCCTTGATGTCCTGTTTTATCTGCAAGTAGTTGCGTTGTACCATTGCGTTATCGACTTTCCGAATAACGGGAATATCTTTATAATCATCCTGTTCGTTTTTCAATGCTTTATGGTCATTCACAATTTCACAGTGAAATGTTTTGAGTTCAATTTTACAATCGGGATCATCAGCTACCATACCTACAAATTCACCGGAACTAAGTCCGGAAATTTTGGAAGGAGGCACTGCTGATTCCAATTGTTTGGAACGACTAATTGACGTATCACCGCTATTAATAGAAAGACTTTCTCTGTCCTGCAGAATCTTTCCGAAACGCTCTGATAATTGCTTGGCTGTATCTCCTGTAACCTGTCCGCTGACGATATTTCCGGTGATGTTCATAATCACATCGGCTTGCTCTCGTCCATAATCTTTACGCAACTGGCTGAAGTCCTGAATACCCAAACAAGTAGCTACTTTATTACTTCTAGCAGTAGCAATCAAACTATCCATATTGTTCAAATATATAGTCGGAAATTCATCGAATATCAGGCTGCTTTTCTGTTTGCCTTTTTGGTTGACCAACTTTACCAATCTGCTTACATAAAGTGATAATACAGCACCGTAAATTTGTATCTTCTGTGGATTATTCCCCATGCATACAATTTTTGGTTCCTCCGGATTATTGATGTCCAATGTGAAATCATTACCTGATAAAACATAATACAATTGCGGAGAAGAAAGCCTCGCCATTGCGATTTTTGCCGAAGCGATTTGACCTTCCAATTGGTCCATTACATTATTGAGGTAGGCATTTACAAAAGGATTGATGAGTACCTCAATTTCTTTTTCAGTTCTAAGCAAGGTAAACAAGCTATCATAGTCTGCCTGCATGAGTTCTATAACATGGGGAAGCGTGCAAAACTCGCCGTCTTTGTATTTTCTCAAATACCATATTATAGCAGAAAGGAAATTGATCGGTGATTCCACAAAAAAATCTCCCTGACGTTTGATCCATTCCCGATTTAATCCTAACAGAATGGTGCGTGCTGATTCAGAAGCATCAGTAATATCACTCATGGCTGAAGGCTCCAATGGATTGCATCGGTGTGTTCGGGTCAGGTCGTCAAAATTAATAACATAAAACTGTGGTGGTTTAGGATAAAGATGTTTGTATTTGAGCCAGGTATTATAGGCAATTTTGGAAAGGTCATCGAATTTAAAATCATAAATAAACATAGTAAAGCCTTTGCGTATGTGCTGGGTAATAACATGTCGAATTACAAAGTAAGACTTCCCTGAGCCAGGGGTGCCCAGAACCATCAAAGCCCTAAAAGGGTTAATGATGTTTATCCAACTGTTTCGTACCTTATCTTTTAAATGATATCTAGCTGGAAGGTTAATGGAATATTCATTCTCTAAAAGCCTTTCTTCTTGAGGAAAGGTCTCATTTTCGGTATTAAAAATATCCTTTTGATTGAGCCTGTTTTTTATAATACGCGAGAGCAAAGTACCTCCGGAAAGCACCAAAAGAAATCCAACTGAACTAATAGTTATATAAGCAATCGCTGCCTGTACTATTTCTATTTTCAGATATAATGAAAGATAGCTTATAAAGTAAATTAGGATACCCGTAATTATATAAGCAAAGGCCGTTTTATAATTCAGTTTTTCATCTTTACGTCCTTTAGCACCTATTAGGGAAATCATCAAAAATCCCAATGCAAAGAGTTTGGATTTATGAAAATTACTGAACAATCCTGTATGGTGAATATTGTCCATAATTTTATCACTGAACCCGCTAACGAGATGCCACTCCCGAAAGGCAGCGTAGCAGTAATAATAAAAATGGATCACCAAAACAATGATGCTGATTAGTCTGGTCATGTCGAGTATCTTCCTCAATGCCTGTTCGTTTTCTCCTGTCTGCATAGCCATAATTTCAATTTTATTGATTATTAGACTGTCCTCTTCTTTTTTTCTTTTTGCCTTTGAGTTGGTATGGAACGTAATTAGCCGTTTGTTCGGATTGCGTAAGCATATCCAATAATTGCCCCACTACTAAATCGGATCCAACTGATTTATTACTTTGAAAATCATCACCAAACGAAGTCGTATTGATTTTCGAATGAGTCGTTTGAGATGTAATTCCCTGTGATTTTTCACTATCTGAACTTCCCATTTTTTGTTCCACTGGGCTAATTGATTCACAACGTTCCTGAATTGCTTTAGCGCTGTATTGTTTGCCCAGCTTACTACCGTTAAAAACACATTTTGTAGTATGGTCTACATAAGTAATCCCATAAAGTAATCCTTCTGCATTTTTTCTAAAAACTGTATTGATTCCATCTTTTTCCAGTAGTTGTACCATTTCTGTAAGTGATATTTTCGTTCTTAAAAATGCCATATCAATGGCGTTTTTTACCCTTCTCATATCGGAAATTTGGCCAATGGTATTGGATGCAAATTTTCCTTCTAAAAATTTCAGGGTTGGCTTGTTGTAAAAGAGACTGGCCTTGATGGGTACACCGATAAGTTTGCCATTTTCATCCAGTATCCGGTACATTAATCCTTTTGACTTAAACATTCTTGAATTTTCATTGCCTCTGTCTGCCAAAACATTGTATTGTTGTAACACTGCATTCAGCTCCGGAAGGCTGGTATATTTATACGATGAAAGCACCTGGACCAATACATTTGCAATAGCTTTTTTGGATTCGTTTCGCCCATAGTGAACCTTTCCTGAGATGATAGGTTGGAGTTCAAAATCTTGATTATTTTGACGTCCTTGCGCTTTAACAAGTCCAAAAAGTTCTTCGATTTCTTTTCGCGCTGGTTCAGATCGGTTTCGACCGATATTTTGCATGTCGATTCGCTTGCCATCCCTCTCTACATTTATGGAGACCAGATGGAGATGCGGATGCCCGGAATCGTGATGCTGGTATACCAGATAAGGTTGTTTTCCAAAACCTATTTTCTCCATATAAGTATCCGCAATAGCCATTAATTTTTCTTTGGAATGATTTTCCGAACGATGAAAATTCAATGAGATGTGCACACTGTTTCGCTTTACATTTTCATTTAATTCCAACTGTTTTAGAAAACGATTCAGTTTTATCGTACCGCTCATTTTATCCACATCAATTGGATAATTTCCGGCACCAACACACGCTGCTACGCCCTCTTTTACTTTGTTTTCATTGTAATAGAAAACCTTGTGGATAGAGTGTCCTGTTTTTATGATTGCAACCATTTTTCTGAGATTTTTTGGATGCATATTTTGATTTCTTCAACCTTGTTCAAAAGGATTTTTTTATCCTGTTCAGAACTGATAATCCAGACTTTAAATTCAGGGATTTGGTCAAGGGTATGCAGCTTTTTTACCGCTTGGTTGAAGTTGTTTCCGATGGCATTTAATTGCTTATATAGCAGCATCATTTCAAGGGTCATATCATCTAAAGACTGATTCCTAAAAGTGGTGTTTATCGGTTTGTCAAATAGGTGTTTACGAATGTAGTCACTCAGCTTGCGACAAGTGCTTGCCTTCCATTTGCGTTCAATTTTCGCATACTCTTCGGGTGTAAACCGTAACCCGACAATGCGTGTTCTGTTTGAATTTTCTCTTTCCATCATCTCTCATTTTCATTGTTATCAAACTCTTTTGATCCTTTCAGTGTCACTGCTAACGAGTCCCGAGTATAGAGCAGCAAGAATCTGTTGTTAAACAACAGGACATCTTGCCGATTGCAGAAACGTTGCAATCTTCCAGCTACTTTAAATATTCCTCAGACATTTCAGTATTTCAAAAATGCTCAAAAGTCAAATTTCTCATTCATAGCCTCTTTTTATAATACATGATATGCTACTAGTGGTATTTCAGCCATTCATAGGAACTATCAATTCAGTCATTAAATTCTCGATGACTTATATAAAGGGCATTTTATCATCACTTTCGGTAGTCAAGGAAAGTGCACACTGTCTATAATTTAAAAACCATTATAACTGGATAATTACAAAATTGAATTTACTCCTCAATTTCCCATAAAAGAACGTGCTCTTTCAAAGCAATAAACCAATTTTAAAACAACCAAATCCTGACTTGTTTAAGGAAGGTTTTGGCTGTTTATTTTAAAGGGTGATGGTTGTCATTAAAATACTTAAATGAAATCACCATTTCAGAACTTTTTTATTTACCATGAACTTCCATTTGATAAACCGCTTCTTTTGAAATATGATTATCAAATTTTATACTCTTGAAAATCGTTTTTAAAACCATTTTTAATTGACACATTTTATATCAAATTCAAAGCACATTTCTGTAACTCCGTTTATCTAAAATCCTATAGTACATTTTAATGTTCAGCATTTAAATCAGATACAAAATTAAGTAAGTGGTATGGATTCTACCTATCATAGGTAAATTTTACCTATCAAAATTCATAAACGACTTTATATCTTTATAGAATAAATTATTAATTAAAAACGTGAAGATTATGACAACAAATGATGTGGCCAAGGTTTTTGATACTGTACTTAGTATCCCTGGAATGAATGACGTAGTGAAGATTGATTTGAAAATTTCACGAAAAAATGTGCTGTTGTTAAACCATGTTATTGGACGTGGATTAGCTGCTAAAGACGATGATAAACCATCGATTCTCATGACAAGTGTTCCAGAAGAAAATCTTCAGGAATTAAAACTGTTTGGAGATGAGTGTTTACAAAAAGCCGGACTTATAGAACTCAATGAGAAATTGAAGACATTGAGCGAAACCGGGAAGTAATAACAAATTATAAAAGAAGAAAATAACTGGGTGCCAAATAAACAATATTTGTTTATTTGGCACTTTTTTTATTCATCAATTTTATTTCAACGATGCTTTTTTAAAAACTTTAACTAAAATTGCGGATTTTGACAAATTCATGCCGGATTTCGGTAACACGTTATCAAACAGACTGTTGTAGTTTTGCTTCAGTTTCAAGTCCAAATAATTAAATCATAAATAAAATGCTTTTTTCATTTAATGGAATTTGAATACGATACTAAATTTATTGCCCCAAATGCAGTAATAAAAATGGATAATCGGGTATAAAAATTTTAATTATAAAAGTTCCCCAAACTAAAAATCAGAAAAATGAACCAGATTAAAAACATAAGGAATACGTTGATGATTATAATTTGCTATTTAACGGCATTACTTTTCATTTATGCTGCTACAAGTAAAGGACTTGATTATGAAAATTTTGTCATTCAACTTGGTCAATCACCTTTACTTAGTGCATTTGCACGCTGGGTGTCCGTGACAGTGCCATTGACTGAAATAGCTTTGGCTCTTGGACTGTTCATCCCAAGACTACGATTCGTTTCATTATTAGGTTCCTTTACACTAATGGTAATGTTTACGGCCTACATCTATATTATCCTTAATTACAGTGCTTTCGTTCCATGTTCATGCGGGGGTGTACTTGAAAAAATGACATGGAACCAGCACCTTATTTTTAACATCATATTTGTTGTGCTTATAGGAATAGCGATAATTTTTGTACCGATACAAAACACAAAAACAATTACAAATAAAAACCAATCATGAAAATTAAGAGCAAGATAGTATTGATGTTTTTTTGCACAATTGCTGGCACAGCTATAGTGGTATTACTTTTTAATAGATCAGAAAAGATCATCCATTATGCAAATACATTTATCAGAAGATTTCCACAACATGTGGCGCAGGAAAAATATAAGGCAGATTTGGGATACAACTCTTATTATTTTGCAGGGAGCAGTAATGGAAAAATTTATTTAGGAAACAGCACCGCTCCTTTACAAGTAATGGAGTTGGATACAGCTTTAACAAACCGAAAAACCTATAAGATAATTCCAAACAACAAAAAACTGCCCTTCCATACCCCTATGGTTAAAGTATTTGAGAATAATTTTTACATGTTTGAGGGAAACATCCCTTATATATTTAAGGGAAATATTCACGACTGGAATGCAAAATTAGTTTTAAGTACCGGAAAATATTTTTCACATCTGGAGCCAATTGCCGAAGACAACGTTGCGGTCCGCTTTATTGATCAGAAAACAGGAAAAAGTATCCTTGGTACAACAAGCCTAAGCCATCGTTTAGAGAATCATTCCGAAGAACTTCTCCAAACACAAATTGATGGAATTTTCGATGTAGATGGATCATTGCATTTCGACAACAATAATAATCGTATTGTATATGTTTACCGCTACCGTAATCAGTATATAGTTGCTCATAAAAATCTCAAACTTGACTACAGAGGCAATACCATCGACACCATAAGCAAAGTACAAATTAAAGTAGCTGAAGTGAAAAGCAAGAACATCAACACTTTTTCAAACCCTCCATTGATAGTCAACAAGATGAGTGCGGTAAGTGATAATTTACTGTATGTAAATTCCACTATATCCGGGCAATACGAAAGGGATCAACTATGGAAGGAAGCGAGCATCATTGATGTATATGATTTAAGGGACCATTCCTATAAATCAAGCTTTCCGATTTACAAGATAGGTAAATCTAGTATGAACAGTTTTATTGTAGTGAATAGAAAACTGTATGCCATAATCCATGATAAAATTGTTTGCTACAAATTACTGAACCATTTAACAACTCGGGCAACACTAAAAAATGACAATTAATATTGAAAATATACTGCGCAGTATCAGGAGTACGATCGAAAACCTGTAACAGAGTAGATCATAACTATTAATACTTTTTATTATGAGAACAAATTTTAAAAAACTGATGATGCCTTTGGCAGTTGTCATTTTGGGATCGCTAGGAGCATTTGCAACCATGTCAATGGGTACTGTAAAAGCTGCACCGGGTGATCAGCGTGGTTACTTATTTGTAGATGCCCTGCATCCTTGTGTTCAAGACATTATGTGCAGTACCATCGTAAATGACATCTGCAAGACACCATCGTTGCAGACTTTAACGGGCAAAGTAAATCAAAGTGATGCCTCTTGTCCACAAACACTTTACAAAAAAATATAACGATCTTCGTTCTATTTTAAAGTACGATGCGGTTAATCAATGATTAACCGCATCGCTTTTTAGTATAATTTCTAGTCTGGACTGCTCCAGTCTGGTTTGGGGTAATCTTTAAGATAATGATTAAACCAATCCATAATTTTTGAACTCAGATCAGCCTGATGATCCATAGCCACAATAACATGGCCTTCTTTGGGATACCTAAGCATAACATGCTCCTTTTTCAATCTTCTCATTGCCATATAAAAGATCATGCTTTGCTGTGGATTGACTTGCGTGTCAGAATCCCCAGTCCATGACAAAATCGGGGTTGAAAAATCACTGGCAAATGTAATAGCCGAATTTCTCCTGTAGCCTTCCGCATTTTCAAAAAGTGTTTTGCCCATTCGAAACTGCTGGTATTCAAAACGCCATGCATCAGGATTCTTATAATTCCATCCCATTGAAAGATAAAAACTGCTCATATCGGAAACGCCGGCACCAGCTATGGCAGTCGCAAATAACTTCGTTTGCGAGGCAATAAAAAAAGTTTCATAACCTCCAAAGGATTGACCAATCAGGCCTATTCTAAGAGGATCAACACAACCTTTTGAAATAACAGCATTGGTGGCAGCAATCACACAATCTGCCGCTGAAATACCAGGATTACCAATAGTATAATTTATATCGGGATGCAGTACGAAATATCCTTGGCTTGTCAGGTTTGAAGTATTGTAGCCCGTTGTGTTATACATGGAAGGAGCAATGTAGGTATGCACAGTGGTGACTAGCTTTTCATAAATTTGCACCACCATTGGGTATTTTTTTTCAGGCTGATAGTCAAAAGGAAAGAATAAAACCCCTTGCAAAGACTCCCCTGCCTTATTTTTATAGGAAACTAACTCGGAATGCCCCCACGGATATTGACTGTGTTGAGGATTGCTTTTAAATATAACCGTATCTTTCCATTTATTCCCAGAGCCAACTATAATTTGTGGTGGCAAATCATAATCTTCCTGCCTATAAATAAAGATATCCTTATTTTTAGCTTTTTTAAGTCTGCTTAGTTTCTTATCCGTAAAAGTCTTGATGTTTAACTTTCCGCTTGGAGATAAAACAGCATAACCACTCTTATCGTTATCCTCGCTATGGGCATCCAATAGAATAGCACTGGCAACATCAATCTCTTTCCCTTTTTCTACAAGCCACGACTCGTCTATTGAAGGGGCATTTCCAATGTTGGCAACACGGAAAATGATTCCCTCTTCCCTTCCCCTTGTAAGTCGTTTGCTCTCTTTACCATCTATTGAAAACGACCAGAGGTCAAATTGGTCATACAACACTAATCTATTACCGTCGGCAGTCCAGCCTGCAAATCCATAAGGACTTCTTGGTGCACTATAATCTCCTTTGTACGCAAGTGGTACTGTAGATGGCATCGTAATATGGGTCTTGTCGGCAAAATTATATACTTTCCATTGGTTTTCCCTAAAGTAGGCAACCGACTTTCCATTTGGCGAAGATACCAAAGCAGCATTTTCGAAAGGTACCTGACGTAAAAAAAGGGAGGCCACTCCAGTAAGCAGATTGGTAACATAATAGTCTGCTTCAGGCCTTTCCTTGTCACTGGGCAAATAAGGAAATACATCACTTGTTATAGCATACTGCTGATCTCCATTAAGCATATAAATATCCTGCTTTCCTTTACCTGCAATCAGTATCCTGCCGCTAAGAGGTTCCCAAATACCCATTTTATTAACACCCTGTCTACCAGATTGCTTTAGATATGGATACAGATTTGAATCTGATGCATTCCATACTTCAACATCTGATGCACGTTCCTTATTACTGCTTTCCTCTTGATCTTTGAGTGTAAAAAACACCCGCATCCCATCATCAGAAACAATAAGGGAAGAGCTGCTATTACCATTGAAATCAAATCCTTTAAGAGAACTATTTTGCCTCATACTGAAACTATAACTTTTATCTTCGGCCACCTTATAGAAAAAAACTTCAGGCCCCAATGAATCAGTTTTTAGCATTGGCGTCCCTAAGAAGGCTACGGCATTGCTATTGGCTTGCCAGACTGGATTAGAATAATCATAGTTCCCTGAGGCTATTGTTTTCTTTTGAACTTTATGATCCAAAAAGGCCAGCAATGTTACTTTCCTATTTCCATCGTCAGTATGGCAATACAGCAGTAAGTTGCGATCTGGACTAATCATAAAAGAGCTGACACTTTTTATCGTTTCAATTACCGTGAGATCGGAATCTAATACCTTTATGGTTGTTGCTGCGTCTTCTTCATTGGAAGCAAGTACCAGAAAACCTCCTTTGCCCGCAATCTGATAACTTCCAACACCTTCAATCTTCTTTTCCTTCGCATTCATTAGGTTTGAAATCCCGATTTTTTTATCAGGAAGCATATAAACAAACGAGTTCTGGTTAAAAAATTGTCCATCATAGCCTTTTGCAACAGCCAAAACCTCTTTGCCTTTCGTATTCCTCACAAACAGCGTATCCTTACCTGAATCATAGACCAGCTGGTACTGCACCCAATTGCCATTATCAGAGATACCCTCCCGGATCATTTGGCTCCACTTACCATAATCATCCTGTGTCAATAGCTTTACTTTCTTGACCTGCCCGAAAACCGGGCAGGCAGAAAGAAAACAAATTAAACTAATAAAGATGAAATTTTTAATGTTATAGACGGGCACCATTAGTATCCTGAATTTTGAGGTTCCAAATTCGGGTTTAAACCAATTTCCGTTTCCGGAATGGGAAACAATACGTCATTGCTATCCCAGCCGGGTTTTACAGCCGAAAGTACCGGATCAATAACTCCAAATCGTTTCAGGTCAAAGAAGCGATGACCAAATTCGGTAAACAGTTCGATCCTTCTTTCCCGTAAGATAGCCTGCAGGATTTCTTCCTGCGAAATGGCATTGGTATCAGCAAGTCCTGCAGTATTGCGAATGATATTCAAATCTTCCTTGGCCCCAATCAGGTCTCCTGCCCTAGCCCTGGCTTCCGCCCTAATTAGGTAAAGTTCGCCGGTTCTGAAAATGATGGAAAATTCCATCGAGGTGGATGTATTTTCCTTTTGTTTGTATTTAAAGGGATGGTACCAAGTCTGGCTTCCGTTTGTCACTGCTTTGGTCCATGCTGCTTTACGAAGGTCGCCCGGCTCAAAACCCGACATCAATCCCATGCTGATAGCCGAAAGCGGAGGTGCTGCGCCAGTAAAAATAAAACTGGCACCTTCATAGGTGTTACCTCCTTCATTTTCGGGACTTAATTGCCATATAGTAGTGGTACTGCTATTCAGAAAAATTTTCGAAAGATTGTTTTCAAATGCATACAGTTGCGTATTATTCAGCACGGCAGATGCGGCGTTTGATGCTTCATCCCACGATCCCTCATAAAGCGCTACACGGGCCAGCAAAGTCAGTGCCGTGTATTTATTGGGGCGTGTCCGATCTGCAACAACATAGTTTTCAGGCAACAGTAAGATGGCTGTTTCCAAATCAGCTTTTGCTTTAGCATAAACGTCAGCTACAGCAGTTCTTGCAACATTGCTGTTCGTCTTATAATCCGTTGTGCTTACATAGGGCACGGCTCCAAAAATATTGGCAAGATAAAAATGGATAAGGCTTCGCACAAAGAGCGCTTCTCCCTTGAGCTGATCTTTGGATTCCTGCGGAAGTGTCTTTGAGTGCTCTACTCCTTCTATAATGGCATTCGCCGAATAAATTTGATTATAACTGCTGTCCCACAAGCTTTTTACATCAACATTGGCAGCGGTTAACGAATTATTGTAATACGATAAGGTACCAAGATAGGATTCGCCATAAAAATCAAGCTCATCACTATAGTTGCCCAATGCAACCGAAAGCCCATCGGCAGAACCGGTCAATAATCCGGCTCCTCTTATTTTGGCATAAACTTCTGTCATCGCAGCGTTGGCAGTCGACTTTTCTTCAAAGACTCCATTGGCGATAAGCTGGTCACTTGGAAGGTCAACTTCAACAAAGGAGTCACAACCATTCAGCAACAAGCCAAGCACAAGCACATATAGCGATAAAAAAAGGGGCTTTCTACAGGCATGTATTGGAAGCCCTGAACAAATATTCTTACTATGTTTTTTCATTTTCATAAGATTTAAGTTAAAAAGTGATTTGTAACCCTGCACTAAGAACACGCAGTGGTGGCAAATAGCCTGCTGATTTGAATTCTGGATCGGCACCTGCATACTTGGTAAAAGTCAACAGATTCTGTCCCTCAACAAATACTTTGCAACGCATATCCTTTAACTGAAGAGGAAGATCATAGGAAAGTGAAATGTTTTTCAACCGTATATAGGACGCATCACTAATTGCCGCGTCACTGCTCGCATATCGGCTTGCCGCATTAGCCGCCTCACCATTCGCTCCCGTAGTATACATTTGGTGTGAGGCTATGTCTCCCGGCTGTTTCCAACTGTCAAGAACTGTTGTAGGTTGTTGCGATAACAGACCGGCAGGGGCAAAAAAGGCGGTAGCGTTGTAATTCTCCTGCTTCACAAACTGGAATAAAAAATCCAATTGCAGTTTTTTATAGCGGAAACTGTTTTGAAGGCCTCCAAAAAATTTAGGATTAAAATCCTTTACCAACGTACGATCACCGTTAAAGGTAATTTTTCCATCGCCATCCCGGTCCGCAAAGGTATAGAGACCCGTTGCGGGATCGACTCCAGTAAATTGATATACCTTTTTGATATTTAAGGGTTCTCCAATAGAATAAATGTTTTTGTAGGTCGAGGATTCAAGGTCTGGAAATGCAACCAGCTTGTTGCGCGAAACGGTTATATTCAGGTTACTTGTCCAATTGAAATCTTGGATCTGTACATTAACAGTTCTCAAAGTCCCTTCAAATCCTTTATTCTCCACCGTAGCGGCCAGATTAGATTGTATCGAAGAGAATCCCGTTGTTCCCGGCAATGGCATTCCTGCCAGTTGGTTCGAGGAGCGATTCTTGTAATAACCAGCCGTAATAAAAATGCGGTCGTTTAAAAACCCTGCTTCCACCGCAGCCTCAAGCTTTCGGTTGGTTTCCCATCCAAACGCGGGGTTAAAGAGTCGTGTAGGCTCCAGCCCTATGATACCACCATAGTTACTACCGGTAGAACCATAAGTGTCTAGGTATTGGTAATCACCTATCTGGTCACTTCCTGTCACGCCATAGCTTGCCCTGATCTTGCCAAAGCTTACTATTTTGCTGTCCTTCAACAGATCTTCACGTGAAAAAAGCCATGCTCCGCCTATAGCACCAAAGCTGGCAAACTGCTTGCCTGGTCCAAATCGGCTGGAGCCGTCACGTCTCCCCGTCAGGTTCACTATATACTTGCCGTTCCAGTTGAGGTTTATCCTTCCAAAAAGGGCCGCATAACGGTACTCCTGCTCTTGGCTCAGCAATATACTTTTTACCGAGGCTGAGGCAAGGTTATAGATAAGGCTATTGCTTGAAAAGCCTTGTCCAAGGTCATCCCTCATTCTTCCTTGTTGGGATTGAAAGCTGCTTCCTACCAATACATCCAAGCCCATTTTCCCAAACTGTTCCTTGTAATTAAGTTGCGGTTCAATAATCCATGATTTACGGGATAGGGTTCCGACTTTCAAGACTGAATAGGCAGCTCCTACGCCATAGGCAGGATCATACTGTGTGGAAGGTAATGCTGCAGTTTCATTGTTATCGGTGGAGGTATAGCCAAAATTCGACTTAATTTCAAAATTTTTACTGATCTGGTATGATAATACTGAATTGGCAATCAGATCATAGGTTTTTGCCTCATATTCGCCTTCAAGGCTACTTAACGGATTTATCCATGTGCTATTTTCCCAATTCAGGCTCCCGTCTGCTTTGTAGAGTTCAGGTGCGTTGGGTGCCAGTGCCAAAGCCGAGGTCATCAAATCACCACGGGGTTGAAGATTATGCTGGATGGTATAGCCTACCGTAAAGATCGAACGGAAGCGTTTGTTTTCAGACTCATGGTTTACATTCAGGTTAAAATTGGCTTTCTTATAATTGAAATCACCAGGAAACACCGTCGTCTGTTTGTTGAAACTTCCGCTGGCAAGATACTGTGTGCCTGCTGAACCTCCCGAAACAGAAGAAGATAGTGTGGTTATTTCACTCGTGTTTCCTAGCAGTGTTTCCTGCCAGTCTGTATAACGGTTCCGGTCCCAAGTGCCGTTCACATCGTAGGCTTGGTTAGGTAAAGGACTGATGCCGTCATTTGCAAAGGCTTGTTCACGCATGGCAAGATACTGTGGGGTATTCAACAAATCCATAAATCGGGTAACACTCCCCACCCCTTTTGAAACATTGGCGGTAAATTGCGTCCCTCCCCCCTTGCCTTTCTTGGTGCTAATCAACACAACACCGTTGGCACCACGAGAACCATATATGGCCGTAGCATCAGCATCCTTCAATACTTCTATGCTCTCAATCTGTTCGGGATTGATGCTGTTCAGCGGGCTTGGTTGTCCGGGCAATACTGGAGATGCCTGCCCGCTTCCTATCGGATCGGTAGAATAAGGCACTCCGTCAATAATATAAAGTGGGTTGTTGCCATTGCTTCGTACGCTGTTCAGCCCTCGTATCTGGATATCAAATCCCCCTCCAGGTACTCCTGTAGTCTGCGTAATACTCACACCAGCCATTCTGCCCTGCATAGCAGCAAGCACATTCGTTACAGGTTGTTTTTCAATATCCTTTGCCGTGATTTTAGAAATACTACCGGTGCGTTCGCTTTCTTTGACAGAATAATAGCCCGCATTGATTTTGACTTCCTGTAGCGTAGTTGCGTCTTCCTGCATTTTAATATTGATTATAGAACGGCCTTCAACCGGAATCATAACGGTCCTAAAACCAATGTAAGTAAAAATAAGAATGTCGTTGGGTGATACCGTTATAGTGAATTTCCCGTCGAAGTCAGAAACGACCATTTTTTGCTGCCCTTTTACTGAAATGCTAACGCCCGGTAACGGGCTAGTGCCATCGCTTACAGTACCATTGATCTGAGATTGTTGTTGAGAAACGGAAAACCGCAAGGCGTTGCGAGCTAAGGCTGAGTTACAACATAGGCATAAGCTAAAAATAAGCGGATACCAAAGTGCTCCCAACCCTTTGTTTAATAAATTAATTTTCATAATATTGGTTTGGTTAAATGAAATGCGAGTTTTGTTTTGCTGTGGCCTTCTATTCTGGTTTCGGGACGAGTTAGAAGGCCTTTTTCTTTAGTCTTAAAGTCATCCAATCGAATGTCTTAAAGTCTTTAAGGATGGTGTTTTTTACTATATCATAAGTGCATAGGTTTAAGTGTTAGTTTATGATTATTAGATATTACAAAAGACCTTTCGGTGTTTCCCAGTAATCATACTATAATCCTGCATTTGGGCTTAGCAGTCGGAAAGGGCTGCTATACCTGTTTTTACATCATTAAAAACGGCCGTTTTATTTCGCAACCATAAAGCCAAAGGCATATAAGTGCTATTAATCCCACTATTAATACAACTTTTATTTGTTTGTAGTATTTCATTTTATCAATTTTTGGATGCTATAAAACCAGTTGTATAACCATTGATATCTGGCGTAATGGTGGTATGAAAAAGGAAGATTGATTTTCAGGATCACCTCCTAACCCTTTATTTAATGAAATAATTTTCATGTGTTGTTTTTTATCGGTCATATATAATTCGCAAATAGTTATTGATGCTTGCATCGCATTAGTGTTATTCTCATTTCATAATATCAGTATAGTTAAATGAGACGTTAGTTTTGTTAGCGATGGTCCTCTATACTAGTTTCCAGACGAGTTAGAGGGTCTTTTTTGTGCTTTTCCGCGAAGGCATAAGCCTTTATTTTGTCATAGGCGAAGGGTTGCGGTTAGTTTGTGTTTGGTATGTGCAACTAAATAACCTGCACCTTTTATTAACAAATTCAAATTAAATTAACTAGGTGTTTTATTCAAAGGACCTTTCGGTGCAGGAGTTTACAGTTATGAATGACCTATATAATCATAGGCGGTTTTTTAAAGTTTTTAGTCCCCGTTTTTAGTTGCCGTTCGGCATAAGTGTTTACTTCCAACTAAGAAATTATTTTTTATTTTGATGAATACACTATTTGTTTTTCTCTTTAAAAACTCCTTTTGCTCCCCTTTCTGAAACAAACTCTAAAGATTTTAATATACCATTTGGAAAATAGAAATAAAGGCAATACTTTTAAAGTGCGAGTTTAAAGAGGAAAAGCTTAAATCTAAGTACCAAAAGCATTTTAGGTTTGGGTTGAGATGAGATTAGATATATGGGGGATTATTTTTTATATAATTCCCTTTTTTCATATCAAGGTAGAGTTAAACACATCAGTACTAAAATTCTGATGGAGGAAGTGTCTATGATGAGAATACTTCTCGGTGTTTGTCCTATCCTAACACAATGTTTATTTCATTTTTGGGATAACAAAAGGCAGTTTGCCTTTAGCAAGTAGTTAAGGCGGTTTAATAACGGTTGTACATAAAAAAATCGTTCTCATAATTTATAGGTTTATGATTATAGAACGATGTATTTCTTGGTATGAAGGATACTTGCCGAAAAAAGCAAGGAGCGGCCTCACACTTTAGAACCGTGGGCGACCAAACCCGTCTTTTAAATCTTTCGATTTAAAAGTTTTCTTCTAAAGTTAACGTGAGAACCGCTCGCATGCCGTATGCAAAAGTAAGAAACTTTTTGACATGGAGCGACTTCACGATACTCTCGAAGAAAAAATTGGTCGTTTCGGTTCGAGAAAACATCGTTTTAATTATGCCAAAAAAGGCTAATTGTCAATTCGCTAGAACAAATATAATGAAAACTATTTACAACCCAACATATTGGGTTATTATTTTTTAAAAATTATGATAAAAAATATTACTTTCGATACTACTCAATTTGATTTTGACTTAATAAATCACGTAAAAAAGTTACGTGGAAATAAAAAATGGTCACAAGATGAGCTCAGTTTAAAAATGGGAGTCGCTAAAAGTTTTGTAAGTAATGTTGAATCATTTACTCAACGACACAAATATTCAACGCGTCATATTGCATTATTGGCACAGGCTTTCGGGTATAAAAACATTTCAGACCTGATGAAGTTTCCTACTCCTCAATATGATAAGATTAAAGTAACCGTAAAGCAAACTATGAATGAAAGCGGTACTAAAGCTTTGAGTTCGGAGGTCGTGAAGATTGAGCATTTAAAATAATTACAATTTAAATGCGAACCTATTACGGTTGAATTTAAACTTGTCAGGTTAAATATTGCAGTGTTCCCACCTGGATCTGTAGAACACTTGGCAACCTCTGTTGGATTGGCAGTTGGAATCTGAACAGTAATATATTGTCCGGGAGGCAAAGAATAGCATTTAGATGAAGTTGCCGGACATCTAAAATTAGGACTACCTACACAGAAATCGATGTTCCCGGGTTCTCATCCAATGAATACATTAGTTAATACAATTGGGGCTCCACAAGTCCAACCAAAAGTTTGAGTAAACTTAACTGTATTGGTGGGCTGGTTTAGAGTAATTCCAAAACATTCTTTCGGATTTGCAAGTATTGTTTGTCCAATTACATTACCTGTAAAATCTTTAACGTTCGCAAAAATAACCACACCTACTCTTGGTGTTTTAGTGGTTAATTCCAAAACCAGTCTTACAGTTGTAACACCCTGACATGTAAAATTGGGAGGTAATTCAACTCCATTTACATCTACCAAATAGGCCCTTTGGATTTGTACATCGTTTGAGGTACAGCCCATTTTACAATCAGAAGGCTATGAGGGTGGTGTTTGAGCCAAGGTTATAGTGTTCATAAATAATCCAGAAAAACATAGTATAATAATCATTGAATAGTGAAATAAACTATCCTTTATTTTACCTAATTCCTGATTAGAATCAAAAGATCTAGTCTCAAAATTCAAAAAACTTAATGTAGAAACAATGTTTTTAGTTAAAAAGCAACTTATTATTTTGCTCTATAAAACTTCGAAAAACGTCAGAAGTGTATTCTTTTCCATGATAATAAAATTTTAATACCATAGTTGTTAAAGCAGGAAAACAGCAAACTTGGGAAATAAAAACTTGCAGAAAGACATAACCTCTTCATAACAACGGATTTATAAAATATTCCATCATCAAAAAGGTATTTTATTGTAGAAAACAATGGTCGATCCTTTTTTATTTACCAGAAAGGGGCTTTACAAAACAACCTAAAGATCAATTTAAAAAAAGACAAAGTATAAATAAACCCCGAAAGAAAAACTTCCGAGGTTTAATTTTATATCCTAATCCATTTCATTTTTTAGGATTAGATAATTATTAAAAACTAGTTTGAAGATATTACTTTTTTCGTACTGCTTCCTCTGTTAGTAGTTACTTTCACAATATAAACCTGCTCTTGACCTTTGTATGAATGAAGGTGTAACATAATTTCTTTGTTCAAATAGCTATTTGTATCAGTTTTTGTAAGTACCAAAATACCTTGCGCATTATACACTTCAATTTTCACATCGGATTTATAATCAAAGTCATATTTTATAGTAAGAATATCTTTGAAAGGAACTGGATAAGCAGTAAAACCAGCAGTTTCAGAATGAATATTTGAAGTTATTGGTTCATCTGATTTAGGATCTTTTGATCCTTCTGTATCAATACAAACGACGGTGATACATTGGCTAAACGTTGAAGCGTTATTACAATCGTCAATGGCTTGCCATGTTCTGCAATGGGTTTTAGAACCGTCAGGATTAGTAGTAACAACATCATCGTTTACAATTACCGGTGTTGGATGTGGAGTACAATTATCAGTAACAGTTGGTGTATCAAATTCGACTGGAATGTTAACATCACACACTTGTTCTTCATCACATTTTACTTGATTATCTCTTTCACCTACACCTTTACCATCAACTGCATCAAGTTTAAAGTGGTAAGGGTTACCTTTGATTGAACCTGCACCATGACAGTTTCCATATCCACAGCTTCCTCCACCTTGAGCAAGTCTACCAGCTAATTTAAGCATAACGTTAGGAGAGCTTGATGTCCATGAGATTGTATACCATGCATAATTATCTCCTCCATCTCTACCTGAATAACCATCAAAATTGATAGCCAAATTTGCGATAGCAGTAGTACCCTCTAATTCAATAGTTCTGTCACCATATTGTGATTCAAAACATTGGATAACATCATCAACATTTCTATTACCAGTTTGATTAGGAGGGTTACCCATAACATCAGGAATAATTGCTTTAGCACTTGTTGTCATTGCTTTACAAGCAGCTTGACCTGCACCAGACCAGTGTCCATCACATTCTTGAGCAAGTAGGTTTTGTAACTCATTTCTGGTTCCATTGCCAATGTTACCAGCAGTTGCAACAGCTTGTTCCCAAGACATTAAGAAATCATATCCATGTCTGGCAGCATCTTGTTTTTTAACTGCTTCATGTCTGATTCTGATAGAGTGTGTATTTCCTTTCAAGCCTTGAATTAAAAGTCTTTGAGGAACCCCCATACCTTCAACATATTCAGATTGAGCAGTAGTAGTACCATTAGTCCAATTAAGTACTTCAGTAGGAGCACTACCTGTACGTGGTTGACTAAAGTCAATATCAACTTTAGCACCACCAGGAGCAGTTCTGTCATCTGCAGTAGCTACACCACCTATAGTTGTAGTAGGAGAACATAAGTCACCATCTCCACCTTCACCTCCAGGAATCTCTTTATTAGGTTCAATACCACTAAATGTTGGTCCAATTAAATCAACTGTCCAGGTTGCTGTGCGGGAAACTGCTATGGCTGCGTTGCCACAGGCATCAGTTACATTCCATGTTCTGGTTTGTGAACGCATACATCCGGTGATAACCACAGATCCGTCTGTAAAGGTCGGACTTACTGGACCACAATTATCGGTTGCTGTTGCTGTTCCAAGCGCTGCTCCAATGGCATCCGCTGTTGGGTTACAACCCAGAGTACCGTTTGTCGGTGTTCCGGTAGCGGTGATAACTGGTAGTGTTGTATCCACTGTCCAGGTTGCTGTACGGGAAACTGGTACGGCTGCGTTGCCACAGGCATCAGTTACATTCCAGGTTCTGGTTTGTGAACGTAGACATCCGGTGATAACCACTGCTGCATCTGTGAATGTCGGACTTACAGAACCACAATTATCGGTTGCTGTTGCTGTTCCAAGCGCTGCTCCAATGGCATCCGCTGTTGGGTTACAACCCAGAGTACCGTTTGTCGGTGTTCCGGTAGCAGTGATAACTGGTAGTGTTGTATCCACAGTCCAGGTTGCTGTACGCGAAACTGGTACGGCTGCGTTGCCACAGGCATCAGTTACATTCCAGGTTCTGGTTTGTGAACGCAAACAACCAGTGATAACCACTGCTGCATCTGTGAATGTCGGACTTACAGAACCACAATTATCGGTTGCTGTTGCTGTTCCAAGCGCTGCTCCAATGGCATCCGCTGTTGGGTTACAACCCAGAGTACCATTTGTCGGTGTTCCGGTAGCAGTGATAACTGGTAGTGTTGTATCCACAGTCCAGGTTGCTGTACGGGAAACTGGTGCTGCTGCGTTGCCACAGGCATCAGTTACATTCCAGGTTCTGGTTTGTGAACGTAGACATCCGGTGATAACCACTGTGCCATCTGTAAAGGTCGGACTTACAGTACCACAATTATCGGTG